>MFJA01000001.1:0-3050 GCA_001779055.1 Candidatus Gottesmanbacteria bacterium RBG_16_37_8
ATATTAATTTTTCTATGTATATTTTACTCTTAAACGATTTTAATTGTTTTTCTCTTTGACGAGCTTCTCGTTCAGAGTTATATTCTTCAAAATATACTAATTCTTTGGTCTGCAATATTCTAGAAGTTTTTGTATTTCCACTGCGATGTTGTTTTATCCGACGTTTTAAATCAATCGTTGAACCAATATAATATCTTTTTGTTTTTGAATTTTTCAATATGTATATCCATGACATAAAAGCTGCTCTACCGCTTGCCCCGATATCATCGGGGTTCAGCTACGGGCCCGGAACATTTTCTGAGGAAAATTTCCGGGTAAACCCGTTATTCCCCTCAATAAGTTTAAGTTTATATTTTCTTTTCCAACTTTTAATTTCTATCTCCCGTTCTCTAGCTTCTGACTGATTGTTGTAAAGTTCAGAATAAACTATTTTAACCGGTCTTTTAGCTCTTAATGATTTTGACCCCAGTTTATTATCAAAATTATGTTCTTTCTCTCTTCTTTTTATATTGGTGGTTATTCCGGTATAAAGAGATTTGTCCTTACCTTTTGCCAGATAAATAAACCAAGTCATATTCTGATAATGTAAAGTGAATTATATCATCATTTTCAGGCTGGGGACAATTCGGCCTTTCTTGAAGACAAGCGGTAGAGACAATAGTCGCAATCGGGACCGGCTTTGGGAATTTTATCAGAGTCCAGACAGGATTTAAGGTCTTTTAAAACATCTTCCAGCCAATCAAAATTACCTTCATAGGGAAGAATGGAGACTTTGAATTCCAGTTTTGCGTCAAAAGCTTTTCTATCGGTTGTACCATTGGCATAAACAAAGAAACCTAGCGTCGATACTTTGAAATTATTCTTATGAAAAAGCCATTGATAAATCTCCATTTGCCTCTTGTAACCAATCTGCCAATCCGCATCCAGAGTGACCTCACTTTCTTTGGCTGTTGATTTGTAGTCAACAATATGGAGTTCCTTATAGGGATTAATCCAGACGTCATCAATTGCCCCAAAAATATCTAAATTAAGATCAGAATAAAAATATCTTATTCCTTTAAATGGATTTCGCCAGGTATCAATATCAAGGTGTTGAAAAGGCACAGCATCGATTTCGTAGGATTTCATTAAAGGATGGGCCTGACCTTGAGTCCTGTGAATATCGAATTCTTTTTTCAGAAGCTTATCAACCGCACTATTGAGACTGAAAGGATATCCTGGAGGTTGAGCTATTCCCAATTTTCTATCCAGATAGAAACAACGGGGACAATTTATAAAAAGATCAATTTTACTTCTTGATAATTTGTAAGGCAGGAGCGAATTTCCGTCATAGTGATTTTTATTCCTGCCAACTGAATAATATTTGGACATTTCAGATTAATTTAACATTATGCGATTTGCTTTCCCTTAATCCTGATTCGGTAATCCTGACAAATTCCGCATTTTTCTGCATTTCCTTGATAGAATTGGCATTGCAATAACTCATACCGGACCGTAAGGCTCCGAGAAGCTGATC
Source organism: Candidatus Gottesmanbacteria bacterium RBG_16_37_8 (assembly GCA_001779055.1). Classification (GTDB taxonomy): domain Bacteria; phylum Patescibacteriota; class Microgenomatia; order 2-02-FULL-39-11; family 2-02-FULL-39-11; genus 2-02-FULL-39-14. Next base: position 1,517 of record MFJA01000001.1, read on the forward strand.
AATGACATCGTTGACGCTGCCCTTATAAGGTACTAATGCTTCGACGCCTTCAGCGACTATTGTATTAAGCCTGTCTACGCTGGTAATTTCCTCACTGGCAATTTTCCTGTCAGCAACAGCTAAAAAGGAAGCTGCTCCACGGTGGACTTTGTATTTAAGACCGTCCCGCATAATAACGCCTCCAGGTGCCTCATCGGTTCCGGCAAACCAGCCGGCCAGCATACAGGCGCTGCTACCTGCGGCCAGAGCCTTGGTAATATCACCGGGGAAATTGGTTCCGCCATCGGCAATAATGGAAACAGATGAATTTTTAGCTGCATAACTACATTCCCTTACAGCGGTAAACTGAGGCATGCCGATCCCGGTGACAATTCTGGTTGTACATAAACCACCGGGACCGATACCTACTTTAATGGCATCAACACCCAGTTTAATTAAATCTTTAATAGCCGCAGAAGTTGCAACATTACCGCCAATTAGAGCAACGTCCTTATATTTACTTCTGACTTTTTTGACGGCAGACAGAGCGATTTCATTATGACCATGGGCTACATCGACAACAATAACATCGCAACCTGCCTCAATTAATTCTTTGGTTCGCTCGAGAAAGTCACCGACCGCACCAACAGCAGCTCCGACCCGCAACCGGCCGTATTTATCAGTGGTTGCTCTTGGATATAACCCCAAATGCTCAATACTTTTAGCTGTAATCAGACCTTTTAACTTTTTATTCTCATCAACCAAAGGCAATTTTTCAATTTTATTTTTAAGGATAATTTCTTTGGCCTTTTGATAGGTGATTTTATAAGAAGCCGTAATCAGCTTATTAAATGGTGTCATGATTTGGGAAACCGGTGTTTTGAAATTTCCGGCAAAAACCAAATCCCGTCTGGTTAAAATACCCTGAACACGGTCAGCCTCATCAATTATTATAAAGCTGGAGACTTTTGTTTCTTCGGCTTTAAGATTAGCTTCCCTGACAGTCTGCCAGGGTAATAGAGTAAAAGGTTTGTAAAGGATAAATCCTTCATGACGTTTGACTTTTTTTACTTCATTGACCTGCCTCTCAACAGACATAAAACGGTGAATAATACCAATACCGCCGTTATGGGCCAATGAAATTGCCATTTTGCTCTCCGTAACCGTATCCATATTGGCCGAGATAAAAGGCACTTCAAGAGTGATATCCCTGGTCAAATTAACTTTGGTCGAAACATCACGGCGGTGGGCAATTTTTGACCTTTTGGGAACCAGCAAAACATCATCATACGTTAATGCCAGTTTGTAGTTATTATCCATAAATAATCCCATTTCTTTCCGGTGAAACCGAAATATATCTGACCGGGATGCCTATTTCACTCTCTATAAATTCGAGATAATTCCGGCAATTTTTAGGCAGATCGGTATATATCCTTACATTTTCAATATTCTTCCGCCAACCACTGAATTTCTTATAAACAGGAATGTGCTCGTGAAAAGTATTCATACCTGCCGGAAAGAAACTGATTTTTTTTCCATGATATAAATAATGGGT
>MFJA01000001.1:3082-3968 GCA_001779055.1 Candidatus Gottesmanbacteria bacterium RBG_16_37_8
CATCAAGTTTGCTAACAGCCAAATACCTGACATTATTCAGTTTAACGGCAGAGCGGAGCATCGTCAAATCCAGCCAGCCGCATCTCCTCTTCCTGCCGGATGTTGTACCGAATTCCCGACCCGTCATTTGGAGAGTACTTCCTATTTTATTATTCTGTTCAGTCGGAAAAGGTCCGTTACCGACACGGGTCGTATAGGCTTTAACGACACCTAAAACCATTATTTCAGCCGGCCCGATTCCGACACCGGAAAAAAGAGCACCGGCGGTTGAAGGAGGTGCTACCGTATAAGGATATGTTCCGAATGATGGATCCAAAAAAGTACCATGGGCTGCCTCAAAAATCATTTTCTTTTTACCCCAGTTTTTCCAGACATCCTGTGCCGTGTCACCCAGGTATTTTTTTAGCTTTTGGGCATATATACCATATTCTTTTATAATTTGCGCAGGCGAGACAGTTATTTTACTGCCAAAGACTTTTTCAATAATAGCTTTTTTCAGCGGATAAACAGTATTGATTTTTTCCGTAAAGATTTTTTTGTCGAATAAATCCTCAAATCTGATGCCCATCCGGTTATTTTTATCTTCATAACAATAGCCTATACCCAGTTTTAGACTTCCGGTAGCCAACTTACCTTTCCACTTCTCAGTAGCTGAATCCAACTGCTGATGATAGGGCATTACCAGATGAACACGCGGGTCAATCATTAAGTCCGGAAAAAGGTTATTTTTTTTCAGAACTGCAATTTCTTCCAGCAATACTTTGGGATTAATAACACAGCCCTGGGCAATGAGCAATTTTTTTCCTAAAGCCGCACCTGAAGGCAGATGATGGAATTTGAATATTTGATTGCCGGTGACGACGGTATGACCGGCGTTATTGCCGCC
>MFJA01000001.1:4029-5051 GCA_001779055.1 Candidatus Gottesmanbacteria bacterium RBG_16_37_8
GGAGACCGACAACGGCAATATTTTTCTTATATTTGGTCATGACGTAAGTGCAATTTTAATTATTTCATCAGTTAAACCCTTATAGTTTGCCAGATTTTTTATTTTTAATTTCTCTTTATCTTTCTTATCAATTGGCAATTTATCAATTAAGGCATAGAATTCCTGCTTATTCAGGTTTTTCCCGAGGGTTTCCTTTTTCATTAATTCAAAGGAAAGACTCCGACCCTTAGCCCTTAAATAGGTTTGCACCCCTTCGGCAAATATTTCCCAGTGGTTATTCAAATCACTCGCCATTTTTTCATTATTAATACTTATTCTGGTAAAGCCGTTCAGTAAACTGTCCCAGGCCAAAATGGTAAAACCAAAAGCCAGCCCAAAATCCCTTTTGATAGTGGAATCAGTCAGATCTCTTTGCAGCCTGGAGACCGGCAGTTTCCTTCCAAAAAATTCAAACAGGGAATTAGCCAGTTGAAGATTGCCTTCGGCATTTTCAAAAGTTATCGGATTAATTTTATGAGCCATGGTAGATGAACCGACCTCTTCCTCCTTTTTTTCCTGGACAAAATATTCAAGACTTATATACCACCAAATGTCCTGACTTAAATTCAGAAGTATTGAATTAATCCTGCGGACGCAGTCAAACAAAACAAGCCAGTTATCATAAGGCAGGATTTGAGTGGTGACGACATTGGGAACTAATCCGAGTTGCGAAATGAATTTTTTACTTAAATTCAGCCAATCGTATTGGGGAAAGACAAAAGATAAGGCATTGAAATTGCCAACTGCTCCGGTCAGCTTGCCTTCAAGGCGTTGCGATTTCAAAAAAGTAATTTCCTTGTGGAGTCTTTGATAAAAAACAGCCAATTCTTTACCCATGGTAGTCGGTAATGCCGGCTGACCGTGGGTCCGGCCGAGCATAACTGATGACCTAGTCTTAATGATAAGATTTTTAATGGCTTCGCTTATTTTTTTAAGGTAGACCTGTAAAACTTTTGTTTTGAAATCCGAGAGAATCAACCCGT
>MFJA01000001.1:5060-5361 GCA_001779055.1 Candidatus Gottesmanbacteria bacterium RBG_16_37_8
TATTAATGTCATAGGAAGTGAGGCCAAAATGAACGAACGGAATAAGACCAGGCAAATTAAGCTTTTTAAGGTTATCAGCAATATAGTATTCTACCGCTTTAACATCGTGATTGATTTTGTTTTCGATTTCCTTGATTTTAACCGCTTTTTGAGGTGTAAAATCTTGAAGGATGCTTCTTATTTTTCTCACTTGAACATTTTCCATTTTAGTAAAAATTCCCGTTTCCCTACCCAAAAAAATGAGATATTCGGTTTCTACCATAATTCGGTATTTGATCAAAGCATATTCCGAAAAATAATC
>MFJA01000001.1:5388-5987 GCA_001779055.1 Candidatus Gottesmanbacteria bacterium RBG_16_37_8
GCGTCCGTCAAGAAGAGAGATTGCCTGCAATTTTTGAATTGTATCGTTATCCATCAGGTTGTAATTTTTTTAAGACTGTTTGATTTTATACTTCTTCCTATTTCCATGGCAATCCTTTCACCGAAGGTAACACTTCTTCCGAAAAGATAACCGCTATAAGGGGTAAATGCAGTACCAGGAGAACCGGGAATCCTTAATGAAAGATCAAAAATAACGATTTTTTCTTTTGGCGGACCGGGTATTATTCCCGTTTGCAGGGCAAAAGGTCCAATGATACCGGGGGGGACAATACTTTTAGCGCTTGAGAGAATTTTTTCGGCCATTGAGAAAGCCTGTTCGAGCAGCGATTCTTTAACTGTAACCGCAATATGGCCGCTTTCGATATATGACGGAGACTGAAATTTAAGAAATTGCCGTTGCTCTTTATAAGGCAGACGGATGAGCCCGTCGATATTCGTCTGCCTTCTGGTATCAATGCCGAGTAATTCCAAACGTTTTTCAAATATTGAATAAAAGAAATTAAAATTAACCTGAACACCTACCAGATATTCTTCAATAACAGCATTGTCCAGGTCTTCCTTTTTGATAGAACCTTTTTT
>MFJA01000001.1:6030-6442 GCA_001779055.1 Candidatus Gottesmanbacteria bacterium RBG_16_37_8
CTCCTTTCATAATTTCTGACGGCCTCCCTGGTTTTAATAATCACCAACCTGTCGATATCCCGGGGATTTTTAAACTGTTGCGGATACAAAACTCTTGCTTTTTTCAATATTGAATACTGGTTAAATTTTCCTTCTCTTTCTTCATATTTCAATAAATGGCGGTTGCCAAATATTGGGACAGGAAAATTATTTTCCAATTGCTCCAGATCGCAATAAACCTGGACATAACGGTGAGGAATGAAGATAACCTGTTTAGCTTTTAAGAATTTAACAGTTGAGGCAGATGTTAATTCACGGAAAGAATTCAGATAATAATGCTCATCACATAGATTAGCATAGTATTTACGGTAAGTTTTATCCCTGCCGGAAACAAGAATACTGATTGTTTTAAAACCGTGCAATTTGGCTCCGG
>MFJA01000001.1:6593-6745 GCA_001779055.1 Candidatus Gottesmanbacteria bacterium RBG_16_37_8
GGGAACCGTTGATATAGAGATTAGTCCCGGCAACAATCCGGCAGGAAATTTCAATGGCATAAATATTCATTTTTTCGTCAATGACAGTTTCCAGGCAAAACGGACCAAACATTCCTTTCGGCGGCGCAAACTTTAGTGAAGCTTTAACAATT
>MFJA01000001.1:6957-7099 GCA_001779055.1 Candidatus Gottesmanbacteria bacterium RBG_16_37_8
ATATATACCGGAGTACCGGTGATATATTCCTGAATCAGAAATTTTTCTTTTTTAAAAGATGCAAGCACATCTTTTAGGCTTTTTTTATCAGGACATAGCCGGTAACCAAGCCCCACCTTGGCGCCGTAAGCTTTAACAATCA
>MFJA01000001.1:7297-14218 GCA_001779055.1 Candidatus Gottesmanbacteria bacterium RBG_16_37_8
TACGCGAAGAAAATTTCCTTTCATGATTAGGCAGATCATGATAGTCATTAAGAATTTCAAATTCATCAATAAATTTATAATTCCGGTAGAATTCATAATTTTCTTTTACGACAAAACAAAGCGTTTTAAAGCCTTCGTCTTTGGCACCTTTCAAGATTTGCAATGAAGAATGTGAAGCAAGAGTGGCGATGGTGTAAAATTTTTTATCCATATTATTTCCTGATATTTAATTCTTCAGATTTATAGATAAATTCCAACGGATTTATTATTACCTGTTTCGGACCTTTATTAACACTTCCACCGATCCAGGCTTTTATATTATGTTTTTTCGAAACTGCCAATACTTTTTCTGCGTCTTTGGGATTAACTATAACGGCAAATCCGGCACCCATATTAAAAGTAGCATACATCTCTTTATCAGACAGCCTGGCTTGTTTTTGGATAAACTGGAAAATTTCAGGAACACTGCTTACATCATTTATTTCATAACTGAAGGATTTTTTAGCCCGCATAAGTTTCCGCCAGCCGTGTCCGGTAATATTCACCAGGTAATGAATATCAGCACCTCCATTTAATATCTCATTAATTACTTTAGCATATATAATAGTTGGAGTAAGAAGTAGCTGACCAAAAGCTTTTTTATCTTTCGTCTTAGCTAAAATTTTCCTGGCCAAAGTTAAACCGTTGGCATGAATACCGCTAGATGCTAAAAATATGATATCATCTCCGGCAGCAATTTTATCACCCAGAATCAATCTATTTTTTGGAGTAATAATGCCAAAAGCAGAACCGGCAAGATCGATAGTATTTGGATAAATAATATCTGTAAGAACCGGCGTTTCGCCTCCGCCCCAAGTAGCACCAGCCAGATCACAGGCTTTTTTCCAACCATTGATAAGATCATTCATCCTTTTTTTATCGTTAAACCATTCGGAATTGCCGACTGCCCAATAGGCATTAATTGTTAAAGGTTTGGCTCCAACGGTAATCAGATCATTAACAATCATGGCCACAGTATCCTGGGCAATCAAGTCATAATAAGAGCGTCCGGTGATTTTTCTGACCTCATCAGCTACTAAATTCTTAGTTCCAAGCCCTTCAATTACAAATGCATAGTAACATTCTGAAGATTCAATGATATAAGCTGATTCTCCTCGACTTTCTGAAATTTCTTTGAAGCCGGTTTTTTTAATATTAAATCTTGTAGACAAACCTTCTTTTTGCGCCAGTTTTTTCAACGGGTCGATTAAATCATAATCAACACCGGATTTTTTATAAGTAAAGAAGTTTTTCATAAATAATTACTCTAGTAATTTAATTTTAAAAAATTAAAAATACCGTCGAAATCACTTAAAATTTCTTTCCGGCCGTCGATAAATAAAATTATTTGGTGTAAGGAAAACATAGGAAGCTTTTGATTTTTTAAACTGATAAATCTTGGTTCGAAAGTAAAACCACAATTATTACTGATGACAAAATTCGAATTTTCATTAATAAAAATTCTTCCAATACTGATTAAATTGTTAATTTTTTCTTCGCTTCCCGTGTTTATTACACCCAAATCACTTATTGTCGGATCATTTTCAAGAAAGGGGATGGTGTGGCCGATATTGGTTCCTAACTTATCTGTTGAGCTTTTAATATAATTTCCGTATCCCTTTTTCTTCATCAAACTGACTGCCTCGGTATATAACCGGCTGAATTTCATACCAGGTTCGATCTTCTTCAATAATGAATTTAAAATAATTGAACATTGGTGATAATGTTCTTTAATTTCCGGATCATTACCGGTATAAAAACTAAAACCGAAGTCGCCTATTAAAGGAATATCATTTATCATATAAAAAGGCGAGGCAAACAGATACCCGCCTCCACTATTGTTGAGAAAATTATTTGATTTAGGCCAAAAGTTTCTTTCCCTCAAAGATGAATAGTTCGCTCTATCTGTATACATATTATCAAAAAAGAGAGCGGCTATGCCTGTTGGAGGCGGCTGATACCAAAATCCGTGTATTTTATTGGATTTTTCCATCAGTTTGGTCCATGTATTGGTAAATCTTAATTCTGATGTTTTTTTATAGTCTGAATAAACTTTTTGAAAAGATAATAGACACGTCTGAGCAGCAGTTTTTCTGACTGTTTTTACAGCTTCCGCTTTTTGAATGAAAGTCATGCCGTTTGCCATAGTTTTTTGTTCAGGCCTTTTTGGCCGATGTCATGACGGTAATGCATATTTTGAAAATGAACATCCTTTTTGCTGATTGCTTGATAGGCGTTTTTTATGGCAATCTTTAAAGTCTTACCTCTGGCAGTAATACCTAAAACTCTTCCTCCTGAAGTAACAATTTTGTCTCCTATGTTCTTGGTCCCGGAATGGAAGACCACAACACCTTTTGTAAGAGTTGCCCTTGCAAAGTGGATTATTTTACCTTTTTCATATTTTCCCGGATAATCCTTTGAGGCAATAACAACACAAAGAGCAAATCCCTTAGCCCAGGATAATTTCAGTTTATAAATTTGTTTTTTTAGAATTGCCTCAAAGACATCAATCAAATCTGTTTTTAACAAAAACAAAACAGGTTGAGTTTCCGGATCGCCGAAGCGGCAATTAAACTCCAAAACTTTAGGCCCGTCGGTAGTTAATATCAGTCCGGGATAAAGTATGCCCTGAAAAAGACATTTTTCTTGCCTCAAAGCCTGAATAGTTGGAGCGATAATTATTTCTTCAATTCTTTTCTGTAATTTCTTATTTAAATACGGGACAGGAGAATAAGCCCCTAATCCGCCCGTATTTGGACCGAGATCAAAATCAAAGGCTCTTTTATGATCCTGGGAAGGCAGAAAACTGACAAAGTTTTTTCCGTCTGTCACCGCCATAAAAGAAACTTCCTGACCGGTTAAACATTCTTCAATAACAACTTTTTCCCCGGACATACCGAAAATTTTATCTATCAAGAGTTTTTTAAGAAATTTATTTGCGACCTTATAATTTTCGGCAACCATGACTCCTTTTCCCAGACACTGGCCGTCAGCCTTAATAACTAACGGATATTTAGAAGATTTAACAAAAGAAACTGCTTTTTTAAAATCAGTGAATACCCGGAATTTGGCAGTCGGTATTGAGTATTTGGCCATTAACTTTTTGGCAAAAACCTTAGAACCTTCAATTCTGGCCGCTTTCCTGGTCGGACCGATAATTGCCAGTTTATTTTTCCTGAACTTATCAACGATCCCATCAATCAAGGGCGCTTCCGGACCGACAAATGTCAAATGAATTTTTTCTTTTCTAACAAAATTAGCCAGTCCTTTGATATCAGTACTATCAATGGGGATATTTTGGGCAAAAAGAGAAGTTCCGGCGTTACCGGGAGCACAGAAGATTTTTTTTACTTTTTTAGACTGCGCCAGTTTCCAAACTAAAGCATGTTCCCGGCCGCCTGAACCGACAACTAATATTATTAACTGTTTTTTATCCATGCGGGTATAAATAGGCAGCAATTTTTTTGGACTGGTTTAATACTCTTCTTTCTTTTTTTTGGATTAAAGATTTTTTACGGTTGAGAATTTTAACTTTATTTTGAGCAAATTTTTGCAAAACTTCTATTTGGAGATTATGTTCAACCGGCAATACCTTTTGCGCCAGCGTCTCGACTGTATCATCAGCGGCAATATTAATTTTAATTCTGCCAATAACCTGCCCGCGGTCAAATTCTTCATTAACCAGATGGCTGGTTGCCTCCGTCCAATAATCATGCCCTGTTTTTCGGCGGAAATATATTACCGCAGCGTGAACCCTTCTGCCGTACATGCCCTTACCGCCGAAATCTAGGCCGTTTTGATCCAGGGGTCCGGGATGCTGATTGACAATTCTGCCTTCAAATTCTTTGATGAATTTTTTTGGAGTCAGAGGCAACCAGCCATATTGTCCGATTAATTCAACCTTTTTTTTGAAACACTCGCTTAACAGTTTATCGGCAAAGGAATCAGCATTTTTATAACTTAGCGGATTGACAATAATGATGTTTTGTTTAGGAAAACCTAATTTGTTAATTCTGTCAATACCGGAGATACCTTTTTTGCTGGCAACAACCATGACCGGATTAATCTTTAAAAGATTCTTCCGGCAGGCATTAATAACAGCACAGGCGGTCGTTGCTCCGCCTGATATAAACAACGCCAAGCGGATCATGTAATTATTCGAACCCTACAAAGATGGGGAACTTGACGGCAAACTTTTTGATTTCTTTCCTTATTTCGCCCAGTTTTTTATTTTTCCAAAGTTCAACTTTAACTTTTTTTACAAATTTTGCTCTTTCTTCTTTTTCTGCCGGCAGGCGATAATGAGCTACTTCTTTGATTACATCGACAATCCATTTTCCGATTTGTTTCATTTCTTTTTCTTTCATTCCCCGAGTTGTGACTATTGGCGTACCAAGCCTTACTCCTGACGGATACATGGGCGGATTTTGGTCATGCGGAACAGTATTATAATTAACGACTATATTGACTGCTTCCAATGCTTCAGCCACTATATTACCGATAACCTGCTGAGGCCGAAGATCTATAACAATTAAATGACTATCTGTACCGTCCGTTGTCAGCTTCAAACCATTTTTTATTAGAGTTTCAGAAAGCGTTTTCGCATTTTTTACAATTTGTTTAGCGTATTTTTTGAATGCCGCCGTACCTGCTTCCTTAAAGCAAACTGCCATGGCCGCAGTTACATTATCATGAGGTCCGCCTGAAAGCCCCGGGAAAACTGCTCTATCTATTTTTTTACCCATGTCCGGATCTCTTTTAAGCCCTCTGTCAGTAACCATGAGGACTGCTCCCCTTGGCCCTCGAATTGTTTTATGGGTTGTGAACATTACAATATCAACATAAGGCACCGGTGAAGGGTATGCGCCACCGACTACCAATCCGGCCACATGAGCAATATCAGCCAGTAAAAGAGCACCTACACTGTCTGCTATCTGACGCCATTTTTTCCAATCAAAAAACCGGGGATAAGCAGTAGTTCCTACAACAAGCATCTTTGGTTTTTCTTTTTTAGCAAGCAGAGCTACTTTTTCCATATCAAGCCAGCCATCCGGCTCCACATTGAATTGGACAGAGGTAAAATATTTACCAGAAAAAGTAACATTCGGATGTCCATGCGTTAAGTGTCCTCCTCCTGAAAGCTTGAGACCCATAATTTTGTCCCCAGGATTCAAAAGTGCAAAATAGACTGCGGTGTTTGCTGGAGATCCCGAATAAGGCTGAACATTGGCATGCGGAACATTAAATAATTTTTTGCACCGCTCAATAGCCAGAGTTTCAATCTCGTCAATGTATTTATTTCCTTGATAATAGCGGTGACCGGGATATCCTTCAGAATATTTGTTAGTAAGCGTTGATCCAAGTGCCCCAAGAACAGCATCAGAGGTATAATTCTCTGAAGGAATCATTTCCAAAACTTCTTTCTGTCTTTTGTTTTCCAAATTTATCAATTCAGCAATTTGAGGATCAGTTTTTTTAATAAATTTCAGATTATTCATATAAACTCCTTTCAGTCCACCTTCGCTGATGCTTCGGCGAGACTAGCAGACGCTTTCAAAAATATTTTTATTAAAATTATAATTGACTTTCATCGGATAAATACCCGTAAAACAAGCATGGCACAATTTATTTTCTTTCTGATGTGTTGATTTTATCAGGCCTTTCAAACTTAAATATTTAAGGGAATCAGCTCCGATAAATTTTTTGATTTGGGTTACCTTTTTTTTGGCGCCGATTAATTGCTTTCTTTCGGGTGTATCAACTCCAAAAAAACAAGGCCAGCGGACAGGCGGTGAACAAATACGGATATGAATTTCCTTAGCGCCGTTTTTTCTTATTACTTCAACGATTTTTTTCATGGTAGTTCCTCTGACTATGGAATCATCGACGATAACCACTCTTTTCCCCTCAATAATTTTTCTCATCGGATTGAATTTTATTTTTACTCCCAGTTCCCTGATCCGCTGTTCCGGCTGGATAAAAGTTCTGCCGATGTATCTGTTTTTGATCAGAACTTCAGCAAAAGGCAGATTTATCTGTTTGGCAAAGCCAATGGCAGCTGAAGTTCCGGAATCAGGAACGGCAGCTACCAGATCAGCTTTAACAGGAGCTTCTTGGGCTAACTCGGCACCGCTTCTCACCCGCACCTGTTGGACCAACTGACCGTTAAAAATGCTATCCGGCCGGGCAAGATAAACATATTCAAAAAGACAGAATTTCGCTTTACTAACACCAATCCGTCCGAGAGATTGAAAACCGTTTTTATCAACCTGAATTACTTCACCAGGTTCAACATCCCTGACAAAATCAGCCCCGATTATATCCAAGGCGCAGGTTTCGGAAGCAATTGTATAGTAACCGTTTAACTTACCTATGACAAGAGGTCTGATTCCCCAAGGATCACGAAAGGCATAAAGTCTTTTTTTGGAAGCGGCAACAATGGAATAAGCACCTTTAAATAAGGGTGCGGCATTTAAAATTTTATCCCGCCATTTATAACCTTTAGCCTTATATATAGTATAAGCCAACACTTCAGTATCGCTGGTTGATATCCTTTTGATGTTTTTCAGTTTCTCCGCTAACAAGCCGGCATTAACCAGATTACCATTGTGGGCAACGGCAAAAACATGGCCTGCCTGGGAAAGAATTATCGGCTGGATATTATTCATAGTATTGCCGCCGGTTGTCGAGTAACGGTTATGCCCGATAGCGATAAAGCCTTTTAATTTACTTAAATTTTCCTCATTGAAAACTGAGGTGACCAAGCCTAAGTTTCTGATACTTCTCATTTTTCTGCCATCGGAAACGGTAATACCGGCTGATTCCTGACCGCGGTGCTGCAATGAATGGAGGGCAAAATAGGTGATTTTAGCGGCATTTTCA
>MFJA01000001.1:14225-16236 GCA_001779055.1 Candidatus Gottesmanbacteria bacterium RBG_16_37_8
CGTAAATACCGAATACTCCGCAGTGATCCCGCAATTTGTCTGATTCTTTTAAATCTGCCATCAGTTCTGATTTGCCTTAATAATTTCTGTTTTCAAGTTTAACTTTAGTTTCTTTATACTTTGTCCTATTTTTTTATTAGTAAATGACAGAATTTTAGCGGCAGCTAAAGCAGCCTGATCCGGCTCAAGAACAGTTAAGGCTGCCACATTGGATGGCATTCTTAAACTGGAGAGAATATCGAAGCCGGCAAAATCTTCGCTTTTTGGAGGGCAATTAATAACAGGAAAAGAAGTATTGGCATCAACAAAGCCGCCCAAGGCATTGGATCTTCCGGCAACACAGATATAAACAACTTGACTTTTTTCTTTTTCATATTTACTAAGCAAAGAGAGCAAATATTCCGGAGTTTTATGGGCGGAAGCAGTATAAATTTTATTGGAAACGGATAATTTATCCAGATATTTGGCGATTTTTTCTGACCATTCTCGGTCTTTAACTGATCCCTGAATTATGACAACCATCATGATTTCCTCCCTATATAATCTTTAACAGTTCGAATAATTTTGCGCTCAAGAGGATAAATTTCGGGTATAAATTTTTTTTCGGTGATCATCTCATAAATTCTGATATACCTTAGTGATGTTTTAATCATCAAATCACGGCTCATCTCGGGCGGCGGACCGTTCCCCAGATACCCCTTTTTGGCATACCAAATGCGGAAGAATTCCTTATCAAAATTTTCCGGTTCCTGTCCTTTGGCAAATCTTTGCCGGTAAGTGTCCTTTTTCCAGAATCTTGAAGAATCAGGTGTATGGATCTCATCAATGAGCATGAGACTACCTTTATAATCGGCAAACTCGTATTTGGTATCAACCAGAATAATGCCGTTTTTAGCGCAGATTTTTGTTCCCCTTTCAAATAAAGCTAAAGAGGTTTTTACCATTTTTTTCCAGGTTTGAGGAGAAATCAGCTTTTTTTTAAAAATTTCCGTTTCCGTCAGTCGGGCATCATGCCTGCCTTTTTCGGCTTTAGTCGTCGGTGTAATTACAGATGAAGCTAATTTTTGATTTTTTTTAAGACCATCGGGAAATCTTAAGCCATAAATAATCCGTTCGCCTTTTTCGTAATTTTTCCACAGGGATGTTGAAGTAACACCGGAAATATAACCTCTGACGACCATTTCCACCGCATAGGGGTTAGCCTCATGCACGACCATGACATTAGGGTGGATTACTTCAATCAGGTGATTTTCGACTATATCTTTTGTTTTTTCAAACCAAAATTGGGAAAGCTGGTTTAAGACCTGTCCTTTATGGGGAATGTAGCCCAAAACTCGGTCAAATGCGGAAATTCTGTCGGTAGTTATGAGGATTCTCTGAGAGTTAATATTATAAAAATCGCGTACTTTTCCCTGGTGTTTTTTCTCAGGTATGTCAAGATCGACGGTTTTGAAGACCATTACAATTATTGTTTACAAGATTTATAAATAAAAATCAATGCTTAACAGGTAAAATAGCTGATGCCGTTTTCAAATAGTTTTAAGCCGGGACCTTTCTCGGGAATTTTCTCACCCTGACGAATACAGACCTCTTTAAGTTTCGGCCAGTTCGGCAGCTGGACAAAAAACATGGCTCTTTCTGGATGAGGCATGAGGCCTAATATTTTTCCACTTTCATCAGTTACGCCGGCGATATCATCAAGGGATCCGTTGGGGCTTTTCGGCAGATTAAGATATTGACACATTTCTCCCTTAACATATCTAAAAGCAATTAAATTCTTTTGTCGCATTACTTTTAATACTTTTTTCGTTGTGTATAATTTTCCCTCTCCATTGGAAACGGGTATTGAGAGATTTTCTATATCTTTAAGCCAGGGAGAATGGTGATTTTCGCAGCGAAGATCAACAAAACGGACGGTATAACGGGGAGCTTCATTATACATCAAACCAAGCTCCCGCTTACCGTATTTCCCGTTAAGTGCCGGAAGAAGGCCCAAATTAACCAATATTTG
>MFJA01000001.1:16388-16703 GCA_001779055.1 Candidatus Gottesmanbacteria bacterium RBG_16_37_8
AATCAGACAATATCTTCCGACTGGCAATCAGATCATTGATGTTTTTGATTTGCGCATTTCCGCCGGCCAGGTCAAAAGCGAATTTGGTTTCTTCTTCGCAATTCAAACCAAAACCGGCAAAAACCAAGACTTTCGGTTTAATCATCTTTAATACTCAAGAAACGTCCGGCGATAATTTTTTAAAAGCAAGCTGATATCGGTTTTAAGTATATCCTTATCGTCTGATCCTTTGATACTGAATTCATCATCCTGTCTGACCAGCCCTAAATACGCATAAGAATTGCCAGTCATTAAATTTTCAAATTGTTTTTTGTT
>MFJA01000001.1:16728-16976 GCA_001779055.1 Candidatus Gottesmanbacteria bacterium RBG_16_37_8
CTATCCTTCCCTGGCTTTCGGAAAAGAGAGCATAATCAAATCTATTGACAGCTCCGGGCAGGTTTTTAAGATTTACTGATAATCCGAGCATTCCGGCCATGGCAATTTTGGCCAGGGCAACTGCCAGACCGCCTTTATCTACAGCGATACCTGAGGCAATGAAACTATTCTGAAGGCATTTATGATAGGAGTGATAAAGTCTTAAATTTTTTTCTGCATTGACCTGCGGAAGGCAATTACCGATATTT
>MFJA01000002.1 GCA_001779055.1 Candidatus Gottesmanbacteria bacterium RBG_16_37_8
AACTTGTCGTGACTGCGGCAAACAATTTGTTTGGACCGCCGGCGAGCAGGAGTTTTATCAACAAAAAGGATTTGATAATCCGCCTTCAAGATGCCCTGACTGCAGGACAAAAAAGAAGGAAGAAAGAATGCAAAACAGGCAGATGACTAAAATCACCTGCAGTAATTGCGGAAAAGAAGATGAAGTACCGTTTGTTCCCAGAAAAGGAACACCGGTTCTTTGCCGTGAGTGTTTTTCCAATAAAAGGCAAGGACCAGCTGCGTAAGAAAGATTTAGGAATTAATATTATTAAAAAAGAAAGCCCCCCGATTATATCGGGGGGCTTTTTGTTAATTTCTTTCTGAAAATGAATAAGAGGGGAATAGCCAGTATTTCGCTATAGAGGAGAAATGTTTTTAAAGGGTGGGGTTGGTGGGTAACTTCGATAGTGTGAGAGCCGGGTTTGGCTTTTGCTGCCACATACATAGGAAAGACGGCATATTTCTCAACCTGTTTTCCGTCGACGACCACATTCCAATTGGGGTGATAACTCATCTTGAACATAAATACGCAATTGCGGCAATTTTTAGGAACATCAATTTTGGCTGAATAGGTTTGTTTATTAACCTTTTCCTGACTTATTTTGGCTGAGACGGTAGCCTCCGGAAAAACAAAGGGGAAATCGGCAAAGATATTTTTTGTCCGGTTGTTTTCCCGGTAAGTTACTTCATCGATCATTTTTATTTGTTTTTTCATGCCCGGCGGAACCGACGGATTTTTCTCAACACTAATAAGAGGATGCATTTTCCAGGTTCTAGGATAGCTTCTATGCCAGAGATAGACAAGATTTAAAAAGTTAGTTTTATCACTTTCAACAAACATGGGACTTTCGACAACATCAAACCAGCCGCTTGTCGGGATTTCATAGACTTGGTAAGGACCGAATTTTTTGACCATTTGAGCAGTTTGGGGAAAGTCCTGATTTTTGGGGGCAATTATATAACGCAGGTTAAGCAGGTTATAGTCCATGGCATAGCGCTCATCAAAATTCTGGTCGTTTTCGGACATCATAGACCAGGTTTCCGGAAGAAACTGGCTCATATCAAAGCCATAGACGCTTAAAAGCATGTAAATTTGGGATGATCCCAAGCGGAAATCATGTCCCCAATTGCCGGGCCGGCCGGCATAGATTCGGGCTTGAGGCTTTTCTTTTAGGAAATCCAGGAGATCAAGGAAATTCTTTTCATCATAACTGTAAGCACTGTTGGCTTCAGAGATCCAGCGGTGATTAAGGGCATTATATTTAACGGTTTGATTGACTGTCAAATAGGCAATGACGGAGATTAATATCAGATTGAAAATAGGAGAGATCCAAGGAAAGACAGCTTGAATTTCTTTGGTTTTTTTTATTTTTTCCTGAAAGAAAGAGGTAATTTTTGATGTCAGGGAAAAAAGAAATTCAATTGAGAGCGGCAGGAGAAAAAGGGAAGTAGCATGAACTCCGACTATAAAACGATGGAGATGGAAATCCTTCATACCGGGAATAAGATCTATAAGCCCGCCCCAGGTAGTCCGGCCAAAATAAAATAACATCATCAGGGCAAAGATATAGGCAAATATTAAATACTCTTTATGGAGAAGAAGAACGAAAAAGCCAAGAGTGACCAGAGAGGTTACAAGAGGCAATCTTTGCCAATCAAAAATTTCTCCATTTAAGTATTGTCTGATTACTTCAAACCAACCGTAGGAATTGAATTTCCAGATCGGATCCCAGAAGGAAACGATGTGATAGTTGTTATATAAAAGAATTGGAATGATCCAATATGAAAGGACAAGTATCAGAGAAATATAGATAAGAAATAGTTGTTTAATCCTACTAATGATGTTTGTTTTATTAAGATCTAAAAAGATAAGGGGGGTTGTTGAGAGAAGAGTAATAATACCAATACCAAGATGGCCGGCTGTTGTTAGAGTAAGAAAAACAACTGCCCAAAAGGCAGGGTGAAGGTGAAAAAGATTAGTGATTTTAGAATTGGCAGTTGCAGTGATTTTTTTAGCTGCCTTAAAAGTAAAGGCCAGGGCAAGCGGCATGAAAATGACAGCGTAAAGTTGGGAGGTTAAACCCCAACCGCGCCAGAGAGAACTGGGAGGATCGATACCATAGAGGCCATCAGTTGATAAGTGAGAAGCAAAAAAGGCGGCAATAGCCGAGGGAATAATTGGAAATCCGACTATTATAAAAGCCAGGAAAAAAGGCAAGGGAATAAGTGATAAGAGCAAATATTTTGTCCAGTTGTAATACTGGTAGAGTGTGAAAGACCCGCCGTCGCCAAGGCTATGGCGGGCAAAGGAAGCAACAGGCGAGACAAGCAGTTTATATGAGGCAACTATGGTGATTTGGGGCAAATGGGAATAATAGAAGGGTAAAGCATAACCTTCAGCCCAATAGGTAACATTATGATCAACGAGATTGGGCAGACATTGAAGGCTTAAGGGGCAGCCGTAATTTTCCCAAACCCAGTTGGTACGATGGACAAGGGAATATTGGAAAATATTATCATTGGGATCACCTTTAATGGTAACTTCTGCACGATAAAGGATGAGATTAAAAATTATGGCAAAAGCTAAGATTATTAAAGCAAGATATTTTTTAAGAGTATTCATTTATATAAAACCGGATTAAACCAGTCCGCATGATCGCTGTTTATACCGTCACCGGCATCTGTAACGGTTAAGCCTAAATATTTAACTCCGGACACTTTGACTTTAACTGATCCAGGAAAATCGAAACGGCCCATTTTCTTACTCTCAAAGAGAAGTTTGCCGTCACCCCAAATTTGAAAGACGACAGATGCCTCTGTTGGAGCTTCGGTATCAACTCCAAAATCGGTTGAAAGGTAGGAGAATTTGCGGTTGATATCAAAGGTTAAATTTGAATTGGCATGAGTGCCGAAACCCTTACGGTAGTAATAGTAATTATTTGACAACCTACTCCATTTCTTCCAACCAGCCCAAGATTCGACTGCTTTATTAACCTGAAGACTGGCATAGTCCTGTCTTATTATTATCGGTCTAAATGAAGTAAGAGATACTTTGCCATAAATAAAATATGAAGCGTGGGAAAGAGCAAGAAAGGAGAGAATAATAATGATGATGACAGGCAAAATGAGAATGCTTATTTGAGAGAAAATATAAGGATAAAGAAGAAAATAAAGAAGAATAGAGAAGTAGGAGTTAGCAATAGTTAAAGTCGGTGAAGTTATGGCAGAAAGTACGCCGATACCGTTATTTGGATAATTGAGAATAAGACCGGTATGAATATTAAAAAAGATATTAACGGTAAAGAAGAAATAGAGAAGCCAGAAGTAGATAACAGCTATTGGTCGTTTGTCTTTGGTAGTTGATCGATGATTTACGAGAAAGGGATATAAAAAGAGGAGAAGTACAACAATTGGATAGGAATATCTTTCATGGCTTTGAGTGGTAAACAAGAAGAAGGAAAAAATGGCAAAGGTAAGGGCGAGAAGAAAGTTTCTGGCTGTTGGCTTGAGGTATGCTAATAAACAAGCCAGAAAGTAGCTACTTGAGAAAAGGAATAAACCAACCCTTTTGGCATTTAAGATGCCTAAAACTGTTACTTTGTCGGTAGTGGTCATACCTTTGGCATTAGCGACAATCCACCAGAGATTGTGGGCATTTAGAGAGAGCCAGGGAAAGTAATCGCTGTTGACTGTCAGGAGAAATAATACCTGATTCATCTGATTGGCAAAAATAAAGGGCAGAACTGTTATAAAGAAAACAAGAACAAAGATGGCGATGCCTTTGACGACGGTTTTATAACCGAAATAGCGCCAGAGGAAGATAAAATAAATCGGGATAAATATAATATTTTGAAGTTTGAGCATGGGGCCGACAGCAAAAATAAAAGTTGCCAAAAGAGGCCTACGATAGAAAAGAAGTATGACGGCAGCTAAGGTAAAGAAGATTCCTAACGATTCCACCTGGCCCCAAAGGGCGGAATCAATAATAACCACCGGATTAAGGTAAAAAATTGAAGCTAAAATAAGAGGCAGGGAAGGAGGCAGTTTTGCTACAAAGACACCTAAGCTTTCCAATTTCTTTTTCTGGGAAAAAAACCAGTAGATTAAGATTGCTATGACGGTATCAAAGACAATGGCAATTGATTTTGAGGCAAGCAGAAACCAGAAGTTATTCAACTGCCAAAAATTATAATAATCATGAGGGTCGGCAAATATTGAATAAATCTTGGCCATCAACCATAAGACGTAAATAAAGCCAGGCGGATAATTAATGTTGGTATTTAGAGAGGTCCATACAATTCCATGATCTATGGCGGCCAATCCCCAGGATTTCCAGAAGGAGATATCTGCTTCAAAACCGGAATTGCCAACTAGAATAAGCCGAATTATCAATCCAACGAAAAGAACAAATAAAAAGGCAGTTTTCATAGAGCGTAATATAGAAACATTTTAACAGAAAAAATCAGGATTTGAGAGGGAGAAGAAAGTCTATTTAACAAGACAGGTTTGGTTTTGGTTCATAAGATCATAGATCTTTACGGATCCGTCATTATATTTTTCCAAAGCAGGGTAATCTCCAGTATCGCTTGATGTAAGAACATAGCGGAAATTATATTGATTGCAGAGTGTTTTATAATCATGATTTGTCAAAAACTTATCAATAATATTGCTTTTATCGTAGACGCTGGCCGGAGTTCTGGAAGTATAGCCGAAGGCCATAGGTTTATTATGAATTGTTTGATAGTAAAGATTGATATAGCGATCCGAGACTTGATCGATAAGTGCCCCAGCCGGCAATTTTTCCAAGGCATTAATATAAGGAGGGATTTGGATAAAAGCCAGCGATAACGGTTTTGGCAGATACTCAAAAAAAAGAAGGATTAATATGAATAGAGTTATGATTTTATTTTTTAAAGGACCTTTTGAAAGCATCCAAATGCCTTTTGCAAATAAGACGGATACGGCTAAATAAACGATTAAAACCATTCTTATCGGCATTCCAGTTGTACCCAGAAAAGGTAGTATTTTTTCCAATAGAGCATAGGGAAGCAAAAGATAGGGAATTTCCAGATGCTTTAAATGCAAGATAGGACCAAAACTCATGAGAGCAAAAAAAATCAGTAGGACAAGCCAAAGAGAAAATGACGGCATGTTTATTTTTTTTCTATTTATAAGTAAATAAATTAAGACAATAATGGTGGAGAATCCGATATGGACACTGTCTTCAGCGATATTATTTGAAGCAAGTTGTGACCAGTATGATTTAGTTAAATCGGCAAATCTCCACAGACCTCCCGGAATAAATAAACCAAAAAGATCCAGAGAATTGTATTGAGCAGTATGCATACCAAAAATAAAATCTTTGGCGATTAACTGATAATAAGCAAGAACTATTGGTCCGGATGTCAAAAGTGTAGAGACTATAAAAATGAATAAGGGCAGATAATATTTTTTATTTATCAGGAACAGAGAACGGTTTTTAACTGCAAACCAGACGATTATAATTGCCGCAATAAGGAGGCAATATATAAAATAATAATCGGAACAGAGGAGTACCAGATATAGAGAAATTGAGGCAAATATGGCATTTAAAATATTCGGTTTAGTCATAAATTTATACCAGCAAAGCGTGAAGAGAGGTATCCATTCGATAGAGATTAACTCCATGTGACCCAAGGTGTGGGCGAAATGATAACTGGAAAAGGAAAAGATAAATCCTCCAAAGAAAGATGCCCAATAGGATTTGGTGAAATAATAGCTTAACCAATAAGCAGTTACACCTGCGGAGACAAAAGTGAAGATGATAATAACATTATGAGCCTGAATAAAAGTTAAAAACTCAGATAAAAATAAAAACAGGTAGCCATTGAACGGATTTAAGGCGTGACCATAAAGAGAAATACCATGAGGATAATGTAAATAATCGGTAAACCAGATTGAGGTATGGAGTTCTGTCACAGCTTTTTTAATCCACCAAAGATTCCAAATATGGGCAAATCCATCAGTGTAGCCCGTGAAGAAATGAGTGGAAAAAAATTTTATGGCCGGAAAGGTAATGAATGAGAAGACTAAGAAATATAAAAATGATAAAAATAAAGTGATGATAATTATCCGGGTTGTCTTCATACATTTTTGGCTTTCATCTTATTTTAGCAAATAAAGAGGATGAGAAAATTTATCAGGAATAAGCTGATTAAGGAGTGGGGGTGGGGGGAGGATTCCATTTGACAGAATCAACGATACGGTCAAAAATAGTTTGATCTAATATGCCGTTAGCCAGGTGAATCATGATATCCTGACGGTCGGGAACTTCAAAAAAGACATCCATATTAGGAGTAGCATTGATCTGGTTAATATACTGAGCTTTGTAACCTTTCAGACCGCTGATATTGGTAAAGGGTTGTATGGAGGCAACGCCTTTAAGTCCGGTGAAATATTCCCACCAGTTTTCGACAAATTCCTTTTTTGGACGATTAAGCATTTTTTCATCCCGATCTTTAATCAGTTCAATATTGAGAAGAATATTGGTTTGAGGCGGTGTATTGCCCCAAGCAATTCCGACACTGTCGGTCGGATCATTAATAAAGACTACCAGGGGTAGTGTTTCAGGGTAGGAAAAAACAAACGGATTATTGACTCCCCATTGTTCTTTATAGGGGACTGTGGCATCTGCGGTGAAACGCAAAATCGCCTGGGTTGGTTGAACAGGCGGAGTTGGGGTTGCTCCAAGATAGGTGACACCTCCGGGAAGAACAATACCGCCCGGCTTGGTCCGCGAGTAGCTGTAAGCGGCATAGACAGCTACTCCTAAGAGAAGAATAGCTCCAACAGTAATTGCTGCCAGTTTGGCTATATTGGTTGGCTGATCATCTGAAGGAACCTCTTTTTGTTTATATTTCTGGGGTTGGTCTGCCATTTTTTTATGCTAAAATTTTAACATTATCGTTGTCGAAGTTGTCAAGAGCATATCTATTTTATCATGAAAATGAAACTGACTATTTTTTCCCTTTGTCTTTTTTTTACGCTTATTTCTTTTATTCCTTCAATTTACGAGCTAATAAACAGGGATAAGATTGCTCCTGACAGATATTTTGTTTTAGAACATAATTATAATTTCGATTACAACTTTTATCTTTCCAGAATAAGAGAGGGGACTTCCGGAAGGTGGCTGGTTACTGAAAAATATTATAACCAACCCCATAAAAGTTCACTTTTTCAGGCAATTTATCTTTACTTTGGCAAGATAGGAAAAATTTTCGGACTTTCTGTTGAAGGAATATATCATGCGGCCAGGTTTATTTCAGGATTTATTCTGCTTCTGGCAACGGCTTTTTACGGAAGAAGATTTTTCGGTAATAAAATTATAATTCTGTTTTTTTTACTGACAGTTACCTCCTCAAGCTGGCCGATTTTACAAAGGTTAGGTGGATTCTACCGATTTGCAACCTATATGGGTTATTGGTCGGTAATTGATTCCCTGCAAAGGATAACTATTATGCCGCATATCCTGATTGGTCAAATTCTTCTGGTGGTAATTTTAGAAAGGCTAGGTGTGAGTTTGAAACTGTCTTTATCAGAATCGTTCTTATTAGGTATTTTGGGTTTAGCTGCAGGGATAATATTCCCGCCGACAGTAATTATCAGCTATGTATTTATAGGCGTATACGGACTTTTTGTGGTTCTGGATATTTTATCTTCCGGAAATAGTTTTAGCGGGAAACGAAAGTTATTCTTGAATTTTGTTAAAGAGAGGTTTTTACCCCTTTTTATTTATGTTGTATTATCTTTGCCTTCATTTCTATATCTGTCGGCTATGCTTAAGGTTCAACCCTGGAAAGCATTGGCATTATTTGATATTGAACACAGGATACCCATTCCTTATATTGAGTATTTTCTGGCTTTAGGTCCAATTTTGATTTTGGGATTATTGGGAGTAGTTTGGGCTTTTATAAAAAATAATAAACAATACTATGGACCAATTGCCTGGATTGCCTCGATATTCCTGTTATTTCTTATTTTTGAAAATATACCGCAACAGTCTCCTTCAAGATTTACCGAAGGAGCAATTCATATTCCATTAGGAATTGTGGCAACCTATTTAATAGCAGCCTTATGGAAATCAGCAGAAAAACTAAAGAAGGGTTTGGGCAGATGGGTAAGGATTGGATTGGCTGTAACAACCGGAGGAACAATTATCTTGGGAGCATTGGTCATGCTGTCGATGATATTATGGTTGACTGATCAAGCCTATGCTAAAAGACTGGCTACCTGGCCGGTTCCCTTAGGAGCACAACTGGCATATCCTCTTGATGATTTTATGGATGGTATTTTTTACCTGCGGGATAAGACACCACAAGAGAGTGTTGTTTTAACTTATATTACCTCCGGGAATTTCATACCGGCATTTGCGGATAATTACGTCTATATAGGACATGCCAATACCCCTGCGGAGAGTGAGAAAGAGGAAATAGCAGCCTCGTTTTTCAAAGGAGAAATGAGTGAGGAATATGTGCTGAAGTTTCTTAAAAAGGAGAGAATTTCCTACATTTACTACGGTCCGCAGGAGAGAGCGTTGGGGGGACCGGTTGATTTGAGGGAGAAATACAACTTCCTTAGTTCTGTTTATTCTAATAAACAGGTGGCGGTTTATAAATATTGACGATATATTGACGATATATCAGATATCTGATATCATACGTCTGACATCAGAAAATTATGGATACCTATACAATTGATATCAGACCAAGAAGACAGACAACCCTGCCTAAAAAACTCTTAGAAGAATTAGGGCTTGAAGTTGGTGACAAGCTTGTTGCATCAGTTAAAAATAAAACTATCATTTTAAAATCAAATAAACAGGTTTTTACGGACGCATTTGATGAAATCCAGAGGATTGTGAAGGAGAGCGGGATTACAGAGGAAGAGATACAGAAAAGTTTAAGAGAAACGAGACAAGAGATTTATGACAAGCGTTACCGCTCCAAGGGTATTTCTTGATACTAATATTTGGTTTTCAGCTTTTTGGGGATCTGAAAATTGCCGAAAAATTCTTCTGGCACACCGGGATGATAAAATTAAGACAATCATTTCACACCAGGTAATCGAAGAGTGCGCAAGAAATTTCAGATCCAAACTTCCACAAGAATTATCAAATTTTACGAATATGCTTAAAAGTAGTCCACCATTAATGGTTAAAGATCCTGAACTAATTGAGGAAAAAGTTATAAATTTAATACAAAAAAAGGATCAGCCAATATTCTGTTCAGCCATGATGGCAAAAGTAAAATATTTCGTAACTGGGAATATTAAGGATTTTTCTGTTAACAAACTTGAAGTATTAACGGGTATTAAAATAGTTACTACAAGTCAGTTAGTAAAAGGACTGAAATTATAACTTATTTAAGAACATAAATTGTAGCTTCTTCTTTGTCGTAAACAGGTTTTAAAATGTTGGGATAGAGGTATTGGGGGTAGATCGGTTTTTCCTCGGGACCTTGGAAGACCAGAGTAATTTTATTATCCATAAGGAATGATTTGGCTTCATTGTCCGTCATTTTATTTTCATAAAATTTTAAAACCAGAGGTTCTTTTTGCGATAAGCTATTTGTGTAGCCGGAATGACCGATGAAGCTTATGGTATGAGCATAGACAGGCAAATAATTGCCGGTATAGAAAGTACTGAGGATAGGTGTTTTATTAGGATAATTCTT
>MFJA01000003.1:0-2751 GCA_001779055.1 Candidatus Gottesmanbacteria bacterium RBG_16_37_8
AATAATTTTTTTTAACTTTTCAATATTTTCATCGGATAATTTTGTTTCTTTTTTTATACCTGTTAGTAAATTTTTTTGATGGAATCTCATAAAATCCAGAAATTTATTCTCGAACTTCGTAATTCTTGACACTTCTAAATCATCCAAAAATCCGAATGTTCCGGCAAATAAAAGGACAACCTGTTCTTCAACAGGTAAGGATAAAAATTGACCCTGCTTAAGAAGCTCAACCATGCGCGCACCTCTTTCTATTGTATTTTTAGTTTTTTCATCAAGTTCAGCGGCGAACTGGGCAAAAGCAGCCAAATCCCGATACTGAGCCAGATCCAGCTTTAATTTACCGGCAACCTGTTTCATAGCTTTAATTTGAGCGGCTCCGCCAACTCTGGAAACAGATAAACCTACATTGATTGCCGGTCTGATGCCGGCATAAAAAAGATCAGGTTCAAAATAAATCTGTCCGTCAGTAATGGAAATGACATTTGTCGGAATATAAGCTGACATATCTCCGGCTTGGGTTTCAATAATCGGCAAGGCGGTCAAAGAACCTCCTCCGTATTTAGGCGCCATTTTACAGGCTCTTTCCAAAAGACGGCTGTGAAGATAAAAGATATCGCCGGGATATGCTTCACGTCCGGAGGGACGTCTTAAGATTAAGGAAATCTGACGGTAAGCCCAGGCATGTTTTGTTAAATCGTCATAAACAACCAAAGCATCTTTACCTTTATCCATAAAATATTCACCGATTGCACAGCCGGCATATGGAGCCAGATACTGAAGTGAAACCGGATCAGAGGCATTGGCAGCTACAATTATTGTATGTTCCAGTGCTCCATATTTACGGAAAATATCAATGACCTGGGCAACTCGGGAGGCTTTTTGACCTATAGCCACATAAATGCAAATCATATTTTGACCTTTTTGGTTGATGATTGTATCTAAAGTAACAGTGGTTTTTCCTGTGGCGCGATCCCCAATGATTAATTCTCTTTGTCCGCGACCAATGGGAATCATGGCATCAATTGCTTTGATACCTGTTTGCACAGGAGTATCAACCGGACGCCGTTTGACTACACCCGGAGCAATTTTTTCAATTGCGTAAAACTTTTGGAAAGACAGTTCTCCCTGTCCGTCAATAGCATTACCTAAAGGATCTATAGTGCGGCCGATTAATTCATCACTGACACCGATGGAAAGAAGCCTTTTTATTCCCTTAACGGAATCACCTTGCCTGATATCAAGGTAATCTCCCAATATAATTACTCCAACCTCGTCCTCCTCCAGATTAATAACTACTCCTTTGGTGCCGTTAGCAAATTCAACCATTTCAGAGTAGGATACATCCTTAAGTCCGGATATTTTAGCAACACCGTCAGCAATTTCTGTAACGTATCCCCTAAACCCGACTTCGATAGCTAATTTAGTCTGATCAATTTTATCGATTATTTTGCTTATTGAAATTTGCGGATCGCTATTGTTAGTATTTTTCGATTTCATAGAATATTCTTTTTGAGATTATAAAGGTCAGTTTTAAGAGTCGCATCCAGATACCAATCTCCAAAAGCTACGGAAAAGCCGCCCAACACTTTTTTATCAACAATTTTTTCAATAATTATTCCATGGCCGAATTTTTTAATCAGAAAATTTTTAATTTGTTCTAATTGTGCATCTGTCAAAGGCACAACTGATGTAATTACCGCCTTGTCCTCTCCTTCAAATGATTTCTTAATATCCTTCATTTAAGCTGATTAGTCACCTCTTTTATTTTTTTATCAATAATAGCTTTCTGAGCAGTTTCAGATAAAGCATCTTTAATTAATTTTTCAACTAGTCTTTGGGCTACCTCAATTGCTTTCCCATGAATGTCTTTTTCCAGTTTTTCCTTCATGACAGCGAGTTCTTTTTCTGCACGTTCAATAATTTCAGCCGCTTCTTTTTCAGCCTTATCAATCAGTTCCTCTTCTTTCTTTTTAGCAGTCTTCCTTGCCTCTTCAACGATTTTTTGAGCTTCTATTTTTCCCTTGTTTACTATTTCAGATCTTTTTTTCTCACTTTTATCAAATTCTACTTTCATCTTTTCGCCAAATTCCAAACCCTCTTCAATTTTTTTTCTTCTGTCTTTAAGCATTTGCAGAATAGGCGCATAAAGAAATTTTTTTAATAATAGTAAAAGCAATAAAAAATTTATTACCTGCAATAATAATGGGATGGGTTGAATTCCTAATTTTTCCATAAAATATTTTTAAGTAAACTTTAATATTAAGGCAATAACTAAAGCGTAAATTGCCAGGGCTTCAGTAAAGGCAATAGCTAAAATCATATTAGTTCTTATTTTTCCTTCAGCTTCAGGATTGCGTCCTATAGCCTCAAGACCTTTAGCAGCTAAAATTCCGATACCAATCCCCGGTCCGATAACTCCCAGACCTATAGCTAATGCGGTTGCGAGAGCTTTTAAACCTTCTACCGGCATAAATTCACCTCCTTATAAATAAATTTAATTATTAATTAATAATCTATAATTATTTGTTGCTGTTAATGTTCTGCATGAGATGTTGCTAAAGCAAAAAAAACAGCCGTCAACATGGCAAAAACAAGAGCCTGTATAAAACCGACAAAAAGCTCTAAACCTAAAAAAGGTATGGGAGCAAGCAGAGGAACCAGGAAACTGATAACTGTTAAAAGAACCTCTCCGGCAAAAATATTGCCAAAAAGCCTGAATGCAAAAGATATTATTCTGTATAATTCTGAAAT
>MFJA01000003.1:2832-5017 GCA_001779055.1 Candidatus Gottesmanbacteria bacterium RBG_16_37_8
GAGTCCGGCATATTGCACATAAACCATTGTCATTACAGCCAAAGCAAATGTCATATTCAGATCAGCTGTTCCAGCCCTGAATAGCGGAACAAATTCCTCATGATAAAGACCTATCGTTCCCACACCGGGAAGAATTCCCGACCAGTTAACAAAGATAATCAAGATAAAAAGGGTAATAAGATAAGGAAAAAATTTATCAACTTTCTCTTCAAGAATTTCTTTAAACAGTCCGTGTAAACCGCCAATGAGCATTTCCATAAGAAGCTGAAGATTGCCGGGAATAAGTGATAATTTGGAATAGGTAATAAGCGATAAAGCAATTAAAAAAATCATAACCAGCCAGGTTGTCAAAAGAGAATTGGATACAGGTATGCCGAATAAGTTAATAAGTGTTTCAGCTTTTAATGAAATATGGATTGGCGGCATAATACTTAATGATTAAATACTGTCTTTGACTATTTTATACATACTGTATAATCCCAAAAAAAGTCCAATGAGAATAAAGGAGAGAGTCAATTTAGGACTTGTGTTTAAGTTCCGATCGAGATATGAACCTAAAAATGCTCCACCGACCAGAGGAACGGTAACAGATAATCCCAATTCAGAAACTATTTTAAAACTCCAAAGGACACCATTGATAGTTTGTTTGCCTTTATGTTTTTTTTTCACGAATTATATTTTTATTTTCTTGATTTTAATTTAGGCATATTATCTAGTCAAGATGTAAGTAGTTTCACATCATCAACGAGAACGGAGAGACGGTCGTCCTTCTCATTGACTTTACCTTTAATTAAAACTACTTTATCAGTTACCCAGGTAAATTTAGTTCTTTCATAGACGGACGGAAATACAACCAATTCACAACTGCCGGTAAAATCATCAATTTTAACGAAAGCCATTTCCTGACCGCCATTTCGAGTGGTAATTTTTTTAATCTGGGTTATTATTCCGCCTATTATGACTGTTGATTTGTCACTTGTCAGCATATTTAAGCGGTGAGTAACGCGTTTCTCCAGGTCTTTAATATGAGAACTTAAAGGGTGTTCAGTAATATAAAAACCTAAATATTGTTTTTCAAACATGAGGAGTTCTTCCCGGGATAATTCTTCTATTTCAGGAAGCTGATCATTTAATTCCTCTCCTTCTCCCATTTCAAAAAGACTGGCCTGTCCGGCATCTTTTTTCAATTTGCCTTTATGAATCCGATCGACAATTTCCGAAAAAGCCGCCAGCAGCGAAGCCCTTTTTCCGAAAATGTCCAAAGCTCCTGCTTTGATGAGACTCTCAATAGTTTTTCTGTTAACTTTGGATAAATCTACTCTTTTCAGAAAATCGGTTAAGGATTTAAAGGAACCCTCTTTATCTCTGGTTAATAAAATGGAATCAATGGCAGCGGTACCGACATTTTTTATAGCTGATAAACCAAAACGGATATTTCCTTTTTTAACCTTATCCCTTTCTATTTTAAATTCGATATCCGACTTATTGATATCCGGCCCGAGAAGACCAATCTCCATTCGCCGGCATTCCAATATAGCCTGGGCAATTTTTTCATCATGGGACGGGCCTGTTGCTCCCCGACTTTCTGCGGCTAAAACAGCTGTCATAAATTCAACAGGATACTTAACTTTCATGTAAGCTGTTTGATAAGCAATTAATCCATATGAAGCAGAATGAGCTTTATTAAAACCATAACCGACAAATTTTTCGATTAAGGAAAAGATTTTTTCCGCCATAGATTGAGAAAGACCGTTATTGGCGCAACCTTTAATAAATTTTTCTTTTTCCTTTTTCATAATTTCTCTTTTTTTCTTACCGATAGCCATTCTTAATTTGTCAGCTTCAACCATGGAATATCCGGCCATTTTATTGGCTATCTGCATGCACTGTTCCTGATAAACAGCGATGCCATAGGTTTCAGCTAAAATGGGTTTGAGATCCGGATGGAGGTATTTAATTAGTTTGGGATTTTCTTTGGCTTCTATAAATGTGGGTATCCAATCCATTGGTCCCGGCCGGAAAAGGGCAACCATGGCAGCTATATCGGAAAATTTTGTCGGTTTTAAATCGCGGGCGAGCCTTCTCATACCGGCCGATTCCAGCTGGAATATACCGGTGGTTTCACCTGATGAAATTAATTTGTAAACATCGGGATCTTCTATAAGAATATTTTTAAGTTCAATAT
>MFJA01000003.1:5104-7516 GCA_001779055.1 Candidatus Gottesmanbacteria bacterium RBG_16_37_8
CTACTGCTTTTCCCTCGGCAGCATTTAAGTCAAGACAATACATGTCATATTGGGTAATAATTTTTTGTCCTTTGGTTTCTCTCTGAAGCGGTGTGTAATTAGTCAGGGGTTTATCGGAAATAACTATCCCGGCCGCGTGAACTGACGCATGTCTGGCTACACCTTCCAGTTTTCTGGCCAGATCCAACAGATTTTTGGTATCCGTTTCATTTTGATAAGCCTGTGATAATTCCGGAGTCATCTGAATTGCCTTGTCTATACTCATGGGAAATCCCTGAGCTCCCGGAGGGATCAATTTGGCAATCCTGTCCGGTTGAGCATAGGGCATGCCTAACGCCCTACCGACATCTCTTATTGCCTGTCTGGCCTCCATTGTACCGAAGGTGATAATTTGAGCCACCCGGTCATTACCGTATTTTTCCGTCACATAGGCAATCACCTCATCGCGTCTGTCATCAGCAAAATCCAAATCGATATCCGGCGGTGAAGGCCGATCAGGATTTAGAAATCTCTCAAAGGGTAAATTATGAAAAATAGGATCAAGATCGGTTATAGCTAAGATATAAGCTACTAAACTTCCGGCTGCTGAACCGCGGCCCGGACCGACTGCAATATTTTTTTCCTTAGCCCAATTGACAAAATCGGCAACGATTAGAAAGTAGGTTGAATAACCTTTTTTAGTAATAATTTCCAGTTCATAATTTAATCTTTTTTCTAAATCAGGTGTTGACTTGGTAAATCTGGAAGTTAATCTCTGACCGGCCATTTTCTTTAAAAAGCTATCCGCGGTTTCACCTTCCGGAACTTCGAATTCAGGCAGAATCCATTTCCCAAGTTCTATTTCGGTATTGCACATTTGGGCAATTTTAACTGTATTATCTATCGCTTCAGGATACTGTATGAATAATCCCTTCATTTCTTCTCTGGATTTCATATAAAAATCAGGAGAGGAAATCATGGAAAGAGGCCTTTTATTTTCCAGAATTGTATGTTGGGTTTGAATGCAGAGAAGTATTTCCTGGGCATAAGCATCATCTGCTAAAAGATAATGAATATCGTTAGTTGCCACCAGCGGTATACCTAACTTCCTTGAAAGTTTAACCACTTTCTCATTGGTTTTATCCTGTTCCGGAATATTGGGATGTTTTTGAAGTTCAAAATAATAGTGATCTTTAGGAAATATTTCCAGAAACTGCTTGGCTTTTTTTTCAGCTGACTCATCCTGATTATTTCGAAGAAGTCTGGGGATTTCGCCGTTAAGACAGCCTGATAAACAAATTAATCCTTCACTGTGATCTCTTAAGACCTCCATATCAATCCTGGGTTTATAGTAATATCCTTCCAAATGAGCGTGGGTTGTCAGTTTCATCAGGTTTTGATAACCGCTATTATTTTTAGCAAGTAATACCAAATGAAACTGATCATTATCCAAACCAACCTGTTTATCATAACGGCTGCGGGCTGCTTGATAACATTCAACTCCGATAATTGATTTTATTCCAGCATCTTTGGCTGCCAGATAAAATTTAATTGCTCCGTACATAGAGCCGTGATCCGTCAAAGCCAAAGCATCCATGCCCAGTTCTTTGGTTCTATTGACCAGATCAGGCAATTTAGCCAGCCCATCCAGAAGAGAATATTCACTGTGACAATGAAGGTGTACAAAATCTGACATTAATCAGGAAACTAATTTATAAATAATTTAAATCTAGATTATTTTAACTGACTTTGAAGGATTTTACTAATAGTGGTTGGATCTCCTTTACCCTTAATTTCCCGCATGACTTGGCCCAGCAAAAACATAGCAGCCTGCTCTTTTCCTTTTTGATAATCTGCAACTGCTTGTGAATTATTTTTTAGAACTTTGGTGATTATTTTCTCAAGATCTTTTTCACTTGTCGGCGTTATTTCAGCCTTTTGCCGGATTGTTTTTATTAATTCTTCAGGTGAGATTTTTGCTGGATCAATTTTTTTATTAATAATCCAATTGGTAAGTAATTTAGGAGAAATATCACCTGCTCTGATCGTTTTTTCAAAATAAGCAGCAATTTCCCAATTCTCTGTTAATCTAATTGAATCTTGCTCACTTAATTTATATTTTTTTATGAAACGTTTGACCATTTCATCCGGTAATTCCGGGATTTGGGCTTTTATCGATTGAATATCTTTTTGAATGAAGCGGATGGGAGGAATGTCAGGCTCCGGAAAATAGCGGTAATCCTGGGCTTCTTCTTTACTTCTTTGAGGGTATGTTACGGCTTTTTTTTCATCCCAACCCCTGGTTTCCTGTTCAGGTATTTTACCGGCAGCCAAAATTACGGTATGTCTTTCAATTTCATAATCGATGGCCTTTTTGGCAAAAGAAAAAGAATTGATATTTTTAATTTCAACTTTATATGGTGGTAATTTTTT
>MFJA01000003.1:7678-10570 GCA_001779055.1 Candidatus Gottesmanbacteria bacterium RBG_16_37_8
TAAGGGAACTCCGCTTCTGTTAAAATCAATCAGAGTTACTTTTTTTGCTGCAACTTCGGCATGAACAAGTTTACCTGTGTCTTCTTCCAGATGGACACGGGTTATGCCTATTCCGCCTAACTTGCCGTCCATAGCGAAAGGCTGATCGTATTGGGAAATTTGATAGCCTTTAGGTAAGTCGGGATAAAAATAATTCTTGCGGTCAAACTTGGAAAATCGGGGAATTTGACAGTTTAGGGCAAGACCTAATTTAATGCACCATTCCACTGCTTTTCGATTGGGAACAGGCAGAGCTCCGGGAAGTCCAAGACAGACAGGACAGGTGTAAATATTGGGCTTTTGCGCGCCAAAGGGATCGTTTTTACAACCGCAAAACATTTTAGAGTTAGTCTTTAACTCCACATGTATCTCAAGTCCGATAATTGGTGTATATTTCATATGTTATTTACAGTTATTTCATCTGCTAAATTCTGCTGCATTAATTTTTTTATTTTTTGAATATTTTTGGTTTGGGTCAGTAACCACATAAGTTTTACTGTGGCAGCTTCGTGAGTCATATCTTTTGCAGATATCGCACCAGCTTCGAGTCCAACTGCACCGGATTGATAAATTTCCATCTGGGCAGAGCCTTCCAAACACTGCGTTGTTACAACCACTGGAATTTTTAAACTCGTGGTTTTCTTAATGTAAGGGATAAGTGAGTTTTCCAAATGTGGCACATTTCCAGCTCCAAGCGCACTTAAAACAATACCTTCAACTCCATTATCAGTGTCATTGAATAAATACTTGGGATTCATACCCGGGATGATTTCATAAACCATCACATTCGGATTAAATTTTGGTTGATATATAAGTTTTTTATTACTGGTTTTCTTATGATGAGAATTTATAAAAATTGGTTCTAAATTTACCTGGCCTATTGGTAGAGCTACCGGAGACCAAAATGCGTCAAGTAAGACTTCGCTCTTTTTCTTAGCTCGATTACCCCTTAAAATGGCTCTCCCAAATACTATACAGACTTCAGCCAAATTCATCGTGGCAACTTTACAAGCATTAACTAGGTTTATTTTTGCATCACTGGCTATATCATCTATTGGCTTCTGTGATCCTGTAAACACAATAGGTTTATTTAGATTTCTTAAGGCAAAAGAAATAGCCGAGGCAGAATATACCATGGTATCAGTTCCATGAGTGACCAAAAAACCGTCATAATCCTTATATTTTTTGTAGATAACTTTTGATATTTCGGTCCAATGATGCGGTTGAATGTTTGTGCTATCTATATTTACTACTTGTTCAGCGCTGATTTCTGCTATTTGATTTAGTTCTGGGATTTTTTGAAGCAGTTTTTTAGCATTGAAAAAAGGCTCTAAGTAGCCCTTTTTATTTCGAGACATCGCTATCGTACCACCGCAAAACAATAAATGAATTTTAGGTTTTTTCATAATTTTATCTAACTAGTGGAGGCTTTTGTTTATGCCAATCAGTTATCTGCTGATATTGGTGACCGATATTTAAAAGTTTTTCTTCAGAAAACATTTTGCCGATTATCTGCATACCGATGGGAAGATTTGATTTGGTAAAACCGCAGGGTACAGCCAAAGACGGCACGCCTACCGGATTTTGGGTAACGGTAAATACATCAGCCAACAGATTTTGTAATGGATCACCTATTAATTCACCAATTTTAGTCGGCGGTGTCGGATTTACCGGCATGAGGATAACATCACAACGGGACAAAACTTTATCATATTCCTGAATAAACATGGTCCTGGCTTTTTGAGCTTTTCTGTAAAAAGCATCATAATAACCGGCTGATAATGCATAGGTTCCGATCATTATTCTTCTGACAGTTTCATTGGTGAAATTATCTCTTGTTTCACCGTATCGAATTGCGTCGTAGCGGGCTAAATTTGAGCTGGTTTCACTTGGAGCTATCAAGTAATAAACTGCCAGACCATAGTCAAAAATAGGCATTTTAATTTCTATGATTTCTGCTCCTATTGCTGATAAAACTTTTGTGGCTTTGATAATAGATTCCTTAATTTCCTTATCAAGTCCTTTTTCCATTAATTTTAAAGGCAAACCAATTTTTACGCCCTTAAGGGAATTGTTTAAATAATTGGAATACTGAGGCACTTTATGGGGTGAACTGGTGGCATCGTAAGGATCGCGACCGGCAATACTTTCCAAAATATAGGCACAATCCTCGACTGTTTTGGCCATAGGCCCCACAGTATCAAAAGATGAGGCGTAAGCTATTGATCCGTAGCGGGAAACTCTGCCATAAGTGACTTTTAATCCCGTAATATTGCACCAGGCAGCCGGATTTCTGATAGATCCTCCGGTATCTTCTCCAATGGCAAAGACAGTCATTCGTGATGAAATGGCTGCCGCCGGGCCGCCGCTTGATCCTCCGGCAACTCTATCCAAATCCCAGGGATTATGAGTCGGCTGAAAATCAGTATTTTCCGTACTTCCGCCATGCCCCCAGGCATCCATATTCATTTTGGCAATTAAAATAGCACCTTCGTCTTTCAGTTTTCTATATACGGTGGCATCATATTGGGGGATGTAGTTTCTCAAGATATTTGATGCCGCTGTAGTTCTTATCCCTTTGGTTACATAAGCATCTTTCAGAACAAAGGGTATTCCTGAGAGTATAGACGAACCCTTATACTGACCATTGTCAACTGCTTTGGCTTTTTTCAAAGCTATTTCTTTATCAACAACACTAATGCAAGAGTTTATTGAAGAATCTAATTTTTCTATTTGTTTATAACATTCGTTTACTATATCCAGCGAAGAAAAATCTTTCTTCTTCAAGCCTTGCGATAATTCCTTAATTGATTTATCAGTCAGCATTTTATTCATCAAAGATGGCATCTACTT
>MFJA01000003.1:10588-10897 GCA_001779055.1 Candidatus Gottesmanbacteria bacterium RBG_16_37_8
ATTTTTTCTTGGTGTTTGATAATGCTTCTTCCTGTGTCAACATGCGAGTCTCATCGACTACATCTTCTCTGAATACATTCTCCTGTCTGGTAACTTGAGAAGTCTCTTTCACGTCTTCAGTATCAAGAGATTTTATTTTAGAAACATAATCCAAAAATACCGAAACAGCCGGGACTATTTTTTTAAGTTGATCTTCTGATAGTTTTAAATTAGCCAGTTTAGCAATATGTTTGACAATTGCAGATGTTAATCTGGTCATTTTTTTCATAAGGCTTATTATATCAAAAGAGACTCCATGACAGAGTCTCT
>MFJA01000003.1:10998-11237 GCA_001779055.1 Candidatus Gottesmanbacteria bacterium RBG_16_37_8
GGTATATTCTCCGAATAATTCTCTGACAATTTTACCCTTTTCAATTTCATCTATAGCTTCTTTTAAGCTGGCCGGCAGCTTATTGATGTAATACTTAGCCAGCTTGGCATCATCAAATTCAAACAGGTTTTCCTCAACCGGCAAGGGAGCCTTCATGGCTTTTTTGATGCCTTCAAGTCCGGTCTTTAAAAGAACAGCAAAGGTCAGATATGGATTGCTGGACGGATCAGGGCTTCTGA
>MFJA01000003.1:11289-12104 GCA_001779055.1 Candidatus Gottesmanbacteria bacterium RBG_16_37_8
TCAGAGATGACCGGTTAATCCTGGCCCAGCAGGCATAAACCGGCGCTTCGTAACCGGGGGTTAGCCTCTTATAGGAATTAACAGTCGGAGCAAAAACTCCGCTAATCTCCCGGACATGTTTTAACTGACCGGCCAGAAAGTTATAGGCAATTTTGGATAAGCCGTATTTATCAGTCTTGTCATAAAAAGCATTCTGGCCGTTTTTCCATAAACTCTGGTGAGTATGCATGCCTGATCCGTTGATGCCAAAAAAGGGCTTGGGCATGAAAGTGGCATGAAAATTATGCTTGAAAGCAATAAATTTGGTTGCCATTTTCAAAGTGATAGTATTGTCAGCTGATTTTAAAGCAGCATCATAGCGGATATCTATTTCATGCTGATTATCAGCCACTTCATGGGTTGATGTTTCCGATTTAATACTCATAGCAAAAAGAGCCTCCATTATCTCCCTTTTAATCAAATAAGGTTCGTCCATGATAAGGTCGAAATAAAAACCGTTGCCTGCTGATTCTCTAAGAATTGATCCGTCAGGGGATTTCGGAAAAAGAAAAAACTCACATTCAGGTCCGGTAAAGTATTCATAACCCATACTTTTAGCTTCTGCCAAAGCTTTTTTAAGAATATATCTTGGATCTCCTTCAAATGGCTCATGATTGGGTTTATAAACATCGCAGATAAGCCTGGCTACCCTGCCTGTTTCAACACTATTTCTCCATGGCAGAAGTGCGTAGGTATCAGGATCAGGCATGAGAAACATATCAGACTCATGAATACGGGCATAGCCCTCAATTGATGAACCATCTATCCAGATCCCT
>MFJA01000003.1:12156-12504 GCA_001779055.1 Candidatus Gottesmanbacteria bacterium RBG_16_37_8
TGCCCAGAAAATCAGTGAAGAGCAGGTCAATAAAAGCAACTTTATCTTTTTTTACTAAGCCAAGAATTTCTTTGACTGAACTTTTAGGCATAATTTTCTCCTTTTTGTAATTTTAATAAAAAAAGCCTCCTGCCTCATACCTGGAGACAGAAGACTTCATTGTCTTTTTTTCGCGTCAGCGCGCTATTTCTTAATATCCTAATTGATTAAATAATTATTTGTCAAGCACTAAATTAAGTTTTTCGGCCAAAATTACAGCTTCGGCTACTTCTTTTAAGGACTGACGACTGTTCATACTTTCAAGCTGAAGAAACCTGTAAGCTTCTTCTTCAGAAATTTGCCTTTTTT
>MFJA01000004.1:0-122 GCA_001779055.1 Candidatus Gottesmanbacteria bacterium RBG_16_37_8
AGCAGGCAATATAGCCAATGATCTGACCGCAAAAGAACGGCCAACCAAAGAGGCAGGAACCGGTGCCAGCAGCAGCCAGCCCAGCAAAAACAGCGCCAACTGACGGTTCCTTCTTAAAAGGA
>MFJA01000004.1:132-714 GCA_001779055.1 Candidatus Gottesmanbacteria bacterium RBG_16_37_8
GGCTAAAAACAGCGGCAGTTCGAAAAGATAAAACATACCCATATTGCCGAGGAAGTATCTTAAGGAATTATCACCATAGAGGTACCAGAAATTAAGGGAGAAATGTTCCAAATAATTATTTTTAACAATCCTCAGCCAGACGGTGGCTTTATTATGAAATATTTTACGCCAGATTAAAGGAAGAAGGGAAGCATTTCTTTCCCGGTTAACCGACAGAGTGATTACCTGACTGACAGTTTCATTGAGTTTGTTAAATCGGGATAATCCTCCAGCGAAAAAAGTCAGTTTTAACATGGGAAGCGAAAGGATTAATATAACGGCCACAAAAATAAAATAAGGTTTAATGACTGTTTTTACGGATTTTACAGCAAAAAATTTATAAGCTGACAGGAAGAGGAGAATAATAAAAAGCGGCAGAAGAATACGGGGAGTAAAATAGCTGTAAAGGGAAAGTGTAAAGAAAAAGCTGCTGATTACCAACCCTTTTATTTTCAAACGGCTTTGGAAAAAATAATATATACCCGTCAGAAAGAACAAAAGGGCCAGCGTTGCCTCGAAATAACCTCTGGATAAATGGACATG
>MFJA01000004.1:881-1930 GCA_001779055.1 Candidatus Gottesmanbacteria bacterium RBG_16_37_8
ATCATCAAAAGACCTGAAATGCAGAGGAAAAGGGGTACCGTATTCATCAGTACCCAGTTTCAGAATATTATAAGCATTCCAGGCAAAGGATTGCTCGTCACCGTACAAAGAGCCGGGATAATCGGCAATTTTAAAACTCCTTAAGAATAGTGCCAGTATAAGGATGAGGAAAAATAAAATTTTGTATTTCATAGATCAGAATATTCTGACAGCCTCCTGCCCGTCAGGATAATATATTGATTGACCGGATTTCTCACTTTTCGGAATCTGATCAGACGGAACAAGATAAAGGGAATTAATTAACCTGTTATCTCCTGCCGTTTTCCAATCAAATTCATTGTCAAATATGAATTTATCAAATCCCTCAACATGTTCAAAGCCGAAGCGGTCACCGGCAAAACTGCGAACTACCTGCCTTTGGAAAAGAGAGGGATCATATTTATTATAAAATAGAAAGTAAATATAAGGCATACCGTTAACATCGGAAATGACTATATTGTCATAATTCTTTCCGTTTTGTTTGACAAATTCCACCGATTCCCGCCAACCGTAATTCCAGATATTGCCGTAATTTCGGGGAAGCTTAATATAATAAATATTCATAAAATAAATAAAGTTAATTATATAGAACAGGGTAATTAAACAAGCCGCTAATTCAGCATTCAT
Organism: Candidatus Gottesmanbacteria bacterium RBG_16_37_8; assembly: GCA_001779055.1. Lineage (GTDB taxonomy): Bacteria > Patescibacteriota > Microgenomatia > 2-02-FULL-39-11 > 2-02-FULL-39-11 > 2-02-FULL-39-14. The sequence goes on from MFJA01000004.1 coordinate 1,548, forward strand.
TTTTTTAGACAGGAAATAGATACCTAATGATATAACCACCGAGAACGGGAATACGGCATTAAAAGTTCTATTGGAGGACGGAACCATAAAGGTAAAAGCGGCAGGCAGGACAGAAATAAAAATAAAAAACAGGAGAAAATTTCTTTTTCCCAAATAATTTTTAAATAAAATATAAAATCCGAAACTCAGGAAAATGACTTCAATAAAATAAAGCACACCCATGCCGGGAATTTGAAAAGGCTGGGATTTATCCCCTTCCAAAAATAAATAACGGGCGCTGAAATGAGAGAAAAAATTATTAATGATTTGTCTGCCATAGAGAAACAACCTGTTATGAAAGAAACGGGTGATCAGCGGATTTTGCGATATGCCATCCTGAGTTG
>MFJA01000004.1:2051-2193 GCA_001779055.1 Candidatus Gottesmanbacteria bacterium RBG_16_37_8
AATTATAAGAAAAGAAATAACCACCGTTTTCAGACGGTTGAGAAATCCCGGAGAAGAGATGATAAGGAGAAAAAAAATCAATGGAGCCACCACTCTTTGGCCATAATAAGCATAGACGGATAAGGCTAAAAAGAAAGAACCA
>MFJA01000004.1:2224-2323 GCA_001779055.1 Candidatus Gottesmanbacteria bacterium RBG_16_37_8
TAAGGAAAAAAAACACACTAAGGAGAAGGAAAAAAAGAGCCGTGATTACCAGCATGGCAGCCCGGCTTTCCAGTATGTGCCAGGGAGAAACAGCAGCGA
>MFJA01000004.1:2432-2542 GCA_001779055.1 Candidatus Gottesmanbacteria bacterium RBG_16_37_8
GATTCTGACTGAAGTCTCATTCAAACCGTTAAGAGCAATAAACGGGATCATCAGAAAGGTTGGCAAAGGAGGCTTCCAATCTCCAAATGAACGAAGGGAAACAGGTAAAA
>MFJA01000004.1:2690-3639 GCA_001779055.1 Candidatus Gottesmanbacteria bacterium RBG_16_37_8
AAACTTTTTTTTATTTTTCATCACTTTTTTAAAACGGAACAGGCAATTTGTCCGTATTGGAACTTATATCTTTGGGATAATGAATATAATAGTAGTGAAAAAATTGACCCAATTCATAAATCAGGAATAGAATTAAGAAATAAATTACTGTATTATTTAATATTTTTTTATTTTGCCCCAAAACCAATATTCCCCAGGCAACAATCACTGATAAAAAAGGAGAAGCAAGATAAAGGAAACGGCTTTCAGGAAATTGCGCTGAGAAAATTGCCAATATAGCGAAAACCAGCGATAAAAAAAGGAAATTCTTAAAGAGGGAGTAAGGAAAAGAAATTAATCCGATTAAAAAAAGAGGTAAAAAGGTCAGATACATAAAACCGAATTCTCTGATGCCTCCCCAATAGAAAGTAATATTTCTAAAAAAAAGCATCTCAAATGAAAATAGAGTAAACAGATTGGGAATTATTTTAGTTAAAAGCAGAGGTGTTTGACGGAAAAAGGAAAAATAAGGGTAACTGAAAAAAAGATAAAAAGGAAAAATGCTTATCAGTATTACAGAGAGAAATTTATTTTTAAATGCTGAAGATAATAACAAAATCAGGAGAAAGAGAAATTCCATCTGCGCAATACTTGAGGCAATCCTTGATTCAATAATTGATTGAGGCATCAGGCTGAATATTAAAGAAGAGAGCAGAGCAAATTTTATTTTTCCGCTTGTATTTTTAATGAAAAAATAGAGGATAAGAGGCGTTAAAACTCCAAGACAAGCTGAAATAATCCTTGGAGAAAGATATCGGTCATCCAAAAGCTGCGGAATCTCCCCTATTTTCCAAAATCTGGCCAGCAGATTAAAGACAACAATCAGGATTAATATTATTCTTCCGTTCATAATATATAACCTTAATTCTCAGCAAATAGAAGCGCAACAGTACCGTCCGGATTATTGATT
>MFJA01000004.1:3651-3760 GCA_001779055.1 Candidatus Gottesmanbacteria bacterium RBG_16_37_8
TTTGCTCCCGAAGGAAAATCTATTGGAGTACCTACCAGAAGCAATTTACCGGAATAAGACAACTGATGATATTTAAAATTGCGGAACTCATACTTATCAAAAGAATTTC
>MFJA01000004.1:3828-8139 GCA_001779055.1 Candidatus Gottesmanbacteria bacterium RBG_16_37_8
TAGTAAAGCCAAAAGATATAAGGCATATCAACGGTCAGAGAAACTAATATTTTGTCGTATTTATTTTTAACTTTCTCCGTAAATGCAACAGCCTCCTTCCGGCCGTATTTCCAATTGGCGGCAACGTCTAAGTTGGTATGGACGTAGTACTGATGAAGATAGTAACCGTGATTGCCCGCAAATATGAATGCCAAACAGATATAAAAGGATAAATAGACCCACTTTTTCTGATTTTTAAGAAGGGAATAAAAAAGAATAAGGCCTCCTGCTGAAATTATTTGATAGACAGGCAATATCAGAAGAGTTCTGACTGAATGCGGAGCTTCCCTGGTGACAGCATTGGGAAGCGGAGCAATTAACAGCCAGGCAAATAAAAAGAGAGAGTAGCGATTAAAACCCTTGAAGAGAAGGAACAGGAGACCTGCCACAAGAAAAGGAAACTCCAGGAGGTGGAAAAGTCCGAAATCCGGAGCATGATGCAATGGAGCATCCCCTTTTATAAACAAATATTCAAAACCAAAATTGGATAAATAATTATTGAAAGCTTTCTGAAGAATTATATAGTCAAAAAAGATAAATCTCTGATTATGGAAAATTTTACCGGCATCCGTGTAGCCGGCTTTTGTATCAGATAATCTTTTATCCAGGAATATTTTATCCAGATCAAGTTCATTCAAATAACGGGCAGCCGGACGGAAGATATTGGTTGCCCGAAACCGTATTTGAGCGTCTTTGGATCTTAAAATGGGTAAAACGGCCAGTAAAAATATACCGAAGATTAATAAATGAGTTAAAACCGTTTTTCTTGAGGGTAAATTTTGATTAAAAATTATCAAAAGTGACAATAAAAGTAGGGGCGCTACTACTCTGGCGGAATGATAGGAAAAAAGATCGAGGCCGAAAAAAACGGCTGAAAGAATAAAAAAACGGCTATTTTTAAGTCCTTTAAGAAAGAAAAAGACAGCCAGAAGAGTGATAAAACAGGCTACATTGACTTCAAAGGCAGCCCGGCTAAACTGGATATGCCAGGGAGAAACAGCCAGTAAAAAAGCGGCCAAAAGACCGCCTTTGACGGAATGTTTTTTAATCATTGGCAACTGACTGAAAATAAGTTTGGTAAAAAAATAAACAAGTACAATTGTTCCAATACCCGCCAAAGCTGATGGCAAACGGGTGGAAAAAGCATTCAAACCAAACAGGAAAACTGACGGGACAGCCAGATATTCGTAAATTGGAGGCTTATAGTCATCCAGAGAACGAAAGGTGACGGGAAGAAACTGACCGAACTGATCCCTGCCTGTTTTGAGAATGGAATAGGCATCATAACCTAAAGCGACTTCATCCCATTCCAGGCTGGATGGAACCTGACCCAGCTGATAAAAGCGAAGAATGGCAGCAAGGATTGTTATGACGCCCAAAAACACCATTACCTTCTTCATATTGCTTATTGTATCACAGGCAGACTGCTATAATAGCTTCCAAGAAGTAACCGTTAAGGAGTTTCCAAAGAAACTGTCATTGCGAGCGTAGTGAAGCAATCCCGTCGGGATCGCCACGCCCCGCTTAGCGGGGCTCGCGATGACAAAGTTTTGCCAAATCCTGAACGGTTACTCCAAGAATGTTAAGAACTTTTTCCTTGAAAACTATCAAGAATGTTGCCAATGATATCCCCTCCATATTACTGTTGGGACTAATCATCAGGCTTATTATCGGAACTTTTACCATCAACTGGGATTTTCTGCGGATTACCCAAATCAGCTTAAAATATTTTTCCGGGGGCCTGATGGAAGTATACCGCGACCCATTGTCTGTTTATCCTGTTTTGACATATTGGACAAGAATTTTTTTCATTTTTATTTCAAAACCGTTTCTTTCCGGGAGTTTTTATAAATGGAACTCCAACGGAGACCTGTCAATAATTGCCGACACTTTTATTTTCCGCAATCTTTTTTTCCTCAAACTGCCGTTTATTCTGATTGAAATTGCTACAGCTTATATTTTTGCCAAGCTTTTACCCAGGGCAAAAAGAGGCTTATTTCTTCTGATGTGGATGATTAATCCGATTGCCTTATATACAATTGCCGCTTTCACCAATGTGGATGTATTTCCTCTGTTTTTTATCGCTGTCTGCCTGTATTTTCTGAATAAAAAGAAAGGCCTTCTTTGTTCATTTTTCCTGGGGATATCAGCCGCTTATAAAATTTTCCCCATTTTACTTTTACCGTTCCTTCTTTTTTCCCAAAATAATTGGAAGCAAAGAATTTATCAGACTCTTATTTTTCTTATCCCTTTTGTCGGAACTCAAATTCCGGCACTGTCTATCTCTTTATACTGGAAAAATTCATTGACAGCTTCAGCCAACAGGCTAATTTTGAATTCAACATTAAATATCGGCAACAATAAACTGTTAATTCTATTTATAGTTATTTATTGCTTATTGTTTTTCTTTTATTTAACCGAAAAGAATCGGGAGAGTAAGACACCTTTATATTTTTTTCTGGCTCTGTCCGTCATTTTTACCGTCAGTGCATTTAACATCCAATGGGTATATTGGATTTTACCTTTAATTATTCTTCATCAGCTGTATTTCCGGGAAGAAAAAATCATTTCTTTTGTTTTATATGCAGCCTATTTCGGAATAATTTTCCTGTCGCAAACGGCTTTGCATATAGGCATGCTGTCACCGGTCGACCCTTCTTTATGGACGCTTGATAAGCCTTTGACTGCCTTTATCGGCAGTGAAATTAATTTACTGATAAATTCCTTTTACAGCCTGTTTGCCGCGGCAGTGATTTTTCTGTCTTATCGGGTATACAAAGTGAAAGGAGATGATACTTTTAATAATGAGAAGGCTTGACTCGTTTCAGGAAAAAAACGACACCAATCTTTTTATTGGTCCGGGCAACAGCCTTAAACAGACGTTTACGGCAGGCAAAGACGGTTTGGCCGGTATCAGATTGCTGGTTTTTAATCCAAGACTTGGCGGCCGGGCAAAATATAAATTGACATTAACTGATGAGGGGAATAATTTAATATGGCAGGATTTGATCTCTGAATCGAATTTGGGCTGGGCTGAGGAATTCAGATATGACTTTAAAGGTATAGCAAACTCTAAAAATAAAACATTTATTTTCTCGATTGAATATTTCACGGATAAAGAAATCAATCCGTCCGATAAGGAAATTCTGTCTTTAATAAACAGGGACCACCTTAATCTGGAAACAATACCTCAGGGAATGGAAGAAACATTAGACCGTGTACAGAAAAGCTTCCTGAGTTTAGGTTATAGCCGTACTGATAATTACCGGCAGGGGGCAGCTTATCTGGAAGGCAGTATGCTGGAGGGGGACCTGGTTTTTAAGATTTTCCATCAGACAACAACCGGCAGTTATCTGAAAAGTGCGGGGAGTGATTTTTCATTCAGAATACGACAGGATCCGGCCTTTTTTATCTTTTTCTTCACCTTAATTTTTATATTAACCTTAGTCTTTTGGCACAGAATAAAGCTTCTTTTAAACCCCGAATAAATTCTTTATCTTTTATTTTAATCAGGTGAAGAGGGAGCCAAAGTAAATGACGCAACAAATTGACGGGCTGTTTAAAATTAAGCCAGACAAAAAGAAACTGATTCCTGTAAGCAATGGTTTTGATCCGGGAGGCGGTATATTTTGATCTTATTGAGCTGTCTTCCTGTCTGTGAACAACAATACTTTTTCTTTCAAAATAAATTTTATAACCCAACTTGACGGCCCGGTAAGACAAATCAATGTCTTCCCAATAAAAAGGGTCATAGATTTCCCGAAATCCTCCTAATTTCAAAAAGACGGATTTGCGGAAGATTCCGGCGCCTCCTGAAACCCAAAGGGTAGAATTTTTATTAACATCACCGCGGCGGTGGATAAGAAATCCCCTTTTAAACTCCCCTGCTCCTGCTCCTCTTAAAACGATACGCCCATGTTCATAACATTCCTGCAGCATTCCGACTGCAAAAGTATCGTGACGGTTAAAAAAGGGAAGAAGAGGTTGGAGATAATCCTGACGGGGATAGACGTCGCTATTGAGAAAAATAAGCAAATCTCCTTTGGCATGTTTTACACCAAAATTAACAGTCGAGGAAAATCCCGTGTTTTTTTTCTTTTCTAAAACTAAAACTTCCGGATAATTTTTCTTAATAAATAAAACACTGTCATCATCAGATGCATCATCAACCACGATTATCTCAGCTCCTTCACTTTGGGCAATCACCCGGGGCAGGTTTTTTTGGAGAAGCAGCTGACTGTTGTAATTGGGAATAATTACGCTTATTTTCAT
>MFJA01000004.1:8226-12013 GCA_001779055.1 Candidatus Gottesmanbacteria bacterium RBG_16_37_8
TGCCTGCCATTGACCCGGGCTTTCCAGAAGGGAAAGTAAATATCTGAGATAACCAGCAACCTGTCTATGTCGGTCTTGGCTTTTATAACAAGACGGTTCGGCCGGTAATCTTTGACGGTAACTGACTCATCTGCCGATAAGCTTTTTTGGCCGATAATAATATTTTTCTGTGTCAAAGCTGTCGTTTTTAACTCATCTTTTAAAGAAAACATCATATCCAGTTCCATCTGATCGTCCAAAACCCGGATAACTTTGTCAACCAGAAAGGCTCTGGGAAAGACATTGTTATTGCGGTAAAGGTAGGTTTCCCCTTCCTGGTCAATTAAGGTCAGCTTGGGGTAATCAAGTTTGTCAAAACTTAACACATATTTGACATTGAGAAGATCGGTCAGGAAACTGTCTGCTTTCTGGGGTGTAATTATTCTATTGAAGGCAGCCGGAGTAAGATCGGTCCCGTTTTTATCCCAGGAAGAAACAAGTTGAGCATAATTTTTCAGGTATAAAGGATCATAACCCGCAACATCCTGAAATTTATAAGCCAGGGAAAAATTAGGAGGAAGAATTCTGCGGTCGAGAGTCATAATCCTGAAAATGTCCTTATCATTATTAATTTTATTGAGAATCTTGGTTTCCGGATATAACCATTTTTGGTCGGTGAAGGGAGTAAATTTCCAGGAAAATCTCAACAAATCGGCAGAATGGAGAAGAAGAACCAGAATTATAATATATTTCAAAGACTTTTTAGAAGCTTTCACAGAAATTATAAACAGGAGAAAAAGAAGAAGCAAAAACAGGCAGGGTAAAACCAGATTGCGGGAACTTATAAGAGTATTTTGACTTATAGATTGCCGATTGAGCATATAAGGAAATAAAAGAGCCAGCCAAAGCAGAAGAAAAACAGAGGCAACAAGAGCAAAAACGGTGAAAATTCTTTTAAAGAGAACGCGTTTTTGATTAATATCCTGAAAGAGAGACACTAATTTATCCAATCCAAAAGCTGACAGAACAACGAGTGAAAAAACTGAAAGATAGATAAATCTGCTGGGCTGACCGGTTGACAAAAAAGGCAGATTTAAAAGATAGGGCAATCTTCCCAGAGGTGTCGGCAGAGCCAGGGACAGGGAAAGGATTAATAGAAAAAAATAAAAAAGGGATGTTTTTTCGCGGACAAAGATCAGGGAAAAAACAGCCAGCATTAATCCCAAGATACCTATGAAACCCACGAATTCCGCGTAATTCCAAATTCCAAAATAATTGCCGGTTGACGGGTTACCGAAGAAATCAGGGGCAAAAAATTGGACCAGATTTTGGACGGGAAGAAAAAAGCCTTCTTTGGCAATATTTCCCAGATCAAACTGACGGTTGCTTAAATTTATAAATTTGAGTGCAGGATACCATTGGGGTGAGGCTAAAATAAGAAAAAGAATGAAGTAAAAAATAAAAAGTAAAAAAGCAGCTGCCTTGCCTTTTTTAAGAGAAGTCAGGCGAAATAAAAGATAGAGAAAAGTCAACAGAATTCCGTAGAAAAAAATCTGCAAATGACCGGCAAAAAAAGAAGCCAGGAGGGAAAATATGAAAATGACGGGCCAAATAAGAGATCGTGACTTATCGGAGCCTTTTATTATTTTATCAATTGAAAGAAGTATCAAAGGGAACCAAAGAACGGTATGAAGAATTGTATTCCATTCGAGCCAGGCAATGGAGAATCCGGAAAAAGAAAAAGTCAGGGCTCCGAAAAAACAGGCTAAAGGATTCAGCTTAAGATTTTTTAAATAGAAATAAAGAAAGAGTCCGCTAAGAAGTGATGATATTAATATCAAAAACGACCAGGCATATTCAAACGGCAAAAGAAAGAAAAAGAGGTTAAGAGGATAAAAAACAGCTGACTGAAAATTGGCCAGAAGCGGGGTGCCGGAAAATGAATAGGGATTCCAGACGGGCAGATTTCCTTTTTTCAATTCCTCTATAGCTAGCTTTCGCCAAAGATACTGCTGGCGTACCGGATCGGTAATGAGAAAATTTTTAAACGGAACCCCGGAAACATAATTATCAAAGACAACATCCCTATAAGGGTGATACATGCCGACAATAGTATCGGCCGGGACAGGCAGTTTGCCGAATATAATAAACGGATAGTAAAAGACAAGCGCAATTATAAAAAAAATAAATAGAAGTATGTTTCTCTTAAATAATTTCATGGAGTCTTTTTTCAAAATTGCTTAAAGAAAAATAAAAACTTCGCTGTCCGGCTTGCTGAGCCATTTTTTTCAGAAGTGTCGGGCTGTCAAGCAGTTGACGGTTATATTTGAGAAAATGAGCCTCATCAGGCCAGAGGAATCCGCTTTTCCCATTGACTACTATATCCGTCTGTCCGCCGGCGGCAAAAACAAGAGGAACAGCGGAGGCGGCCATGGCTTCAAGGGTAGTTATTCCGAAGTGTTCCATTTTTTCGGGCAACTTTTGAGGATCAGATCCGTAGCCTGCGGCATGCCAATACAAAGAAGATTTTTTATACAAATGCTTAAGATCAGTAAACGGAAGATTTACCATTAACTTTACAGGGTAACCTTTTATCTTTTTTTTCAATTTTATAAGAAATTCATTTCCGCTTTGTTCAGTAAGATTGCCGCAGATGATTAACTGCCAATTCCGGAAATATTTTTGGTAATTTTTTATAAAGAAATCTAGCAGAAAATCCTGTCTTTTTTCATGCAGGGGTGATGAAAAAAACCTGCCGACTGTGAGAATAATTTTTTCTTTTTTTACTTTGTCCCTCATAAAAAGATCAGTATCAACAGCAGGCGGAAGAATAAATGAGTCCTTTCCCAAGCGATCGCTGATAATTTTTCTCATAAAACCGGAATAGCAGACTATTTTCCAGTTTTTAATTTTTAATTTGGAAGTAAAACCTGGCGGCGGAATATGTAAGGGCGACTGTATGACCAGATAATTTTTGGGTGAGGCAGGGAAAAAGAGGCTGCCGTCCGTGGTGTAGAAACAGATATCAAACTGCCTAAGGAAAAGATAACGGGAAAAAAAATTCTGATTTCTGAAAAAGCCGGGCTCTAAAAATTCCACCTGATCCAGGTTAAGGCCAAAGATATGACGGGCTTTTTTTTTGATTATTTTATCGGCCAAAAGATAAATGCGATAATTTTTCTGCAAAATAAAGGCTATCTGCAACAGATAGCGCTCTCCCCCGCCTGCCTTTGACCAATAGGGACTATAGATCAGGATTTTTTTGACTGTTTTTCCCATAGTTTGGCAAAGGTGATAAAAATACTGAAAGCCTGATAGATACTTTCAATTAAGCCAACAGTTCCGGCCTTAAAACCAGCCTGTTTAAAATATGAATTGCTAAAAGCGGTTATCATGACTCTTATAAAACGCCACCAAACAACCGGAGGGTGACTGTTTTTAATCCTTAAGTCAGCCTCTATTTCCGACCAAAGATTAGTTTTATCAACCATGCTTTTTAGATTTTGATGCGTGTAGTGAAATAGCGGATTTTTAAGTTGACCAACGGCAGCTGAAATTTCAGCTGATTCATGCAGAGGACCGTACCAGCCGACTAATGACCTCTTGTTTATCAGCCTGATAATTTTTTCCTCATATGGCCACTTTTTCCCTAAGTAAAAATTACGGCGGATCACTCTATAGGCTTCAAATTCGGGATTAGCCAGAATTTTTATTATTTCCGCCTGAAGCTCCCGGCTGATTATCTCATCTGCATCAAGGTAGAAAAGCCAATTGTTTACTGCTTTTTGTCTGCCGAGATTTCTCATGG
>MFJA01000004.1:12120-13090 GCA_001779055.1 Candidatus Gottesmanbacteria bacterium RBG_16_37_8
AATTTAAGATCCGCCAATATTTTGGTCAGATTTTTTTCCTCATTTTTTGCCAGAATAATCAGCGATAATTTCATGGTTTGCCTTTACCCATCTGATGAAAATAATAACCCAGGACAGCTTTTCTTTTCAGCTTATCTGTTAACAGATGCTTAAAACTTTCTTTTATCAGAGCTGATTTGGTTCTGAGAGATGCATACTTAAAGCCAAAATAGAGCCTGTTTCTGGTCTGATAATACTGATGGAGCACAGATCCAGGACCAAAACTTGCTGCGGCATTTTTATGCCAAAGAAAAACTTGCGGATTAAAAAAAACTTGAAATCCTGCCTGTATGGCTCTTTGAGAGTAATCGACATCTTCAAAATAGAGAAAATAATTTTCATCAAACAAACCGATTTTTTCCAGGACTTTTCTTTTTATCAGCATGCAGCAGCCTGTAGCAAAATCAGTTGAAGAGACTTTATCAAACTGACCATGATCAACTTCATCTACTCCAACGTGTGCAGCATAAATATTTTTCCAATCAATAAGACCTCCGGCATACCAAATAACTTTACCTAAGTCCTTAGGCCGGTATCTTTTTTTATGAAATTCATGACCTTCAGCAAAATAAATTTTAGGAGAAACAAGCCCAATTTGACCGTTATTTTCGGCAAAAGAAATAAGCTCTGATATAAGATCCGGAGATACCAAAGTATCGTTATTAAGCAGAATAATATTTTCCGCCTGTCTTTTTAGTGCAATTTTTATTCCTTCATTATTTGCTTTGGCAAAACCTAAATTTTCCGTACAATTAACAACAGTTACCTGAGGGAGAGAGGTAATTGCGTCAGATAGAGGTGCACTATTATTATTAAGTACAATAACCGGGATTTTATTTCCGACTCCGGAGAGAGATTTAAGACATGACAAAGTAACTTGAGGATCACCGTAATGGACGATTATTATATAACTCTTCTTCATGAATAAATT
>MFJA01000005.1:0-231 GCA_001779055.1 Candidatus Gottesmanbacteria bacterium RBG_16_37_8
CTTACCGCAATTTTTGTATTTGTGATATCCTTGCCGCTTTTTCTACAAGGATATTGGTCTATACCGCTATCAATAAATATGTCAAAGCAGCTTGCCCGGATGACTTTTATTTCAAGCTTTATTGTGGCTGAAATTGCCACGATATTATATTTTTGGCCGGTTACGGTAGTTGTAGGATCGTTGTTTTTGACGCTTTCAATCTATGTTATTTTAGGCTTGGGTCAGGCGCGG
>MFJA01000005.1:286-2073 GCA_001779055.1 Candidatus Gottesmanbacteria bacterium RBG_16_37_8
TGGTATTTATAGGTATGTTTTTGGCCACCAACTGGGGTGGATATTAAGACGATATTTATTTAACAATTTATTTATATATAATATTCTTGGATGATAAAAAGTTTTTTATATTTTGTAAATTGTAAATTAGAAATTGACCGACAGGCCGTATAGGGGAGAGAGGGGACAAAAAGCTGAGGATTAATTATAGGTTAGTTTCCCCAGAAGTTCTTTCACGCTAATTTATAGGATTTTTCACGAATTGCGACGCAAATTGAATTTCGAAATATAGCCGAACATCATGTTATAGAGTGACACAGTTATTTGGCATATTGATAAGCAGTAAGGGCATGGTAGCTTCTTTGAATGTGGATAACTAAATTCACGATAAGCCACAAGACAGCACTCTGGTATAAATGTTCTGTGGACATACTAGTGTATGTCAGGGAGCAGTTACACCCTTTAGAAGTCATCTGGTAAAGCCTCTAAGAAAACTAATAAGTGGAGACATTACACCTAGGAAAGCTAAATTAATATAGTCGTACAATGATACTTATGCGACGTTATATAAACATGATAAGAGTGGAGTTGTCTTTGTACTTGATACCCGGCGGATGTACTTTTAGTAACCCGTTTTATGAAGCTCCTTTATGTTAGTTATTTCTCTAATAAATACATATCTATAAATAACTCATTCCGAATATAAAGCGAATTATCACATTTGTTAATATTTTCCTTTTTAGCCTCTCTCCCCCGTCTCCCTAATAACCGGTGTCATAAAAAAAGTTTGCATGACTCTTTAAAAAAGTTTAATCGCAATTCGTGTTAATCATCATGAAAATTTTGCCATAGACAACTCCTTTAGAGAGAGTCTGTAAAATCGAGTCGGGCTTAGACGGCTAGTTAGTCATAAAGGACTTTAGAGTGGTCTTAGAATTGATTAAGTGAAGTCTTATATTCATAAAATGGCTATAATACGCCTAAATCATTATATCTAGTCGCACAATCTTGACAGTATGTTGACGTAGGATATACACTGAATATAATAAAAATGCCTGTCCCGGAAAGTGTTTCAGAACTTGAAAAAAAAATTAACGACTTCTTGGAATATCTGGAGGTAGAAAAAGGTTCTTCAAATCTGACTCTCAGAAATTACCGGCATTATTTACTGCGCTATTTGAATTATGCTAAGGAGCAGGGACTGCCACTTAATTTGAAAGGAATAAACTTGGACAATGTTCATGAGTACCGGAAATTCTTATCCAGGCTTCCTGATGCCAAGGACGGGACTCTATCCAGAAAGACCCAAGGCTTCCATATTATTGCTATACGATCATTCCTAAGATATTTAATTAAAAATAATTATCAGGTATTGTCTCCCGACTCTTTGGAGCTACCCAAAATCGCTGATCGGCAAATTAAATTTTTAACCGGTGATCAAGTTGATAAACTCTTAAATGCCCCAACGCTTTCCACACTAAACGGTCAAAGGGATAAAGCCATAATGGAGGTATTTTTTTCTACCGGACTTAGAGTAAGCGAACTTGTGAAGCTAAACCGCGACAAAATTAATTTATCATCACGCGAGTTTGGAATTGTCGGTAAAGGTGGTAAAGCCAGGGTTGTTTTTATGTCCCAGCGGGCTTGTGATTGGGTTAAGAAATATTTAGACGCACGCGAAGACCGCTTTAAGCCGCTTTTTATCAGACATAAAGGCAAGATTGATCCGGCAACGCCGGATGAAAATATGCGCCTTACTCCCCGCTCGGTTCAGAGAATGATAAAAAAATATGTCAGGAAAGTTAAAT
>MFJA01000005.1:2133-2446 GCA_001779055.1 Candidatus Gottesmanbacteria bacterium RBG_16_37_8
TGCGAAGCGTTCAGGAAATGCTTGGGCATAAAAGTGTGCAAACAACTCAGATTTATACTCATGTAACCCATAAACACTTAAAAGAAGTTCACCAAGCTTTCCATGGAAAAGGCGGAAAGTAAGTAGTATAATTCCCCGTATTATGGCAGTTGAGGATATAAAGATATCTCCGCTATTTAATTATTTTGAGCAATTAGCCTCATTTGAACCTAACGGTCCTTTTACAGATTCTCAAACTGAACTGATCAAGGATTATCAAAAGAAAATTTTTGAAATGTTAGAGAAACTGGATCCGCAAGGATGTTTGTATGAA
>MFJA01000005.1:2473-4399 GCA_001779055.1 Candidatus Gottesmanbacteria bacterium RBG_16_37_8
AAAAAGTTCTTTCTTTCTTATTTGCCCGGAGAGGATGAACTTAGTCATAAGGTAATATTCATCACTCTAGGGGGAAAAGTGCATGATGCTGGGATTGTAGTTATGGAGAAATATCCTCTGGATGGCAGCACGACCATCCAGTTTATGACTGAAAAAACTGTTGGTGACGGATTTACCGGACTTCTACAATTACTAGGAGCTGCTTCTATTTACCTGACGGGAAAAAGTAAATAATTAACTAATAACTTTAGTTGGCTTCGGAGTCTTCGATTTCTTTTTTAAGCGCTGCAACCGCGGCAACTTTGTCGTTTTTATTGGTAAAGCGCATCAGTATAACCCCCTGGGTAGACCTGCCCATTTGCGGAATGTTTTTAATGGGAAGCTTAATTATTTGGCCGTTTTTAGAAGTTATTACTACCTGGTCTACTTTTTCGTCTAAAATGATTTCTGTGGCCAGGTCTCCGGTCTTGGGTGAGACTACTGCAATTTTTACACCACTCCCCGCTCTTTTTTGGACCGGGAAAAGATGAATGGGGGTGCGTTTGCCTACTCCGTTTTCACTTATGGTCAATATATCCCTAAATATTTTTCTTCTTTTGTCGTTTGATTTAGGTTTATTTTTGGAAAACACTTCCATGCCTATTACTTCGTCGCCCAGACTAAGCTTTATGCCTTTCATGCCGGTAGTTGCACGTCCCATCGGGCGGACATTGGCTTCAGGAAAGCAAATAGTTTTACCTTTTTTGGTGATAACTAAGATATTGTCATCTCCCGTGGTCTCATGGACTGATACTAATTGGTCTTTTCCTTCAAGTCTGATGGCAATAAGTCCGGATGATCTCATCGATTGAAATTCTTTAATAGAAGTCTTTTTAACGGCACCTGCGGCGGTGGCAATTATTAAATGTTTGGCTGAGTTCCTCATGGGTAAAATTGACATTATTTTTTCGTCTTGATTTATATCGATAATATTAACCACCGCTTGTCCTCTGCCTTGTCTGGTGGTTTCAGGTATATCCCAAGCTTTTGTGCCATATACTTTCCCCTGATTGGTGAAAAATAAGATGGTATCGTGGGTGGTGGCAGAGATTAGATGCTCGATTTCATCCTCTTCTTTGATGGTCATACCGGTAACACCCTTGCCTCCTCTGGCTTGTGATTTGTAGGTAGTAACCGGTACTCTTTTTACATATCCGGTGTGCGTTACAGTAATCAAAGTTTTTTTCTTGGGAACGAGGTCTTCTTCAGATAGCTCTTCAATTTCTCTTTTATAAATTTTGGTTCTGCGGTTGTCGCCGAATTTTTCTTTTATTTTAGTTAGCTCATCAATAATTATTTGAAGGATCTTTTCAGGATTCTTTAGAATGGCAATTAAACTATCGATTATCTTTTTGAGCTCTTGATATTCTTTTTCTATTTTTTCCCGCTCCAGAGCCGCCAAACGTCTTAGCTGCATATCCAGAATCGCTGTGGCCTGTATACCTGAAAACTTAAACTTAGAAATAAGATTTATTTTTGCTTCATCCTGGGTGCGGGATTGCCTGATAGTTTTGATGACTTCATCCAGGTTATCCAGAGCAATTTTAAGCCCTTCCAGGATATGAGCACGCCTCTTGGCATCTGCAAGTTCAAATAAAGTTCTCCTGGTAATAACTTCCTGGCGATGCTTGATATATTCAACCAGTATTTGTTTGAGGCTGAGTGTGTACGGCACACCGCCGACCAAGGCGACAAAATTTGCCGGAAAAGTGGTTTGTAGTTTAGTGTGTTTGTAGATATTGTTTAAAACTGCTTTGGGTCTGGCGTCGCGTTTAAGATCAACCACCACCCGAAGTCCGTCTTTGTCCGACTCGTCTCTTAAATCACTGACTCCGCTTACTTTCTTATCATGTACCAGTTCAGCAATTTTTTTAACGAGGTCTGCTT
>MFJA01000005.1:4459-6378 GCA_001779055.1 Candidatus Gottesmanbacteria bacterium RBG_16_37_8
TGGGCAATACCGCGAACAGAAATCCTCCCACGGCCTGTAGCATAAACCTCTGAGATATCGGATCCGCCGTAAATAGCTCCGCCCGTAGGAAAATCAGGTCCGGGAATTATTTGTACTAATTCTTCAATTGAGATATCGCTTTCGAAGCTAACGTGCTTTGCCCTTATCTCTTCAATTTTCAAGTCTTTTTCTTTGCCGCTAGCTACTAAGTTGATTTTTTTGATGGCAAAATCCACACTCTCGTCAAGACTGCCTACTTTCTTGGCTTTTTCATCGCCATTTGTTTCGGCACCCGAATCAATTACTCTCCCCTTTTTGATAGTTGTAATAACTGCGTTTATTACTTCGCCTAAGTTATGCGGAGGAATTTTGGTAGCCATACCTACGGCAATTCCTTCTGAGCCCATCAGTAGTAAATTGGGAACAAGAGCCGGTAAATAAATCGGCTCTTTAAGGGTAGCGTCAAAATTGTCCATAAACTCCACCGTATCCTTTTCGATATCAGTAAGCATATCGGTCGAAATGGAGGCGAGTTTTACTTCGGTATTATGACTTATAAAACCATTAGTTATGAAGGAATGATCAGCGCTTTCAACGCGAAGCGAATACACTTTTCTCGGTTTGATGTTTTTGACTAGAACGATATTGTCGAATAAAAACTCATTATCTAGTAGTTCCCGGAAAATTTGTTTGTCTTTTTTGTCAAGAAATATATTAAGTTTCGGCCAAATTTTTTTAAGTTTAGGATATCTGTCGAAATTATGTTTTTTAAGCCATTCAATATGTCCGTAGTACTTATTAGAATTTCTTAAATAATTCAGAACGAACGGGATATTATCCGTTTTTGACATTACCCATCCATTTGAGTTCATTTTACAAACTGAATTAAGTTTTTGAATTTTCTTAAGTGAGATGAAACCGATTTCCTTTGCAAAAGTATTTAGGTTGTCATGTCCCCTAATTAATAATTTGTAGATGTTTCTAGACGGTTGATATCTTACGGAACTTTCTATTCCGAAGCGAAGAAGAAGTATTTGCATGTTATTTAGAAGCTTTTTGCTTTTACTGATAAAACAAATTTCAGGAGCACCAGAAAGATATACACTTCCATCACCTTCAGCATATCCAGAAATAAAAGCTGCAATACTTTCTTTTGATGATGAATAAATTATTTCCGGTACATCTTTTTGTGACGCTTTAGCAGGCATAAGTCCCAAATTTCTGAGAAATTCGACTACTTGTGTAGAGTGGATTTCAAAAGAATAATAAGGTATTTTAGTAAAACCTGCTGGTTTTCTGGTGAATTCATGCAACCTCAAGTCAGGAAATGTTTTTATAATGCTTTTTTTGAATCTATTAATATACACTCCCTCCGAATTAGTAAATTCAATCTCATTTTTTTGAATAGTGCCTTCAGCCACCCAACTTCCCATCAAAAATGCAAGATCTTTGTTCATAGTCTTTGGCAATTTGTGTAACTTGGAGTGTTTATTAACCAGTTTGGGATAATATTCAACTAAACTTGGATCACCAGGAAAGAAAATGCTCTTTCTACTAATAACTGCCCAGTCACCTTCCTTAATATCTTTTAAAAGTTTCCATGCTAAAGATGGTTTGCCGTCAATGTCCAATCCCCAAGTTAGGATTGGGTGATTATGTGAACCAATCAAACTAAATCCCCTATATGTTTCAATTTTCTTGGTGGGTTGTACACCAGAATCAAACCATTTTGTAGCATTCTGGACTTTATGGTCCCAAGAGAGTACTTGAATATGTGGATTTCTTTTTTTGAGATTAACTATTCGATCTAAACCTTTGTCGGTAATGACTAAAGTATCACCCGATAAGCAGTATCGCATGGCAGCAGGAGGATCCCCGTCACCCGAGCCGAAATTTCCTTGACCTCGCACGAGCGGATA
>MFJA01000006.1:0-2113 GCA_001779055.1 Candidatus Gottesmanbacteria bacterium RBG_16_37_8
GGGCAAAATCTCTTGTAAGCGGAAGTCGCCGGGTATAAATCTTAAAAATGAATCCTTAATTTTAAAATTTTGAGCCCACTGAGCATTAGGGGGATCATATATAGCAGTATAGAGAGGAGAATCCGGCCAAATTTCTTTTAAGGCCAAAAGAATCCTTTCAGCACCGCCGAATTTTACTACCCGATCATAGACAAAAGCTATTTTTAAGTTGTCAATTCGCGGCAAAGATTCTTTTTTTATCATAAATCTGTCATTTTTTTTTAATTTCCAGAAGGTTATAAGGATAGGTCATATTGCCAAGATAGAAACGATCGGGTAAAAGAGGAATATTTTGTCCGAAGTATTGATTTAAAATAATCCTGAAAGTATTAATTGGTGAGTTTGTCTTATTTAACTGCGTGTAATTGCCGTCAGGAAAATAAACTGCATTTAATATAGACATTTTGGTATTAATTTCCGCATAATCTGCCGACTTCCAATCAAAATTATTTTTATTTTTTTCATAGCTTTCAGGATAAGGACCTTCATCAGCCTGAAGAATAATAACAGAATTGGGATTTTTTTCCAGAATATCCGTAACGAGAATTGATAATTTGGAATTCAGGAAGCTTAACTGATCCGCATATTTTTTATTTTCAGCAAATTTTTTGTCTTCACTTTCATTAAGAAATTGACCGTTACTCTTAAAAACATACGGCTCATGCGGAATAATCAGGTGGGCAAAAACGAAAGTGCTATTCTTATCTTTTGAAACTTGTGAGAGAACTTCAAACTGATAAAGAATTCTTCTCCATTGGGAATAGCGGTTGTCAATTGCCGGCAGTTTTAAATACTGGGCCAATGGCAGGAAAACAGTATTATTGATAAAAACTGCAGAAAATTCAGAAATATAACCTGAATTAACATTTTTATAAGCCTGTCTGTTTTTACTGGTTGGCCACCACCAGGAACCGAAGTGATAATAGCGGTAAGCAAATTTTTTTAAGATTGCCCCGGCCTGATGATCCTGAACCAGGTCATAGATTGATTTCCAGTCTTTGCCATAAGAAAAATTACTTGAGACGGTATTATCCAAATAGTTCATGTTAAGAGAAGAGGCGATGGAATGGGCTGATGAATAATAATTTGCCCAATCATGACTTTTTACATTGAATCCCTTATTTTGAAGAAATCCCAAAAAAGCGGAATTATCATATTGAAACAAACTTTCAAGAGTATCAAAACCTGCATAACGATCGAGTATCAAATAATAGATATCCGGGGTGTCTTTTATATCTGAATTGTAATCAACAGTCAGAGTATCCTTAAGGGTATGTCCCGTTCTGTCTGTAAAACCTCTAAATAAATAAGAAGACAGGGAGAGCAAAGGAAATATGAATAAAAAAATTGCCAGAAAATTAAAAAAACGCGTTATTTTATGCGGCTGATGAATTTTTCTTCTGAACCAAACTGCCAGACCTGTAAACAGAATTAAAATAAATAAAGATAAAATCCAGCCGTTAATAAATCCGTAAATAAAGGGGAGACCTTTTAAAAGTCTGTTCAAAGGGCCATAGAGAAAGGCAGTCAGGATAAAGGCGGACATATAAAGCCGGGTTAAAGTCCGGTTTTTTATAAAAAGATCAAGCAGCAAAGAAGCCAGACTGGCAATAATAAAAATTAAACATAATGGAAGGAGAACATCCGTAAAAGAAACCTGATAAAGGTTTGAGGTATAAAGAGATACTGCAGGATAAATGCTTATTAAGACGGCGTGAATTTTTGAAGATTTCATTATTTTTTAATTAATAAGTAAATGGACCTTTGACTGTCTTTAATCTTCAAATATTTTTTAATTTCAAAATACCGCTGGAAATTTTTCCTGAAAAACATTTCCGAATAATCACTAAATTTTTCATTTCGTCTTTTAACCATTCCTTTGACCTGACTGTCAGAAACGGGAATGAATTCAATCAGTAAATTCTTAGTTAGAGAGGCAAAAAACTTAGCCTGCAGAGAAAACGGCAGATTATGGGAAAAATAAAGATGGTGAACCAGTGCCAGAACCATCATTGTATCAACTGATAGTCTTCCGATCAGATCCTGTCTTTCAGCATTTTGCCAGCCGATTGAC
>MFJA01000006.1:2174-9624 GCA_001779055.1 Candidatus Gottesmanbacteria bacterium RBG_16_37_8
TGATCCGGTAATTTTCATCTATTGATTGGGGGTCATTGTCTAGGGAAATTACATATTGAGAAAAATTTGAAGCCAGACGGCTGAAAATGCCCGTATTTGCTCCCAGATCAGCTAATATTTTCGGCTTAGTTTGTCTTAAAAGTTTTTTAACAATGGCTTTTTTACAGTCGAAGGCAGCAACTGAATAATTATTGTCTCCGTAATAATTGGACCAGACGCTTTTAGATTTTTTCCTGTCTAATTTATCGAGTGCAGAATTAAGACTGTCCATTAAATTTTGAAGATTGACGACGGAAAATTTTTTTGTTGAGGTATGATTTGATTTATCCTGAAAATGTTTTTGACCTAATGAATGAAGAAACAGATGAAGCAAAAGGTGGAAATTCAAATATATTTTTGGCGGGATTAATTTTACTGCTAAATCCAAATCAATGCCGTCAAGAAAAATTTGACTCAACTTTCCCAACCTTAAATCCCTGGATTTCATAAGGATTAAGGGAGCTAAAAAGTGCTGACAGAATTGGCGGTAAGCAACCCAAGGAACATCTTTTACTAATCCGGTAAATGATAAGGTATCGATAAAAACGGGTTTTGTTCCGATAAACTGAATATTATAAGCAGAAGCATCCTTAAGCGTCATCTGATGATTGACGGCAATTTTCTCTATTTCAAGCGTCAGTTTAGCAGCGGATAATAATTGACTGTAGCTCCATTCATAAGGATAGGAAATAAAGGGAATACTCTTTGGTTTAATCAGCTTATACGGATGAGCTCCGGGAAATTTTTGCTTTTTAGAGGATATATCTTGATGTTTAATTATTAAATTCTGACGGACTAATCTCTGATAAAGTCCGGATGAGAGCATTAAATCAAAATCATCTTTATAGACATAATTTACTGTACGGATAATTTCTTTTCCCCGATAAAAAACATAGCCGCTCTTATCCCTGAAAGAAGCGGGATGCTTAACTGGATTTATCATTGCTGTTTTTTCTTCTGGAAAAAAGCTTTTGATAAAGGGTATGGAAAAAGCTGACTACTTTTCTGGCTGAAATCAGCAAAGTTAAAAGAGTTGCAGCAATTATTTGAAATAAAAAACTGCCCGTGCCGGGGTCGATATAAGCATAAACCTTCTTTGGAAATATCAGCAGAAAGAATAAACCCGCCAATATTAAAGACCAAAGGGGAACTTTTTTTGTCATAATTGTCATATTTTAGCATTAACTGTTTTTATATTGAAAAAGTGCAGTTGCAGCTGTTTGTTTCCAGGAGTATTGTCTGATGACCTCCTTGGCTGACTGATGCAATTTCTTAAGATGTGAGGGAGATAAGCGGAGGTGGGAAGTAATTGCCTTTTTAATATCATTTAGATCCTGCGGATTGAAATAGATGAGATGGTCATGCCAAACTTCCCGAAAAGCAGGAATATCCGAGACTAGCGGCAGCAATCCAAGTTGGACTGCTTCAAGGTTTGGCAAACCAAAACCCTCCATCAGGGAGGGAACAATCAGCGTCCTGGCAAACGCGTATAAGTCAATCAATTGGCTGTTTGAAGCCCTGCCAAAAAAATAAATGAATTTTGTTAACTTCTTTTGTTTAACCAGTTCTTTTAACCGCGGGTAAAAAAACCAGTCGTCGCCTGCCAAAACCAATTTAATTTTTTGATTTATTCTCGAATCGGAAAAAACTTCAACAAGAGCCTCCAAATTTTTATGGGGATAAGCATTACCTACAAAAAGAAGATAATTAAAATCATAATATTTTTTAGGCTGATGTTTTCGGGAAAGAGTCAAAAAATCACTGTCAAGGGCATTTGAAGTAACGATAATCTTAGCGGAAGAAATATGATAATGGTCAATAATTTCTTTTTTGGTTGACTCACTTATGGCCAGAATTTTAGCGGCCTTTTTTAAGGCATTATTCATAATAAGCTTGTAAAATAATCTTTTTCCCCGATAAAATATTCCGGGCATGGTTGAAGCACGGCCGGTTTTATTGTGATCTATAATCAAATCATGAACAGTGACAATATATTTACCCGGATAAAGAAGCGGGACATTAAAATAAGGAAAGTGGACAATATCAAACCGGTATTTTGATAGGATGAAAGGAAGATATAACTGCTCTTTTATGGAATGCCATCTGATATCAAGGGCAATTTTATGAAAATTATGATTTGGGAAAGTGAGACGATTAAAATCTTCAGATTTCAGAAAAACATAATAATGATTAACTTTATCGATTTTGGATAAATTATCCAAAAGATTTTTAATATAACGGCCTACTCCCGTTTCCCCGATTAATCTGGCATCAAATCCGATATTTTTAATTTTCATGCATTTTGAGACTTATTAATGAAAGTTTTTCTTTAATATTTATGACAGCCAGGATAAATCGGGAAAGCAATTTTTCTCTGCTTTTTTGATAGTGTTTGCGATAGAAAATACGCATAACAGCGAATCTGGCCTGTGTTGCTTTAATCCTGGTCTTTTTATCTGCCGTTGATAAATTCCGGCTATGTCTTTTCAGGCCGGAACTTATTCCTTTGTAATGAATAATTTTAGATGTGGGGACAAAATATACCCGAAAATTGGCTTTTTTTACCCGGAAACAAAAATCCAAGTCCTCGCCATACCAGAAATAGTCTTCATCCAGCCAATTGAGTTTTTCTCCTATTTTTCTTCTTATTAACATAAATGCACCGGCACAGCTGTCGATTTCATGAATAAGTCCTAAATTGCGGTAACCTAAATGATAACCGTTAAAAGTAAAACTTTGAGGAAAAATTGCGGAAAGATAAGTAAAATGACAAAAAGCATTCCAGGGAGTTGGATATCCACGATGACAGGCATCATCCAGAGTGCCGTCAGGCAGTTCGACTCTGCAGGTTGATACGGCTGCCTGTTTATTTTTTTCCATAAACGAAGTCATCAGGAGGAGGCAATTTTCAGGAACTATTGTGTCGGGATTTAATAGCAATACATATTTGCCTTTGGCTTTTTCAATCGCTTTATTGTTAGCTTTGGCAAAACCGAGGTTTTCAAGGTTGTGTTCAATTGTTAAATGAGGATATTTTTTCCTGATATAATTAAAAGTTCCGTCGGTTGAAGCATTATCAATAATTATTATTTCCTGCTTCTTTTTATCAAGGGAAGATTTAGAGAGACTGGCTAAACACTTATCCAAAAAGTATTTAGAATTGAAGCTGACGATGATAATGGATAACAATTTTTCCATTTTTTAATAAATCTCAAACAGCTTTCTGGTAAATATAATCCAACTTACGGGCGATGGTCTTCCAGCTGAATTTACTTTCAACCATAGTCCGGCCGTTTTCCGCTAATCTTTTATAAAGATTCTTATCTGTCAATACTTTAACGGTTAACTCTGCTAACTCTTTGGCATCATCAGCAATCAGAGCTTCCCGGAAATTTTGAGCATCCAATCCTTCTATGCCTGTTGGCGTTGTCACAACCGGAACTCCGCTAGCCATTGACTCTAATATTTTATAGCGGGTACCGCCCGGGCCGTAGATAGGAGCCAATAAGACGTCGGATTTCCTGTAAGCTTCCCTTATATCATCAATATCATCAGAAACCGTAATTTGTGTTTTATCAGAACTGATGATATTTTGCGGCAGATGTTTACCGACAATCCACAGGCGGACTTTTTCCTTTAAGACGTTTCTGATATTTGGCCATACCTTATCTACCAGAAAGGTAACAGCTTCGCGATTTTGCAGCCATTTGAAATTACCGACAAATAGAATGGTTTTTACTTTTTCCTTTCTTGGTTTTTTTCTGAAAGAAAAAAATTCCGTATCAACACCGTTAGGCACCAAATCTACTTTCAGATCTTTTACTCTTTCCATCATCAATTCTTTGTCCGATTTGCTCATGGCAATTACACGTTCAGCTTTTTTCCAAAACCTTTTTTCCCAAAAATAAATTTTCAGAACATCCCAATTCATAAGCAGTTTTTTTAAAAAAAAGCGGACATTTTGAGTATAATGACGGTACACCAAATACTCTATTGTCTGTTCAGCCAGAATAATGGGTATATTATTTTTCGGAATATTAGGCATGACATAAAAAGTTTCGGCATGAATCAGATCGAAATGTTTCCTCAAGATTGCTTCTTTCAGCTGTCTGGCCAGCTGACCGTTAAGATATAGGCAAACAACCAAAGGATAATAAGTAATACCCGATAAAAAAAGACTGGTTAAAGACCAGGGAGGTCTTTTGAAAAAAACCCTGACTTCATCACAATACTCTTTCAGAATATCGACATATTCCAATTCCTTCTTTTCCCTGATAAACGAAAACAAAGTAATTTGATGCTTTTCAGCCAGATTTTTAAGAAGATTAAAAGTTCTTATTTGACCTCCCGACCAGAGAGGATAAGGAAGATATGGGGTCAGCATGAGAATTTTCATAAGATTACCTCGGGAGCTTATTATCGGGAACAAGCTGAATTACGACATATTTAGCGGTTGCCTCAATCAGTTTATATTTTCTCTTTTCCGGATCCTCAACTGTTGCTTCAGAATAGAGTTTTTTAGTCAAATCATCAAAATTAACGGAAACATAATAATGGGCACCCATTTTAATCATATCTTCAATTGATTTTTCCATTACCGGCCAACCGGAGCGCCTGGTCTGATATAAAAAGGCCGTATCGCCATTATAGGGAGCAATTACTAAAGCATTACGGGGTGTCTTTAATTCAACAGCCTGACCGGCCTCAACTATTTCCGGATGATTGATATTGTAGAAATCCCGGATATAATACCAGCCGAACATTTCCATAAAGATTATTAATATTATTAATACAGCATAGGTTTTAACAGCACTGATAAACTTTCGGGACAAATCAATCATAAAAACTGCTCCCTGACCAAGAAAGATAGTGATAATGGGAATTGTTAAAACCTGATAATAATCATGCCGGACATTGCCGGTGGCAAATACAGTAACATATAAAAGGATGGATAGTCCCCAGAAAACATAGAGGCTGCCTTCCTTGCCTTTTTTGGCCAGAATTCCAAGAATTAATAACGGCAAGCCGTAAAAACCCAGAATCAATCTTCCCAGACGATCTGCAAACAGCCAAAAGAAAAAAGCGCCTTTAAAGCGTATGCCGTCGCCGTTTAAAAGCCAAAGATTGGCGGGAATTCCTTCCGGAAAATGACTTGCCCACCAGCGCCAGGCAATAAAAGGCAAAGAGATAAATATAAGTAAAAATGCAAGCTTAATGACTGATTTAATATTAAAACCGGAGTTTCTAAACCAAAGGTAAGAGAGAACAGGAAAAAGAAAAGCCGCATAAGGTTTGCTAAGAAGAGAAGATACGGCAAAAGCAAGAAAAAGGGACAGCTTGACAAGTTTTTTTAACTTATCTTTGATTTCAAGAAATTTATCAAAAAAATAAATCATTCCCGTAGAGGTGAAGACCAGAAACGGTTCAGGCAATATAGTCCGGCTGAAAAAAATATTAAAAGGTAAAACAGCAAAAAAGAAGGATGTCAGGATTGCCTGCAGGCGTCCGCTGTATTTTCTGACTAAAAGATAAAGAAAAATTAGTGTTCCAATTGAAGAAAAAATTGAAGTTAATCTGCCTTTTGATTCCAGTGTTAAGCCTACCAGAAACTGGTCGAGGAGAAAATGGAAGAGATTAAAAAGGGGAAATTCGACAAATCTTAAACCTTTGGGATTATCTTTTCCTGAGGCGACGTTGGAGAGATCGTCAAAGGTAGGAAATAAGATATTAACCCCATTTTTGACAAAATTTCTGGTGACGCTTGCAGTATCCGCCTGACGCCAGGAATGCCAATCGGCCAAAGGAGTATTGATTTTATAATATCTGAGGCTAAAAGCTAAGATACTTATTAATAGAAGGAAGAATAAATCGCTCTTTACAAATGAGGTTAAACGCAGTTTGACAAACCTTAAAGCTTTTTCAATATCGGCAATGCGCGGTTTAGGTACAGGTTGGCGGTTTTGTTCTTTTAATATTCTTACAGATGCCAGAGAAATGCCGGTTAATGCCCAAAATGAAAAGGCTACTTTTGAAGATTCAAAGACATCTATATAGACAGCATTAACCAATAATCCGCCTAAAAGTCCGGCAAAACCTGCTGAAAGGCTGAAAAGGATGGGATCCTTCATAATTTCCAAATTCTTCCAAAGGTAATAAAGGATAAAGAAAAGAGTGCCGTAAAAGGCCAGAAAACCTAAGATTCCGGTTTCTCCTAAGCTTCTCAGGAAATCATTATCAGTCGATTCAGCTTCAGTAAAATCAGTCAATTGGGCTTTATTGAGAGTTGAATAACCGCTGCCTAAAAGCGGATTTCTCATAAAAGCGCGGATTGCCTGCGGCCAAAGGGCGTCTAACCTTATGGCTGTTGATAAATCATACCTGTAGGCTGTCTGGGAATATGTTCTGGCAACAGCAGAAAGTGTTCCGTCTTTATTGATCATTAAAGGAAGATCCTGATAAACATCTGAGGGCCTGACTAATTTGGGAGGCTGGTCGCTTTTACTGGTTATTTCACTTAAAGCATCAGGATTATTTTCCAGAAAAAAAGCTTTATCTTTGGGAGGCTTACCGATTGGTGATGTTAAGAGCATTTTAATTCCGGATAATCTTTGGTCAATTTTTAAAAACTTGGTAAAACGCTCTGACAGATCCCCGAAAGACAACATGACAGCAATTGATAAAAAGCTGACCAGGAAAAAACGGGATACAGACCAAAATATGCCTTTTTTATAAGCCCAAAAGAAGAACATAAGCATTAAACCCAGAAGATAGGCAATAAAGGAGGTTCTGGAAGCTGTTAAGATTAAAGTCCAAAAAGCCATGGCAATGACCGCGAAAAGCAGGATTTTCAGGTAGATCTTTCTGAGGGCAAAAAATATACTCCACAATAAGACTTCGGCCATCATGATGAAAGCAGCCAGATCATAATGCCCGCCGAAGGTTGATAGAACCCTGGCATGCTCCGTTAAATACAGCTGCCAGCCTTTGGCAAATTCCCTGTTCATGGTCGAGAATGCAGGCCAATAGAGATATTTCTGACCGAATCCGTAGAGAGATACCAAAACTATGGTTCCTATTAAAACAAGCAGATAAGCCTTGATTTGCCTCAGATTTCTAATTGAAGCATAGAAAATGAAAAACAGGGAAAAATATTCCAGCCGGCGGAAAAGGTGCAGCATGGCTTTCTGAATATGGATTGTCTCAAGAGGAATTGTTTTTATGACAAAAACTGCGGAAATAATCGATAATAAGCCGATTGACAAATAGAGGGCTATCGGCCGAAGCAACGGATTATCTTTGAGGCTGATTTTTTTCCTGACCAGGTTAATTACAAAGACAAGCAGACAGAGTGACAGCAGAACATCTTCCAGCCTTATTCTGACGTTATAGCCCGGCAGGACATCCAGGAGAG
>MFJA01000006.1:9652-13196 GCA_001779055.1 Candidatus Gottesmanbacteria bacterium RBG_16_37_8
TATAAAGGGATGAAGGCTAAGAGAAAGGCGGCGAAAAAGGCTAACAGACGGTTATCCAGCCATTTTAAAAGCTTGTGCATATAATTTGAGTTTGGGAGTTTGCCGAGAGATTATACCAAAAAGAATAAGGCGCAGCAAAGCGCCGACTTTCAATAACAACTTGAGAAGAAATATTTTATGCGGAAAATGTTTTTGATAAAAGTAAACAAGTGACCGATATTCTTCAATAATGGCACTGCCTTTATTTACTTGGGAGCCGCCTTTTAAGTGAACAACTTCTATTTGCGGTAAAAAACAGACCTGAAAATTAGCCTTACGTATGCGGTAACACCATTCCACCTCTTCTCCATACATGAAAATATTATCATCTAAAAATCCAACGGATTGACAGAGGCTTGCCCGAAATAAAAGTGCAGCTCCGGAGAGCCAATCTACAAATCTTTTTTGCCCGTACCAATAGGGGTTTCGGGCATGGAACGGCTTTATCAATCTCGATAAGTAGGGCAGATCATCGATAAATAACATCCAGTAAAAAATTCTGGAAAGATTGGGACTAAACCCAATTGATTGCTGGAGCGACCCATCCGGATTTATCAGTTTAGGACCGCAGACACCTAACTCTAGACGGGAATTCATTTCTTTGAGAAGAGAAGATAAAACATTATTACCTATTTGGGTATCGCTGTTTAAAAGGAAAATAAATTCAGCTCCTGATTTTCTAATAGCCTGATTGTTGGCAGAAGCAAAGCCGGGATTGCCTTTATTAACAATAAGATTTACCCGGGGGTAATGCTTTTTAAGAAGATCAAGGCTATTGTCTTTTGAACCGTTATCAACAACAGTGATCAGAGTTGACCAAAACAGTCCTTCATTTTTGATCCGCAGGATCAAAGAATCCAAACATTTTTTTAAGAGGGAGGCGGTATTAAAATTAACAATGATAACCTCCAACAACAGCTGTTTAGCCATAAAAAGTTTACTGGAATAATCTGGCTCTTCCGAGACGATAACGGGGATTTTTATTTTTTCTCTCTCCGATCTTTTCAGCCGGCACTCCGGCGACAACAGATAAAGCGGGAACATTTTTTGTTACTACTGCTCCGGCTGCTACAACTGCTCCAAAACCAATAGTTACTCCGGGTAAAATGATGACTCTCGGGCCGATAAAGACATAATCCTCTATTTTCACCTTAGCTGTGACTGCATGAAAATCAGCTGAGTTAACATCATGCTGGGAATTATAAATTAATACTTGAGAGGCGATATCAACATGATTACCTATTTCCAGCTTATCGCGGCCATCCAAAAAAGCATGATCGCCAATGATAGTGTCGCTGCCTATGGCTATATTTCGGGGATAGAAAAAATTACAGCGCATATGAATAGTTGAACCCTGACCGATTTTTATACCTGTTGCTTTGTAGAAAAAAATCCTGACAAGATGACTGGGGAATGAACCTATCAGGCGCAGCAGCATAAGCTCCAAATCAAGAATTATATTATCAATACGGATGAGAATTTTGTTAATTGCCTGATTTAAATTCAGCGCTTTACCCATGCGATCATGAAATAAGGTCATAATGCAGTATTAATAAGAGTAGTATAGATTATTTCAGCGGTTTTTTCCCATTGAAAGTCTTTTATTCTAAGGAATCCTTTTTTTACCAAATTATTCCTGAAAGATTCATCGTAAGATATTTGTTCAATTGCCTTAGCTAATTGATCTATATTGTTTGGGTTTACCAGAAGTCCGGACTGGCCGACAATTTCGGGAAGGGATGAGGAACTGGCAGCAATAACAGGACAACCGCAGGCCATGGCTTCAATCACCGGTATTCCGAAGCCTTCATAAAATGAAGGCAGGACTAAGCAGAGAGCTTCCTGATAATATGATATCAATTGGTTTTCAGTAACATAGTTGGGGAAAATAATTTTGTTCTCCAGTCCCCTCTTCCTGACCTGGTTAAAAATATCCTTATAAAGCCAGCCCTTTTGGCCGACAATTAAAAGACGCAATTTATTAATATTTTCTAAACGGGAAAACGCTTCAATTAGCCCCGTAATATTTTTTCGGGGCTGGAGCGTACCTACATAGAGAATGTAATCTTTTTTATTTAAAGTTCTTTTAGGTTTATATTTTTTACGGTCAACACCCGGATAAGCGACGATAATTTTGTCGGGGTCGACGGAATAATATTTAATGATTTCGTTTTTGGAAAAATTACTGATGGTGATTATTTTTCGGGCTTTTTTAACAGACATGGCAGTCCAGTATTTCAATTTATAAAGGTCCGATAATTTGAACATTTGCGGGTAGTGAAGATAGGACAGATCCATAACGGAAATAACGGATTTAAGTTTTACAAAAGGCGGCAGGTAATGGGAAGTGGAAAAGAAAAGCGCCATCTTTCGGCCGTAAATATTCAGATATAACGGCAGGGCGAATCTTGTCCAAAGTTGAGGCGGCTTTAACTCCAAATACCGCCAGCCGGTTTTTTGTTTCGGCAAATCGGCCAAAGGCTTTGACTTAAGGTAAATATCAAATTCAATATTTTCTTTACTTTTTTCCTGTAAGGAGTAAATTCCTTTAAGAACCTGATAAGCATAACGGCCTATTCCGACTCTTTGAGAGATATTGGCTTCATTTGCGTCAATTCCTATGAGCATAAAAATTAGCGGTTATTTATTTAATAATTGATTATAAGATGAAAGTACTCCTCTTACGGCATTATCCCAGGAGAAAAATTTACTTCTTGTAAGTCCTTTATTTATTAATTTGTCTCTTAAGGAGCGGTCAGTAAAAATTTTTAACATGGCTTGGGCAATGTCATCTTCTTTGACCGGATCAACAATATAAGCTGCATCTTGAGCAACTTCTTTTAATGAACCGCGATTGCTGCAAATTACAGGAGCGCCGCAGGCAAAGGCTTCAAGAACCGGCAAACCAAAACCTTCATATAATGACGGGTAGACCAGGCTAATTGAAGCGGAATAAAGGGCAGGCAAATCCTGACTGTCAATTTTTCCGATAACCTTAATCCTTTTATCGCCGGTTATTGTTTCTCCCCAACCTGCATTTCCGGCAATAACCAAAATCGGGGGATTTTTTATTTCCTTGAAATAACTTTGTTGAATGAATTTATTAAAGGCATTGATAATCCTTTTAATATTTTTACGGGGCTCCTTAGTTCCGACCGTCAGGAAATAGGGTGAAGAAATATGATATTGGCCGATTATCTTTTTAGTCATACGGGGGCTGATATTACGAAATGCGGAGTTTATTCCCGGATAAACTACATTAATATCATTTTTGGGGAAATTCAATATTTTTACCAGATCGTCTTTAGTCGAATTTGAATCAGCTAAAATAATCCGGCACTCCCTGACTGCATGAGATAATCTTTTCTTTTGGGTTGCAATTATGGTTGGAGCGGATGTTTGAGGGTATTTATAAATAATAAGATCATGAACTGTGGTTATTTTTCGGGCCTTTGACGGGATTTGTATCCAGTCGGAAGAATGATAAATATCAGATGAGCCAACT
>MFJA01000006.1:13386-14245 GCA_001779055.1 Candidatus Gottesmanbacteria bacterium RBG_16_37_8
CAACCCCTGTACCTTCATAGACTATTTGGGAAACATCAATTGAGATTTTCATTTTATTTTAATAACAAAGATTTTCCGGTACACAGGCGGATTATTAAATGTCTTCATCAGCGGTAAGGCTAACAACAGTACTTTGCGGAAAAATATATTCTTCAGTATATTTTTTGTCATCCAGCCTTTCATCAGAAACTCCCTTAATTTCAAATTTTCATTGTCTAAAATTTTCATTTTTACTGACAGATTCAAATTAACAGAGGCCTTTTCGATTGCTTCAATTATTTGGCTTTCTTCCGGTAAACCCAATTTCAGCTGTTCTTCAAAAAATTGATATTTCCTGATAAATTTTTTCCGGTAATATTTATGGAGTGTTTTATCCTGGAGATAAGCTGAATTGCCGCAGGGTACAGCAATGACGGCCAATTTTTTAGCTACCCTTAAGGTTTCTTCAATTGCTTTGAAACGGCTGTCACTTCTTAAATGCTCCAAAGTATCAACAGAGATAACCGCATCAAATACCTGATTGGCAAAAGGAAGTTTTTCAGCTTTAGCTATGATCCTGTCCAAATTATAATGGAAGGGAGGCCGAAATTTGATATCCACACCGGTAACTTTAAAACCGATATAGGGAGCAATTCCAAGGCCGCCGGAGCCAACATCCAGCACTTGAGGATTTTTCCCCAATTTTTTTATCTCTGTTACCACCGGCAGATACCTTAAGGCAACTTCCGGATGCCAAGCCTGCCAAAAAATGAGACCTTTCAATTTATTAAATATACTTCTATTTCTCATATTTGGATATGAAACCGACTCCGGGAAAATCCGATATGGCAGTTAATCTGAAACCCGAGGATATGATTTG
>MFJA01000007.1:0-7571 GCA_001779055.1 Candidatus Gottesmanbacteria bacterium RBG_16_37_8
GCCAAACCGGGTCGTATTATTTATGAAATGAGTGGAATATCGGAGGATCAGGCTAAAATAGCCATGAAAACAGCTGCAGGGAAAATGCCTGTTAAAACAACATTCGTAGTAAAAAAATAAAAAAACATGAAAAAAAGAGAAGTAAAAGAATTAGTAGGAAAAACAGTGCCCGAATTGAAAAAACAATTAACGGATCTGATGACTAATTTGAAAAAAATTCAGATCGATCGCCAAATTGGAAAATTGAAAAATACCAATCTTTACGGTCAAACATTAAAAGATATCGCTAGAGTAAAAAATGTTTTAAGACAAAAGGAAGGAAGTAAAGCATGAAGCAGTTTTCAGGAAAAGTCATCTCAGCTAAAATGTCAAAAACAGTCGTGGTGGAATTAGAGCGCCAGGTTAAGCATAAACTTTACAAAAAAATCCTAAAAAGGACAAAAAAAATAAAAGCTCATAATGAAGACTTGTCTTTAAAAGAAGGTGATTTAGTAAAAGTAGTCGCCACCAGACCAATTTCAAAAGAAAAGCATTTTAAAGTAATTAAAAAAATATGATTCAATTAAGATCAATTATTAATGTAGCTGATAATAGCGGTGCCCAACGGCTGTCTGTTATTCAGGTCCACGGAAAAGGAAATAAAAAAATAGCCTATTTGGGAGATATTGTAACTTGTGTTGTTAAGGCAGCAACCCCGACAGGACAGGTAAAAACTCATGAACTGGTCAAAGCTGTATTGGTTAGAACCAGAAAAGAAAAAAAAAGAAAAGACGGCTCAAGTATTCGTTTTGATGAAAATGCCGCAGTCATTATTGATAATCCCAAGGATAAAAATCCGAGGGGCACCAGAATTTTTGGACCAATTGGTCGCGAATTGAAAGACTTAGGATTTAACAAAATAGTTTCCATGGCCCAAGAGGTTTATTAACTATGAAACTGAAAAAAGGAGACGAAGTTATAATAACAGCCGGTAAAGACAAGGGTAAGAAAGGCAAAATAGAAAAAACTTATCCAAAAAATGATGTTGTCTTATTGCCTGGCCTTAATATTTTTAAAAGACATCTTAAAAAAAGGGATGAAAAAAATCCTGGCGGAATAATTTCTTTTCCGAGAGGCATTCCGGTTGGTAATGTTGCTCTAATCTGTCCTAAATGCGGTAAACAGACTAGAATTGGTTATAAAATTGACAAAAATAAAAAATCAAGAATCTGCCGAAAATGTCATTCAATAATTTAAACTATGTCAGAATTTCATCAAAAATATTTAAAAGAAGGCCGTCAAAAATTAATAAAAGATTTGGGATTAGCAAATATCATGTCTGCTCCTAAACTTATTAAAGTAGTCATTAATTGTGGTATGGGGGAGGCTTTAGCTAATAAAAAATCAATAGATAGCATGTCACAGCAATTAATGCAGATTACCGGTCAAAGACCCATATCAACAAAAGCTCGGCAGGATATTTCATCATTTAAGGTCAGAAAAGGTGATGTCATCGGCTTAAAAGTCACTTTAAGAGGCACTAAAATGTATGATTTTATCGAAAAGTTAGTCAAAATAGTTCTTCCCAGAATCAGGGATTTTAGAGGAATTAGAAATAACTGTTTTGATAAAGACGGCAATTATACTTTAGGTCTATCAGAGCAAATAGTTTTTCCTGAAATAGAATACAGTCAGGTGGATAAGGTTAGAGGCTTGGAAATAACATTAGTAATAAGCGGAGGTCAAAAGGAAACAAAGAAGTTGATGGAATATTTAGGATTTCCATTTCAAAAAGAATCAGCTTAAAAAAGGTTAAAGCATGTTATAATCGCCCAAAAGACAAATAAATATGGCAAAAAGATCGGATATCATCAAGTTTCAGAAAAAACAAAAATTTGTTGTTCGAGACCACAATCGCTGTCAGATTTGCGGCCGTTCGCGCGCTTTTATGCGCAAATTCGGTCTTTGCCGTTTGTGTTTCAGGGAATTGGCTCTCAGTGGCCAGCTTCCCGGTGTTACTAAAGCTAGTTGGTAAAAATATGACTGATCCTGTATCTGATTTTTTTATTAGAATAAAAAATGCTTATTCATCTGGCCACCATATGGTGGAAATACCATATTCCGAAATGAAATTTGCTTTAGCTGATGTTCTTAGGCGTCATGGCTATATAGGCAAAATTGAACATAAGAATGAAAAAAGTAAAAAAACATTGCTTATCGATTTGCTTTATCCGGATAAACAGGCTAAATTTACCAATCTGGAAATTGTCAGTAAACCCGGTTGCCGCGTTTATATTCCCTTTAAAAAAATTCCCAAAGTTCTTGGCGGTCTGGGGATAGCCATTCTTTCAACGTCAAAAGGAATTATGTCAGGCAACGAAGCCAGGAAAAAGAAAATCGGCGGCGAATTAATCTGCAAAATTTGGTAATAATCTTGATTTTAAATTACATATGGCTAAACTGAAGAAAAAACCTATCATTTTAGATAATGATGTCAAAATTAACCTTGATAAAGGATGGTTATCAGTTTCTGGGGTAAAAGGCTCCTTAACTCTAAAAATTCCCCAAGATGTGGAAGTGGAAATGAAGGATAATTTAATAACCCTTACAGGAAAAAATAAAAATACGGATATTGCCATACTTGGTCTTTATTATTCTCTTATAAGAAATATGCTAGTAGGAGTTAAAACCGGTTGGCAAAAAACCTTGGAAATGGTTGGCGTCGGATTTAGAGCCCAAACAGACGGAAAAAAATTAACTCTCAATGTAGGTTTCTCTCATCCCGTTGAAATAAATTCTATCAACGATATTTCTTTTAAAGTCGAAGAAAATAAAATAATTGTTGAGGGTATGGATAAATATTTGGTAGGAGAAATAGCAGCAACAATAAGAAGAGTTAAGCCTCCTGAACCATATAAAGGCAAAGGTATAAAATATCTTGGTGAAAAGATAAGAAAGAAAGCCGGAAAAGCAGCCAAAGCAGTTGGCGGTGCTCTAGGCAAATAATAATATGATTCCCAAGCAAATTTTATTTAAAAA
This sequence comes from Candidatus Gottesmanbacteria bacterium RBG_16_37_8, assembly GCA_001779055.1. Lineage (GTDB taxonomy): Bacteria > Patescibacteriota > Microgenomatia > 2-02-FULL-39-11 > 2-02-FULL-39-11 > 2-02-FULL-39-14. Next base: position 3,019 of record MFJA01000007.1, read on the forward strand.
TAAGAAAAAATCAATTATTCAAAAAGGCAAACGCGGCACAAAAATACGTCCCCGCTTGTCTGTTTTTAGGTCCAATAGATTAATCTATGCTCAATTAATTGATGATGAAAACGGAAAAACCCTTACCTGCGTAAGCGAAAAAGAATTGAAAAAAGATGAAAACCAATCTCGAAAAAAAATTACTGTTGCACTATTATTAGGTGAATTATTGGCCCAAAAAGCAGTAAAAATAAAAATAAAAACAGCAATTTTCGACAGAAGGAATTATAAGTATCATGGGCGGGTCAAAGGAATCGCCGAAGGTGCCCGCAAAGGAGGATTAACAATATGAATGGAAATAATGAATTTAATGAAAAAGTAATTTCAGTTAACAGGGTTTCGAAAAAAACAACCGGTGGTAATAAAATCGGTTTTTCTATACTCGTCATTGTTGGTGATAAAAAAGGCAGGGTGGGAGTTGGTTTGGGTAAAGCCGGTGATGTTTCAAAAGCTATTAAAAAGGGGTCAACATATGCCAGAAAACATCTTATCAATGTACCGATTGTTAATACGACTATTCCTCACCAGGTGCTGATGAAACAGGGTGCAGCTATTGTTCTTCTCAAGCCGGCTCCGCCTGGCACAGGTATCCGGGCAGGAGGCAGCGTCAGAGCAGTTCTGGAAGCAGCCGGTATCAAAAATATTGTCTCCAAGATACTGGGAACTGACAATCAGACATCCAATGTTTATGCCACATTCGCAGCTCTTAAAAAGTTTAAAATAAAAAATAATGGCTGATTTATCGTTTTTACCAAAAACAACCTCTAAAAAGAAAAAAAGATTAGGCCAAGGCCATGGATCAGGTAGAGTCAAAACATCTGGCCGCGGTACCAAAGGTCAAAAAGCCAGAGGTAAAATCCCTATCAGGATAAAATTGGCCGGTGTCTCTTTTGTCAAAAGACTGCCTCTATTTAGGGGTAAAGGCCGCAACAAAAGAATAAGCAACAGGCCCCTGATTATTAACCTCAAAGATTTAGAAGGATTAAGTAAAAATACTGTTGTCGATATCGATCTTTTAGTTTCTAAGCGTCTGGTTAAAAAAGATGAAGTGGATATGTTCGGAGTTAAAATATTGGGAGAAGGAGAAGTGAAAGTTCCCTTAAAAATAAAATTACCAACATCCCGTAGTGCCCTGAAAAAAATAGAAAAGGCAGGAGGTACAGTTGAGTTAAAATAATCTTATGGAAAAATATTTAAGGCCGATTGTTCTTGCCTTTAAAACACCGGAGTTAAGAAGAAAAATCCTCTTTACAGCTTTCATTTTCCTCATCTTCAGAATTTTTGCCCATATCCCGGTTCCCGGAGTTAATGTCGAAAAACTAAAGGCTCTTTTTGCCCAAAGTGAATTCCTGGGACTTCTCGATATTTTTTCAGGAGGGACGCTGGCTAATTTTTCCGTTATGGCTATTGGCCTTAACCCTTACATCAATGCCTCCATTATTCTACAGCTTCTGACTATTGTTTTTCCCAAACTGGAAGAATTGCAGAAAGAAGGCGAGTTCGGCCGGGAAAAAATTAACCAGTATACCCGCTTTTTGACTATACCTTTAGCTTGTCTTCAATCTCTTGGTATGTATGCTCTCTTGAAAAACCAGGGTATTATTGAGAGTCTTTCGCCTCTTTTATTAGTTTCCTTAATTACAACTATGGCCGCCGGAACAGTCTTACTCATGTGGTTTGGGGAATTAATTTCCGAATTTGGAATTGGCAACGGTATCTCAGTTCTCATCTTTGCCGGTATAGTTGGTCGTTTGCCTGTCTTTTTCGGTCAGACATTATCGTTAGTCACCCAGGAGTTGATGGCCAACATCGGTATTTTTGCCGTAATAAGCTTTTTGGTTATAGCCAGTATAGTCTTTATTAATGAAGCTGTCCGCCAGGTTCCTGTAACCTATGCCAAAAGAGTCAGGGGTAATAAATTATATGGCGGGGCAACAACCTATCTTCCTTTGAGATTAAATCAGGCGGGAGTTATCCCCATTATCTTTGCCGTTTCCATAGTTCTTATTCCTCAATTAGCCGGCCAATTTTTGGCTCAGTTGCCAAACAAAGCTTTAGCCGGTTTTGCCAGTGGGCTTGCTTCGTTATTTGCCTCAAACGGAATAGTTTATAACGCCACCTACTTCTTTTTGGTTATCGGTTTTACTTATTTTTATACAGCCATTACCTTTAATCCGCAAAAGATTTCAGGTGAAATCCAAAAATACGGCGGTTTCATACCGGGGATAAGACCGGGCACTCCTACAGCTAATTATTTGAATTATATTTTAACCAGAATTACTTTAGCCGGAGCCCTTTTCCTGGGTTTGGTTGCTATCCTTCCGGCCATAGGCAGGCAGGTTACAGGCGTTTCAGCCTTAACCATCGGTGGTACCTCCATTTTAATCGTAGTCTCAGTAGTTCTTGAGACAGTCAAACAAATCGAAGCCCAGTTAGTCATGCGCAATTACGAAGGCTTTTTGAAATAGAATGCATCTCATCATCTACGGTCCGGAAGGTTCAGGTAAAGGTACTCAAGGTAAACTCTTGGCAGAAAAATTAAATCTGGAAGTCTATACCTCCGGTGATCTTGTCAGGGAAAAAGCCAAACAGGAAAGTACACAAGAAGGTAAAATTTGTCGTCAGGCTCTATTAACCGGTCAGTATGTTCCGGATAATGTGATGTTTAAATTGTGGCAGGAAAAACTTGAATCAAAAGATGCCCTCAAAGGATTTATCCTCGATGGTTTCCCCAGGAATATTCATCAGGCTGAGTTTTTATTTTCTGTTATTTCTAAAGTCAACTACGATGTTGATAAATTTATCTACATTAAGTTATCTGATGAAGAATCCTTAAAAAGGCTCCTCAAAAGAAATAGACAAGTTTTTGAGGGAAGCGGAGTTTCTCATGATACAGAGGAACGTGTCAAAAAGAGATTGCAGGTCTATCATCAGATGGAAGTGGATCTTGTTGATTTTTTCAGGAAAAAAGGTCTCTTAGTTGAAATTGGCGGAGAACAATCTGTTGATAATGTATTTGAGGAAATAAAAGCAAAGCTAAATATTAATTGATGGCTAAAAATGTGGCTATACTGGTTGGTTTACCCGGCAGCGGTAAAACCTTAGCCGGGGAATTTTTTATAAAAAATCATCTTCCGGTAGTTAGAATGGGAGATTTAACTCTTACCTATCTTAAAAAAAAGAAGCTCATTTTTTCAGAAAAAAATGAGAATAAGGCAAGAAGAGAATTAAGAGAAAAATTTGGCAATGATATTTATGCTGTAAGCTGTCTCGATAAAGTTAAAAAAATGATGAATAAACATAATTTAGTCATTATTGAAGGCATGAGAAGTCCGTCAGAATGGCAGTATTTCCAAAAAAATCTGCCAAAAGCCAAAATCATTTATTTAGAGGCAGATAAAAAGATTAGATTTGACAGGCTTTCAAAAAGACAGCCTCGCCCTTTGACAAAATCAGAAATTGAACTTCGGGAAAAATATGAAGTTAATAAACTTCAAATATCAAAATTAAAAAAATCAGCGGATTTTATGGTGAAAAATAACAATGATGTTGCCAAGTTCTATTCCGATTTAAAGAATTTAAGTTCTAATCTTTAAAATGCCTGCTATCAATCTTAAAACCGACAAAGAAATAGAAATTATGAAAGAAGGAGGTCTCATCCTTAACCAAGTCATGGAAAGACTTTTAAAAACAGTTGATGTTGGCATTTCCATGCTTGAGTTAGATAATATAGCTGAAAAAGAGATAATCAAAAAGGGAGCCAAACCGTCATTCAAGATGGTTCCGGGCTACAAATGGACAATCTGTGCTTGTATTAATGATGTCGTTGTTCACGGTATTCCGGATAATTATCAGGCAAAAAAAGGTGATGTTGTCGGTCTTGATTCAGGCGTTTACTACCGTGGTTTCCATACAGACTGTTCCTGGTCAGTCAGAGTTGGCAAAAAAAGTACGGATAAAAATGATGAAATTGACCGTTTTTTAGCTGTAGGTAGACAAGCTTTGGACAAAGCAATAAATCAGGCGCATCCGGGCAATTACATCTTTGATATATCCCGGGCTATCCAAACCACAGTTGAGAAAGAGGGCTATTCGGTGGTCAGAAGTCTGATTGGTCATGGAATAGGTAAAAACCTTCATGAAGAGCCGGAAATACCCGGATTTGTGCAAAGTATTAGGGAGAATACTCCAATAATTAAACCGGGTCTAACCATAGCTATAGAGGTAATCTATAATTTAGGCTCTCCTGACGTTATCCTTAATAAAGGAAACGGATGGACAATCCAAACTAAAGATGGTAAAATATCAGGACTCTTTGAGACTACCGTGGCCGTCAACGCCCACGGTGTTATTCTTTTGACCAAAAAATATGGCCCATCAGGGGACAATTGAAATAGTAGGTGAGGTAGTTGAAGCCTTGCCCAATACTTTATTTAGGGTGAAACTCGAGGGTGGTCGTCTGATTCTCTGTCATCTCTCGGGTAAAATGAGGATTCATTATATTAAAATTATGC
>MFJA01000007.1:7609-7896 GCA_001779055.1 Candidatus Gottesmanbacteria bacterium RBG_16_37_8
GCCCTACGATAAGGATAAAGGCAGAATTACCTATCGGTTGAAATAAGCATGATTTCTCCTCGGATGGTGTCCTGAGCCAAGTCGAAGGACTCCTCCGAGGTGAAGGAATTAATAATTTATATGAAAGTTCATTCGTCAGTCAAAAAAAGATGTAAGAAATGCAAAATAGTTGTCCGTCGCGCCAAAGTTTATGTTGTGTGTGAAAATCCCAAACACAAGCAAAGACAAGGATAATTATGGCTAGAATTTCAGGTGTAGATTTACCAAATAATAAAAGACTTGATATA
>MFJA01000007.1:7981-11874 GCA_001779055.1 Candidatus Gottesmanbacteria bacterium RBG_16_37_8
ATTAGAGTAGAAAAATTAACCGAAGAAGAAATAAATCGTATCCAAAAAGCGCTCGATAAAGATTTTAAGACAGAAGGAGATCTCAAGGCTTATGTCAACGAAAATATCAAACGCTTAAAATCAATCGGCAGTTACAGGGGGCTTAGGCATGCCAAAGGATTGCCATCCCGCGGTCAGAGAACCAGAACTAATGCCCGTACCAAAAGAGGTAAAAGACAAACAGTTGGAGCCCTAAGAAAGGAAACTAGAGCTAAATTAGGACAACCAACAACCCAAAAAGAAAGTAAATAAAATTTTTTTAAAAATATGAAAAAAGGAAGCAAAATATCGGAAAAAGGAAGAGTCTATATAACTGCAACTTTTAATAATACTATTGTCACTGTCACCGATGAGACAGGTAATACCTTAGGCTGGGGCACATCAGGCAGTGTCGGTTTCAAAGGTACCCGCAAGTCAACCCCCTTTGCCGCAACCAGCGCAGTTGATCAGGTAGTCAAGAAAGTCATGATGAAAAATAAATTAAGAAGCGTTGATGTTTTTATAAAAGGTCCGGGCAGCGGACGGGATGCGGCCTTAAGGGCTCTAAAAAGCGCCGGTTTGTCAATTACTATGATTGCCGATGTAACTCCCATGCCTCACAATGGCGTCCGGCCGAAGAAAAAAAGGAGAGTCTAAAACAAAAATATTATGGCACGATATAGTGGTCCCAAAAATAGGTTAGCCAGGCGAGAAGGAGTCGATCTTGGATTAAAAACACCGGGAAGCAAAGCTCATAGCCAGCTGTTAAAAAGGTTAAAAATTACACCGGGTGCTCACGGTCAGAAAAGAAAAAGAAAACCATCCGATTATGGTATTCAGCTTCGGGAAAAGCAAAAAGTGAAAAGAATTTATGGTCTTCTCGAAAAACAATTCAGAAAATATTTCCAAACTGCAACCCGCGATAAAAGAAATACAGGTGAAGCTCTTCTCTCACTATTAGAAAGACGGCTTGACAATTGTTTATACCGTCTTAGTCTTGCTCCAACCAGAGCTTCGGCTCGCCAATTTATAACCCATGAACATGTCACTGTTGACAACAAAAAAGTAGACTTTCCCTCATTTTTGGTTACGCCCGGACAAGTCATTGGTTTTAAACAAAAAATGCTGGATAATCCTCATATCAAAAAAATGCTGGAAATAAAGGATCCTCAAATTTCCTCTTGGTTGACAAGAAAAGGTCCGCTTGGTAAAGTCGTCAGATTACCCAAAAGGGATGATATTGCCGAAGATATTAATGAACAGTTAATAATAGAATTCTATTCACGTTAAAATTATTATCAAAGGAGGAATAATACATGCTAGAACCAAAATTTACCATCAAGGAAGAATCATCTACCGATAGCTACGGAAAATTTTCTTTTGAGCCCCTTGAACAAGGGTATGGACACACTTTGGGAGTTAGTTTAAGAAGGATTCTATTAACATCGTTAAAAGGTGCCGCTATAACCAAAGTTAAAATTGATGGAGTCAGACACCAGTTTTCTACCCTTTCGGGTCTTAAAGAAGATATTATTCAGATTATTCTTAACGTCAAAAAAATTAGGGTCAAACTTACCTCAGACAAAGATGTTACGGCCAAATTAAATGTTAAAGGCCCGGCCAAAATATATGCCAAAGATATTGTCTGCGCTGACGGGGAAGTTATCAACAAAGATCTTTATTTGGGAGAGCTGACAACCAATAAAGCCAAACTGAATATGGAGTTATTTATTGAAACAGGATTTGGCTATGTCACATCGGAAGAATATGCAGGTTCAAAAGAGTTAAACACTATTGTTTTAGATGCTCTGTTCAGTCCGGTTGTCAGGGTTAACTACAAAGTAGAAGCAACCCGTGTCGGCCGTATGACCAACCTTGATAAGTTGGTCTTGGAGGTTTGGACGGATGGAGCTATCAGTCCTCTTGAAGCAATCAAAAACACTGCCAAAATTTTAGTTTCCTACTTCCTCCAGATTTATGAACCAAAAGCTAAAGCATCCGAAACTGTTGCTGTCACTCCGGCCATATCAGAAGAGGTTCTCAAGATGACTTTAGAAGAGCTTGATCTGCAGACAAGAATAGTCAATGCTCTTCATAACGGAGGTATTGATACTGTAGGGCAGTTACTGGGCACACCCAAAAAAGAACTTTATAAAATAAAAAATCTGGGAGCCAAATCAATTATTTATATTGAAGAAATTCTCAGGAAAAAAGGTATCGCTCTGACAGTTTAATATGAGACATAAAGTTTTCGGAAAAAAATTAAATCGGGACATCAAGGAAAGAAAGGCACTTTTCAGAAGTCTGATCAGTTCTCTGATAGTATATGGCCGCATAAAAACAACCTATGCCAAGGCCAAAGCTATCGGTTCACTGGTTGAAAAACTGGTTACCAAAGCCAAAGACGGTTCCCGTTCACAGGTCAACCAGATTGCCTCTTTCCTTAATAGAAAAGAGCCGGTTAAAAAATTGGTTGAAGAAATTGCTCCCAGATTCAAGGACAAAATGGGAGGCTTCATTAGGTTAATAAGGCTTGGGCGACGCCAGGGAGACAATGCAGATGTTGTCTTAATGGAATGGACTGTCAAAGAAGAGCCCAAAAAAGAAATAAAAGAAAAAAAAGATGAAAAACCGGTTAACAAAGATGAAAAACCGGCTAAAAAAGGAAAAATTAAAAAGTCAGCCAAAGACTGATCATCCTTTGGATGAAAAAAATGAATACTCATACCAAACCAACCAGTGTAAAAGATATCAGGCGCAATTGGCGTCTTTATGATGTTAAAGGCAAGATTTTAGGCCGTATATCAACGGAAATTGCCCGTACCCTTGTTGGTAAAGGTAAACCCTATTATGTACCTTATCTTGATTGCGGTGATTATGTTGTTGTAGTCAACGCCAAAGATGTGGAAGTAACTGGTAAAAAAAGAAGTCAAAAGGTTTACGGACGCTATTCCGGTTATCCTGCCGGTCAAAAGGAAATTTCTTTACAGAAGTTAATGGAAAATAAACCAGAGGAAGTAATAAGACATGCAGTCTCCGGTATGTTGCCAAACAATAAATTAAGGGACTCTTTTCTTCGCCGACTCTATGTTTTTGCGGATGATAAACACCCTTATAAAGCTAAATTCAGTCAAACTTAAAATAAATAACATGGTAAAAAATAAAACAGCAGAAAAAACAAAAGAAAAAAAATCTAAAAAACTTGAATTTTATTACGCCGTCGGCCGAAGAAAAGAGTCTAGCGCCCGCGTAAGATTATATACCGCCAATGATGGTAAAGTTAAGATTGGCGATCATGAGATAAAAAAAGGTGAAATTATGGTAAATTATCATCCCATTGAGAAGTATTTCAGAGGGGATATACACCAGAAATTTTATCTTGAACCGTTTCGAACCACCAATACTGTCGGCCGGTTTGCTGTTACTGCCAGAATTTCAGGCGGAGGAACAATCGGTCAGTTATCCGCTTTAGTACATGGAATATCCCGCGCATTAGTTTCAGTTGATGAAGAAAAATTCCGCCCCATTTTAAGAAAAAAAGGCTTTCTGACCAGAGACCCCAGAGTTAAAGAAAGAAGAAAAGCCGGCCTGGCCCAAAAAGCGAGAGCCAAGAAACAATCCCCCAAAAGATAATACTAACACAATACACCTTAGGAGTGTACTAGCTTGGACACCTCGGTAAATAAAAAGGTAATAAAAAGGGGACGGTTCTCTTTTAGCCTCACTTTTCGCCATTTTTTGGTTTCACCCCAGCTCAAAAGTCGTCACCCCGAATATTTTATCAATAAAAACTTCCGGTGCTTTCTTGGTATACATTCTCGCCGTTTCAAATACTTTTTTCATTTGATGTTTTTGGGCTAGTTTTAAAGCTGCAG
>MFJA01000007.1:12055-13556 GCA_001779055.1 Candidatus Gottesmanbacteria bacterium RBG_16_37_8
TGCCTGACTTTCAGGTAGTTTTATCCATCTTTTAAAAAACTGCGGACGGGCAGTTGGAAAAAGTAAACTGTCGTATTTTAAGATTTCTTCAAAGTTGATTTTTGAAAGGGAAGTAATCTCAGGAGAAATCTCTCGATTTTTCCTGGACTTTCCCTGGAAGCGGATATTTCTGTAAGCCAATTTGAATCCCGATTTTTTATAATTTTCCTGTTGGGCAACTACTCCGTCCAGTCCGATATTTTGTGTCTTGAGATAAGATATACCCCTCATCCAGGTTTTCCAACCGAAGCCCTGCCCGCGGTATTCCGGTCTGACAATATAGAATCCCAAAAAACCGAAATGTTTATCATAAGCTACAGCAGATATACAGGAAATTGGTTTTTCATTTATAAGTCCGATAAAAAATCCGTTCGGATCGCTTTGATAAAAACAATCCGCATCATGTAAGCCGGGATTCCAACCCTCATCAGCCGCCCACTCAATAGCTAAATCTAATTCTTTCCGCTCCATCCTGCGGATTGTAAAATTATTTTTACCCATATATCACCTCCCAATATTACCATAAAAAAATAAAAACCGGCCTTCTGGACCGGTTATATTAATCAGTCAAGGTGTACCAAAAAGTTAGACCTTGCCCCGTCCACCCATGCATGGAAAACAATCTAACTCACTCTTATTGTATCAGCACTATGGCTGTTCTTAAAGATTTGCCATCCTGCAAGTCCAAAAATCAACGTAAGTAAGGCTAAAATAATAAGGGTATTTTTCATACCAAAAGTGTCAATTCCGTATCCGCCCAGGGGCATAGTGATCCCTACGATAATAAATGTCAAGAAACTATATGTAGAGATCATTGTACTTCTTTCTTCGTTGTTGACTTCCTTCTGAAGCAAAGTTAGGATTATTTGATCTTTGTACGAAGCCACTAAAAATAAAAGTAACATAAATATTAGACCAACAATGGTGTTAATTTGACTCAATACCAAAAAAGCAAGAGCAGTGATAAAAATACTAAGAAGTAGTGAAAAGTTAGGTCCGATCTTTTGAAAAAATTTATAAGCTAAAGCAGAAACCAGCGCCTTGAATCCGGAAAACACGGCAGCAATTATCCCAAGAAAGGCAACCTTTACACCAAACGTAATTTGTAAAGGTTGATTTATGTTATTTGCATAAAGACTTCCGCTAAAAAATAAGACGGAACCTAAGATAATCAAACCTAAGACTTGTTTGTTGGTAAAAGACAATAAAACGCCCCTTTTTATTTTATGAAAATATATATTCATTGAAGGTTTATCACCCTTAAATTCCCATCTCACAAGATAAATCAAAATAGCGGCCAAAAATAAAGAAACAGCAGACAATATATAGGTTAATCGGGGAAAGTCTTTATAAATAATAGATACAAAAGGACTTGCTATGAGTGTGCCAAAAAGAAGATAAGCACTTGTTCTTCCTTGAACTTTAGTATATTCATCACTTTTACCTATACGATTTACGATAT
>MFJA01000007.1:13602-13895 GCA_001779055.1 Candidatus Gottesmanbacteria bacterium RBG_16_37_8
AGAACCGCGCCGATCAAAAAAAATGAGTAAGTAGGATGAAGACCAACAATTAACGGTGCAAATGCGTGTGTCACTAATCCCCAAAAGACAGAAGTTTTATGTCCGAAAGTATCGGCAAACCCACCTGTTGGGATTTCAAGCACGGAATAAGAAATAAAAAATAACGATGAGAGTAAAGCTATTTGAGTCTGACTTAGTCCGTTGGAAAGTCGGTAAAGAGTTTCTATTACTGCTATAGAATATGCAGCACCCATTAATAAATTTGATAAATAAATTTTATAAATTTCTCTCAT
>MFJA01000007.1:14012-14965 GCA_001779055.1 Candidatus Gottesmanbacteria bacterium RBG_16_37_8
TTTTTTTGTTGGGGATGAGAGATTTGTTCAACTGACAGTTTACGAAGTATTGTGAGTATTACTGTCAGTTAATCCCGTACAACATCAGTGGTTGCGGGAAACTCTCGACCTCACGCACTTGAGAATAATTGCTTCGCAATTTTCTGAGTAAACCTTTACACTGGAAATTTAGTCGGGGATACCCGACTTGAACGGGTGGCCTCACGAACCCCATTCGTGCGCTCTAGCCAACTGAGCTAATCCCCGGTAAAGACTCTTGTATTTTAGCATACATTATGCCAGAATGATGAAGATTTTAGTAAGTATTTCCTGCCCAGATTAAGGAGTAGTTCTTATGGCCGTTAACCAGAAACTTCAGGCAATTCGTCTTGCCATGGATCAGATAGAAAAACAGTATGGTCGCGGTTCCATCATGCGCCTCGGAGATAAGTCTAGTCAGAAATTCGCTCTTGAAGTTATTTCCACAGGCTCAATCACTCTTGATATGGCATCAGGTATTGGCGGAGTACCAAGAGGCAGGATTATTGAAATCTTTGGACCGGAAGCTTCAGGTAAAACTACAGTTACTCTTTCCATCATCGCTGAAGCCCAAAAAGCAGGTGGTGTGGCCGCCTTTATAGATGCCGAACATGCCATGGATCCTATTTGGGCGGAAAAAATAGGCGTCAAGCTGGACGACCTTTTAGTTTCCCAACCTGATACAGGAGAGCAGGCTCTTGAGATTGCCGAAACATTAATCAGATCAGGCGGAATAGATGTTGTTGTTATAGATTCAGTAGCCGCTCTTGTTCCCAGAGCCGAAATAGAAGGCGAAATGGGTGATTCCATCATCGGCGTCCAGGCCCGTCTCATGTCACAGGCTTTAAGAAAATTGACAGGTGCAATTTCCAAGTCAAAAACGGTTACCATCTTTACCAATCAGTTAAGACAAAAAATTGGCATCATGTTCGGCA
>MFJA01000008.1:0-328 GCA_001779055.1 Candidatus Gottesmanbacteria bacterium RBG_16_37_8
GGGTGACGAAAGAATGTATAAAGTCTATTTCCGTTTAGCTCCAACTGCAGATAATGATGAAGCCAACGCAACACTTCCGGGTGTTGAGTTTACTTTAACAGGAGTTCAACCTTAATAAGGAGTTGGTTTTTAAGTTTTTACCGACGGCAAAAGTTTCATAAAAAGAGAAACGTGCCGCCGGATAAGGACTTAAGATGTATAAACGCCTTGATTTATCGAGGGATAAAAATTCTTTCGGAAAAAAACTTGCCAGATTATGGAGGATATTGGAGTGGGGTATTGCCATGGTGCTTCTGGTAGCAATCGTTATCGGATTTTCCGCATTTTT
>MFJA01000008.1:386-5733 GCA_001779055.1 Candidatus Gottesmanbacteria bacterium RBG_16_37_8
AGGATCAGTAGCTATAACTATTCCTTATTCAGCAAAAAATGTGAGTGTAGGATCGATAATTGCCTTCAGGTCACCGGTTGATTCGTCTAAAACGATAATCCACCGCATTTCCGGGGAGAAAAGTGAGGCAAAAACACGCATATTTTATACCAAAGGAGATAATAACAAGGCAGAGGATTTGTGGGAAGTGGAGGAGCCGCAGGTATTGGGAAGGGTGATCGGGGCTATTCCATTTTTAGGAAACGTCAGCGCGGCTATGCGGACGCCGGTAGGATTTGGCGGACTGGTAGTTTTACCGGCGGCATTCTTGCTACTCTCCAATATTCGACTAGTCAGACGGGGGATTGAGGAAGAAATTGAGAGAAGAGCCAGGAGACTTGTTGCCGGGAAAAGTCCCGGGATTTTGTTGATTTTTATATTTTCAGCTTTCTCGGGAGCTCTGATGGCAATATCCGGCTACAAATTGGCAGAAGCTATATTTTCCTCTTTTAGTTCATTGGCCGGTATTTCTTTTGCCACAAAAGATTATGTTGCCCCGCCGGCGCCGGTACTACTTTTGCCTTTGAATAATTCTTACCGCAATACAGCGGGGATGGTGATGGACTGGAGTGATGTTTCCGACTTTGAGAACATGAGTCCAGCGGTTTACTATATTTATCAAAGCGCCAGAAACAGCGGATTTTCACCCCTGGCTTACCAATCGGGAAACTTGTCGGTATCACAGATCCCGGCTCCGGGAACGCCTGACGGAATTTACTGGTGGAGAGTTAAGGCTTGCGACACTTTGGATAATTGCAGCGGGTGGAGCAGTGTTTTTAAGATGACAATTGATTCAACAGCGCCTTCAATGCCATCCTGGGTGACACCAGCTGATAATTCTTATACCAATCAATCACAGAATATTCTTCTTGACTGGAGCAATTCAACAGATGCCAATTTGGCAGGATATGAGTATGAGAATACCGGACCGGGGGGAACCTGGAAAAGCGTAGATTATTGCGGGTTATTAACTACTTCGCAGATCCCCAATTCGCAGATCGGGCCCGGAGGAACATGTATCAATGCTCCGGCGGCAACACTGTCTGTTGACGGAGTTTATTTGCGGATGGTTAGAGCTGTTGATCTGGCGGGCAATAAAAGCGTCTGGAGTGCAACTTTTAAGCTGACCAGGGACACGGTTAATCCAACATCTGTCTTTTCAACACCAAGCAGCGGTGTGGAATATGCCGGTGTGCCAATAACAATTGGCGGAACTTCAACTGACAATTATACGATTGACAGCGTTTCTCTCTATTATTCAGATTATACTTCGTCATGCTCGGCCAGCTATTCACTAATTACCACGCTGGATAATGCGCTTAATAATACGCCTTATAACTTCAGCTACTTATGGACACCTCCATCTTCCGGCAGTTACTGCATTAAAGCCAGGGCGACTGATTTGGCCGGCAATATCGAGGCCAGTCCGGTTATTGAGAATGTGGATTATTACAAGGCGCCAACACTCGAGGCAAAGCGATCTGCGGATTCTCACAATGTAATTGTTGATTTATCAGGACTAAGCCCTTACCAGTCATATTCATACCGGGTGACCTATAAGCATGATGGAATAGATGAAGCATATTCAGGCAGCGTCACTCTTTCCGGTGAGGATACCAGTTCCAGAAGTTTTGTACTGGGAAGCTGTTCAGGAGAGGCTTGCGTCTATTTTGAGGGAATAAGCGATTTAACTGTAAATATTGACGTTTATACCCCGGGGGGCAGTGTTTATCATTTGAGCCAAGCTTTATGAGAAAAATTATTTTTCTGATTATATTAGCAGGAGGATTTTTGTTCTTGCCGAAGATAGCCCGGGCAGCAGACATTGAAGTGACCTGCGATTCTTCCTACTGCATGCCTTCCAGCTTACCCTCTTTTTTGAGCGGCGAGGGTAATTGGTATCCGGGAAAAACGGTTAGCAAGACGATGAAAATCTCCAATAATTCTACTTCAGGCCATACTTTGATTATTGAGGACCGCAACCACCAGGTGACAAATGATCTGGATAAGGCAATTAATTTTCAGGTTAAGGAGCAGGGTGGGAGCATTCTTTGGACAGGGACGATGGATGATTTTATTAATGCCAATGAGGTGACTTTATCGGATATTGCCTCCAATTCATTTAAAGAATACGAGTTGAAATATTCCATGGATCAGTCTATTGGAAATAATTATAAGGACAGCAGTATGTCACTTGATTTTGTATTGGGATTTAAAGCTCCTGACCCGACGCCAACAGGCGCGCCTGATAATGGCGGCAGTAATCCGTCACCGACTTTGACGCCAAGCGGGGGAACAGGAAATGCAACATCCAGATTTGTCATCCGTACCGTAATAAACAGGGAAAGGATTATTGTCACCATCCCGCCGGTTTTGGGGTTAGAGGTGAGAGAGAGCGGATCGGGTGTACCGCCGAGAGGAGGAGAGTGGTGGAATCTATTCGGTGGAGCAGCCTGCCGGGTAGCGCCCTGGTGGTTTTTGCTTTTTTCCTTACAATTTTTATTATCAATGGTTTTGGTTGTCAGACTAAGGCTATCCCAATTGAAAATGACAGTATCAGGGATCGGGGTGACGGCAGTTTTAATCTATCTTTTATCACAGCAGTATGCTTGTTTTCCGCCTGTCCTGGCTTTTTGGATAATTCTGACTGTTATTATTCTTTCCTTCTTTTACCTGAAACTGCGATATAAATACCAACTGAAATAATATGACAAGGATAGAAGGTTGGACGGAAATAGAAAGTCCTCTTGCAAAGGTAACAGCTCAAGAAATTCATGGCAATATTGGAAGACATCCTTACGTTTTGAGAGGTGTGAAAATGGAAAATTTAACTTGGGATAGTCCAGAGATAGGTTGCGGTTGCTATTTATCTGATAAAGTCCTGATGCTGGCTGAAATATCACTTCCTAACGGAGCTAACTGTAATTATGTACAAGATAAAGATAAACGGCCGGTTACCAGGCAGGAGGTATTAATGAAATTTATGAGCGGACTTACAAGCTATTTAGAAGAAACACGTGTTACCAGAAATAAAGTTACTGATCTTCTTATGCTGTCTGTTGGTAATCATATTATAGATTATGTTAATGTCGGGACTTATGGAGATGATTATACTTATAGTGAAAGCGTGCGAGACGAAAATCCCGGAATAGACTTACGTGCCGGAGTGTCTTTGGCAATCTTTGAACGGAGTCTTAGCGGAGCCTGGGTGACGTGTGTCGGGGGAAATACCTACGGTTTAAGAGAAGTTAAAGGCAGTAAACTTTATACTTTTGCGAAAAATATTAGTCCATACCCCCTTAATCCAGAGGTAAGAAATGAAGCGAATTTACCAACGATAACTTCACAATGGATAAGTGATAGATTTCGCCGAGAAAATAATTTACAAATTTGGCTGGCAACCGGAGATTTGGCAGAGCGGGGGGTATGGATGGATGACGATACTTTACCAATTGATGTCTGGTGTATTCCTAATGCTGAGGAAGCAAGCAGGAAAGTTACAATTTCAAATGGATCAGCGTTGACGGCAAGTGTCGGATTAGGTACATAATGAGAAAGCAATTGAGTGCGTAGGGGATAAGCAATATCTGGCGAATATTACGCCACTTGACTTCTATTTATCTATTTTTATATATACAATTTTAGAATGCGGGAGAGACTGAAGAATTATGGTTGGCATCATGAATTTAGGCCACGCGGATTGACCCGCGGTGTCGGATTGATGGTGATAGCCTCATTGTTTTTAGCAGGTTGTAAAGCGCTGGATGCATCAAATACATATCAAATTGCTGTGACGGCACCCACTGTAGAACTAGTTACTCCGGAGACCATGGTTATACCTTCACCTACAGTAGAAGCAGTAGATCAAGGGGTAGAAATACCTCTGGTTGACGGAATTGATGTAGATGGAAATCCTATTTTCAATTCCGAAAATCTGCTGATATATTCTGACGGCAGGATGGTAGGTCCGGACTATAATCCTGCAGACTGTACTACTTCTGAAGACAGTTCACAGAGAAAAGGTATTTGTGTGGGTGTGAATGATTTTGCCCAGGTAACCGGTTTTGACCCTCTGGAGGCAACAGAACGAGTATACCCTAATTTTTTTCTGACGACAGCAGAGATAGTCCATAGAGAATGCTCCAATAGTGAAGCTATAGGATGCACATTGGGTGAGCAAATATTATTCAATTATGAATATGCAAATAGCGCCCCATTTATTGCCCATGAAGCAACTCATTTATTATTGAAAAACATATCTCAAAAGGAGGGGGACAGATGTGTAATCATTAATAACGGAGAGGTGTCATTCTATATGCCTGTAGTTGAATATCCATTACCTCTTTCAGATTTAAAAACCACAGGTTCAGGTGAACAGGTTTTTGTAGAAATTGCGGTAAGCCACGAATTTTTTCCAACCTTGGCTGAATTTGCCGTCAGCATGAATTTAGCCGGAATCCCCCATGGTGATGTCCCCACTACAGCTTTGGATATTTTTTCCACCGGGGAATATTTATATATACCCGGCTATTTTATAAACAATCCTCCAGCCGGAGAAGAGCAGGTTTTTATAAATTTTGCCGGCATTATGAAGGATAATCCGGATTTATGGCAATTGCTTTTTTCCGAACGACCTGTAGATTTTGTCGAGACTATTGGTCCTGACTTATTCCAAGCAATTCGTGCTTTTCACAGGCTGATAGGAAATGAGGAGCTAAAACCCAGGCTGTTAGCTGAGTTACCGGCATCCTGTAAGTAATTTTTCATTTTTGTCAAGGTGCTGCACTCTTAAAAAAGAAAAGGAAGTATGGTATGATTTATTTCTTAGATATTTTCCGGTAAAAAAATAATGTTTTGGCTGATGGTTACCATAAGCGGACTGGTTACTTTTTCTACAATTCTCGCTTTTCATAAGAGGCTGTCATATGTGGTGGTAAGAGTCGGGCGCTATAAAATTCATCACAGTGTTTTTGGCCTGGTGCTTATTATTGCCGGAAGAATGATTACCGATTCATTTGCCAATATAATGACTGCTTCAGGATTGGGCATGTATCTGTCACATATTCTTGAAGAAATGTATTTAAATAATATAAAACTGACTAAGGCAATTTTTACTTTTATTACGCCCCTGGTAAATAAGGAAAAGAGAAAATAAACTTTGATTGTTTAATTTTCTATGGCTGATTCATCCGCAGAAGGAGCTAAGCCGCCAATGTCACGGAGAGATGCGTTGGTATTAAGTGGTTATTCTTTGTTAGGTCTTGGGTTATCAGCGTGCGCTTCGCAAGCAGGACCGTCTCTTCAACCT
>MFJA01000008.1:5744-12103 GCA_001779055.1 Candidatus Gottesmanbacteria bacterium RBG_16_37_8
CGCCGCCTAATCCAGCGTTGGTAGCTACTTCCCAAGCGTTACTGAAAAATCCTGAGGAGACATCAAGACTGGTAGAATCACTATCAGAGGCAATCAAAAACAGAGCGATAAAAATTACCATAACAGCTCCACCTAAAGGCGATTCATTTGACACTGTTGTGGGTTCGGGAACAATATTTTATGAAGATAATGACAACCTAATAATTCTGACTGCAGGACATGTTATTAAGTCAGGTTTATATGATTATTCTAGCTGCAATTTTTTTATCTCAAGAAATCATTGGCATGCTAATTGGTATGATTTTAACAGATCACAATGGGGTGAGGAGATTTCAACTGCAGTCAATCCGGATTTGGATATCGGATTGATTTTAATAAAAAAAAATCCAGAGTATCCGAAATTATTTTCTGAAAATGGTTTTGGATTAATAAAAGGAGCACCAGCTACAGAAGAAATGCATCCCCAAATGTTGTCATATCCAATTGGTTTAGCTACAAGTTTTATTCCTTATAATGAAATGAATATTCGTAAGGTCAAGGAAGATATAATTATTACTGACGCAAAATCCGATCCTTCGTATAAAGGAGCAAGCGGAGGCGGTCTTTTTGATGGAGATATGTTGATTGGAGTTCACTATTGGGGTGATAATGAAAAGCTAAAATTTGTTCCTATTACCGCTGCCTCAAGCTGGATTGCAGAGACAATTACAGAGAAATTGAATTTGGGACAATAATAAGCGGAATACTTGATTGTTTGAGTCACTTGGGTAATACTAAAATAAGTATGGCCAAGTTTGTTCCCGATGTTAAGACGCAGAGGTGGATTGTTATTTCCCAAGTTCGATCCGACCGGCCGGATGATTTGAGAAAAACAAACGGGGCGGAGGTTACCGACAAACAGACGGGGAAATGTCCTTTTTGCTACGGTAATGAAAAGATGACGCCGCCTGAAATTTCCAGGGTAGGGGATGGGGAGAAAGAAATGCCTGGTTGGAAGATAAGAGTCGTTCCCAATAAATTCCCGATTACCGATACCCATGAGGTGATAATCCACAGCCCAAATCACGAGAAGGATATTGAGGATTTTGAACTTCCTCAGGTGATTCATCTTCTTGAGACCTACAGGCAGAGATTCCAGATCCATTCAAGTGAGGGACAGGTGATGATTTTTTCCAATCACGGAGAGCATGCTGGCGCATCACTACGGCATCCCCATTCGCAACTGGTACTTATTCCCAAGCAGATCAATCTGGATGCACTGGTTCGGGAGCCGATTCAAAATGTGGTTGATGACAATACTTACTTTGTTACCTATTGTCCTGATTTTTCCCAATGGCCTTATGAAGTATGGATTGCGCCTAAAAAAGAAGGCACGGTATTCGGGGATATATCAGATGAGGAGATTAAGGATTTAGCTGAGGTTTTACAAAGATCATTAAAGAGATTAAAGATAAAATACGAGCATCCGACTGTAAAAAATATCAATACGACTGGAGTATTTGCCTATAATTTCTATATCCACCATGCCAAATCGTGGTTTTTGCGCATAATTCCCCGTTTGGTTCACAGGGCAGGATTTGAGCTGGGGACGGGATTATCGGTCAATACCGTTGATCCGACCACGGCAGCCCAGGAACTTACAGAAATCGAGGTTTAATTTCCTGATATATCCAGTCAATATCCACCAACAGTCAGAGGCAATATTAATTTAATTGTTCAAAAAATAATAGCGGCTGCTTATACTTAACTCTTCTGTTGTAGACCTAATAACCAGAGGACGGCTTCTTTTTTATAGCGGCGGTCACCGCGGCTATTAATTCTTATGGCCGGCAATTTGCCGCGCTTACCCCATCTTTTTATCGTCAGGGGAGAGACACGCAGGATTTTTGCAACCTCACGGACAGTCAAAAGTTCCGGCCATTCATCACCTAGAGACATAGTTTACTCCTTATAATCCGAACTGTCTGTTTGCAGTAAGTAGCGGAAAAAACTTTTATAACAAACGGACAGGGATTAAGATTTATCCCGATTGATCTTCGGGATCAATATGTTGCTTAATGTAACACATGTATTTTAATGTTGTCAATAGAGATCAAAGAAGTGCAATGAGATTGTTATAGATTGATACATAAAATAAAATCATTGATTAATACCTCGGAGGAGTCCCTTCAGAACACCATCCGAGGTGTCTATTAGAGGATGGTGAAGGTGATGGTGTCACAATGGACTTGGATATTGATGGCCGGATTGAAAGTACCTAATTGAAGAGTTGCGACACCGGTGGGACGATAGATAGTCATTGTTCCTTCAAGACCGCTTACGGGCGTTAAGTAGGGTTCAAAAGGGGCATAAGTCGGGGTTGGACCGATATTGAAGAATTTCATGATAAGGTCAATGATGAAATTTAACTCTGTTAAATTCTTTTGATCTGATTGTCCAAGGACTTGAACGGTTTGTTTATCCAAAAGGAAAGCTTGTGGAGGATGGCCGTTTATTTCCAACCAGATTTTATATGATCCAGAACCGTTGTTATCAGATGGAACTGTATAAGTCCATCTGCCGACATAAAGATCAGTTGTACCTTCAACTTTTAAGGCTAAAATTAATCCTGAATTAGCAATTTCAGTTCCGTTTCTTTCAACATGGTAAGTAAGATTGACCGTTACCTCAGCCTGTGTTGCTCTGACAAATGTTTCTATATTAAAGGTTGAACCGGCGGCAATAGGTCCTGTGACATTGGTATTTTGGCAGATGAAGGGCTTCAGGGTAGGGGTGGGATAAACAGGAAATGTCGGAGCTGGTGTAACATCTTTATCTTTGGTTGGTTTTGGTTCTCCAATACAGGTTGAATAACACTGTATTTCCTTATAGTCGCAGTAGCCAATTCCCGGATGGCAGTATTTTTTGGTAGAGTCGATAACATCAATCTGGCCGCATTCGCCTGAATTAAGGTTGGCATTGTCGCATTCTTCAATTGTTCTATATGCCCCGCGATCGGAGAAGGAGCAGCGATTGTCATCACCGCAGCCTTTGGGACAATGGACAATCTGACAAAGACCGGTATAGGTATTGCCAGTATTGGCGCATTTGTGGCCCGGTTGGGGAAATTTCAATTGGCATTCCTTATCATAATCAGCCCGGACATTTGTCGGGTGAAAAAGGGCGAAGAAAAATACCGGCAGAAAAAAGAGCAGAATCCGATGCATAATTTAGTGCTTACTTTAATTCTACTGTAGCACCGGCTGTTGTCAATTTTGTTTTAGCCTCTTCTGCTGTTTTTTTATTGACACCGGTCATCAGCTCTTTGGGAGCGCTTTCAACCAAGGTTTTTGCTTCCTGAAGACCTAAGGTAGGAACCAATTCCCTGACGGCCTTAATGACGGCGATTTTATTGGCTCCGGCACTATTTATTACAACATTAAAGGTAGTTTGTTCAGATGCGGCTTCGGCCGGCTGACCACCTGCTGGAGCTACCGGTCCGGCAACTGCCATGGGAGTACCAGTAACCCCGAATTTTTCTTCAAGAGATTTGACCAGATCAGCCAAATCCATGACGGACATTTCTTCGACTGCTTTTAGGATATCATCTTTAGTAAGTTTGGCCATATGTTTTAGACTTTCACCCCCTTAATATTATTTAAAACTGTAACAAATTTCCGCAGATTCCAGGAGAGAGCGTAATGGAAACCAGTTATAGGAGATTTAAGTCTGTAAACGAGTGTTGCCAGGAGTACTTCTTTTGACGGAAGGGAGGCAAGGCGCAAAAAGTCTTCCTGTGAGGTAATTGTGTCAGACATGAACCCTATTTTTATTTTGGGAAGAGAGAAATTTTTGGCAAAATCGGCCAGTTTTTTTATAGCTGACAGCTCATCACCGTAAGCAAAAAGAACGGCGGTTGAATCTTTGAGCATTTTGACCAATTCATCTTTTTTAGTTTTGTCGGCCAGTGATATTTTGAGAAGAGTATTTTTGACGACAACATATTCCGCCTCGACTGTTTTTAAGTTTTTTCTTAAATCCTCCAGCTGTTTGTGGGTTAAACCCTTATAATCGGTGAGGAAGATAGCCTTAGCTTTATCGATTTTTGTTTTTATCAAGTCGACTATGGCTGCTTTTCTTAGATTCGGTTTTGATTTTTTCATAAAAAAACCCCGGAACATACCGGGGAGAAATCTAATATTTCCCTCGGTAGGTCTTATTGCGTCCGGCTGTTGCCGAGACGAGCCTACTGTCTTGGGGCGATTAGTTAAAATTTTAACATAAGAGGCAAGAGGGCGCAAGGGATCAGATTTACATCAAGGGGCTTTAACTCCCTGTTAATATGATTAATGCTTACTCTATCTAGGTGGATTTCTGGATGAATCGCGGGTATGTTGACTAACATCTCCACTTTTAGAAGCAGGTTTTATTGATTCCTGAAGATCTTTAATTGCCGCTTGAAGATCTGTTTGCGTTTGAAACAAATTTGCAAATTCTTTTGGATCCTTTTCTGCGGCCATTTGTTCTTCTGTGGATAATGCTTGCATTTTACCACTTACATCAGCCAATTTTTGCCTTAAAGAAGCTAGCTTTTCTTGATCGGTTGGTTGATTAACTTCAGGTCCTTTAGTCATTTTATTTCATATTAGCATAATACTTGCCGGTATTTAAATTAAGGAAATAGTGGTGGCTCTTGGACTTTTTAAAGCGGTTTATTGGGGCTTGTTGCCGCAGAGCCAGGTGAAGGCATCAAGATTTTATAAAAACCATCCTTTAGCCCTAACTTCTTGGTAATTGTTTCTTGAAAAAATTTCTTGTTCAACAGCTCGTTGAGCAGGTTCACGAATATTAATCTTTGAAGAAATAATATTAAGTATTAAAAGAGGAGTAATAAATATTCCTTTTACAGGTATAGTCCAAGACCATAGAGGAAATGGAATATCTGTTTGACTCGTTCTCCCCAAACCACTGATAGGGATTGTGCTCCTTAATTTTTTAAACGCAGCTATTATTCCTTCAGCGGAAAACTCCTCAACTTTTGTAAGTGTTCCTGTGGAACCTGAGAATGCCGGATTATGATCATCTGCTCCACCGGTGATGTTTTTTTTCTTAAGTAATTCGTGATTAGAAAATCTGGTGGAGGCAACATTAGTTCTACCGGGATGAGCAGCATTTAAAGTCTCTATTGCATCAATTTCTTCGGTAACACCAGGCATGAATACTTCCGAACTGTAAAGTTCAATATTAATTCCTTCCATAAGCCATACCAGAGGTGCATATAAGGGCAGAATATCAATGGAGATCGGATGGGGAATAATTCTTGCCATTGATTGCCATTCACTCTCAGTTAAATAAGTTTTTAAAAAATGAAAAAGTTCACTTAAGGACTCCTTTTCATGTAGTCCGTGATTTCTCCAATAATCACTTAAATAAATCATTTTTTTAAGAAGAGCTCTGTTATTAGGTAAAAGTGTAATTATTTCTCCTTTCTCTGTTTTGAGACGTCCTGTTTGGTTGCGTTTTTTTTTTAAAAAACTGCAGAAGTAAAAATAATATAATCCAATTTTCTTTCCGCAAATTGCTTTTCAACATTCAGTTTGTCTTCTTCAGAAAGGTTCATTCTTACATTGTTCCAAAAGACAAGATAAAAATAGATAAATTCTCTTGAAGTAAGGGCATTATTCATTGATAATTGTGTTCCAAGTTCTATTTTTTCTTCCTCGTTTAGTCTTTCTATTCCTTGCAGTTTGTCCATGAGTTGTTTTATTCTTAATGAAGATAATCTGACCAATTCAAGCGGCGGTTTATTGAAATGTTCTGCTAAAAAATAGACTATTTCATCTCGGGTTTGTTCAATCTCTTTATTTCCGATTACGGCGGGAAAAAATTGAACCGGCAAATCAGTTTTAAATACATCTTTACCGGGAAAATAACCAAAGTGAATTCTTTCGTCTGTTATAAATTCAACAACTTCAGTTGGTGATTGAGGAATATGATAACCCCATTCGGCTCCTGGTAAGCTTAGATGAGGATAACCAGCATTTTCCATTGTCTGCAGGTATTCATCCACACGCGCAAATGAATTATGGCCTGTTTTGGCCGGTATGGCGCCTTTTTTCAGAGTTGCATAAACCATTTCGGCAGGACCTGTTGTTCCATCGTCGCCGTCACCTTTTATATGACATCCATGCGGATTGACTAAAATATACCAATCTCCATTTCTTGCCCGAGAAGACCAGATAGTTGGTAGTTCTTTTCCCAATTGCATTATAGATGGCGATTATAGCCTAATTTGTGATTTTATTAAAACTATTAACAGTTAATCATCCGAGATTGAGAAGAGAGAAAATTCAGGAATTGCTTAGTCGATTATGATTATC
>MFJA01000008.1:12213-13019 GCA_001779055.1 Candidatus Gottesmanbacteria bacterium RBG_16_37_8
TATAGCTGGAAAGGGAGATGGTTCGGTAACTTACTTGTTTACAACTGGTAGCATCAATCAGCGGATCGCAGAAATAGAATATCAGGTTCTGGCCTGATTTGTAGCCACCCACTATGTAGCCGTCCGTCGTCATATCCATGGCATCGGTTCTGCCTAAAGTGCAGCCGGGCATGGATTTATCGAAGCTTTGTTTGGTTAATGTATCTTTGGCAGAATCGTAATAAAACCTCTGTAGACGGGTGCAACGGTCAGCGGTTCTTTGCGAAACGTAAAGATATGTTCCGCTGTTATCCCAGACCATAGATTTTATTTCCATGCTAGTTCCCGGATAAGATTTTATGATTGAGCCGGTAAGAAGATTTATTTTATCGATGCCATTGTTAAGACTGCCTCCCCAGATAGTATTCTGATTATTATCCTGTTTACGGAAAGTAATACCTTCGTAATGTTTACCGACTTTCAGACCGATTTTTGTAACCAGGCTGCCGTCTGGTTTAACCGTATAAATGGCGGGCTTGTCTTTTGCAGCGAAGAGATAAGGAGTTGAACCGTAGTTATCCATCGATTCGCCGTCACAAATATTCTGTGTCTTACAGTAATATGTTTGTTTGCGTTCGATGGTATTATTGGATAAATCGATCTTCAGGACATTGAAACAATCGCCCTGGCTGTATTCATCTATTCCGTAGTTGACGCAGCCGCCGGGGGGTGTTGGAGTTCTGGTAGGCGTTCTGGTGGGAGGTGGTTTGGTCGGAGTTCTGGTAGGCGTTCTGGTGGGAGGTGGTTTGGTCGGAGTTCTGGTAGGC
>MFJA01000009.1:0-283 GCA_001779055.1 Candidatus Gottesmanbacteria bacterium RBG_16_37_8
CATACCCAGTTTGCGACGGAAAAATCAGTTTTTCAATCCTTAAATGAGCGTCAGAATAAGCTTATAAGTTACGCTGATGGCTTTATAAGTCTGCCCGGGGGAATCGGTACTTTATATGAAATCTCAGCTGTCTTGGCTCTCAAAAGAAAAAAGGAAATCACAAGGGAAATACCCTTTATTTTAATCGGTCCGTATTTCCAAAACCTCCATTCTTTGATAAATTTTATGAATAAGGAAGGTTTCGTAGGTCGCGAAGTTCAGGATTATTATAAGTTAGTTGATA
>MFJA01000009.1:303-2736 GCA_001779055.1 Candidatus Gottesmanbacteria bacterium RBG_16_37_8
AAGTAATGAAATATCGTCTAATTATTGCAGATGTCGACGGTACTTTGGTTAAGCCCAATGCTGATAAATCAACCGTCTTTTCGGATAGGTTAACTAAAGCAGTAGAAAAATGTCAGAAGTTGGGAGTTTTGTTTTCCATAGCTACAGCCAGATCATTGGAATGGGTTGATGGTATAGTCAAATCCCTCAAATTAAACTCTCTCATTATTTTAGATAACGGTGCCCGCATTTATGACTGTATGACTGAAAGGTATATTTTCAATACCTATATTCCTGCCCCCAAAGCCGAAGAAGTGATGAAAGTACTCAAACAATTTCCTTATGAAAAATATTATGTTGATAAGGATAAAAGACGTCTTTATGATCCTGATAAACCGCCAAAATTTAAGGATTTGGTCAAAATTGTCATTCTTCATATTTCCCCTTATGAAGCTCAGGAAGTCTTTGAGACAATTTCTTCGATAAAAGACATCAGGGTAACCAAGAGTGTCTCCGGAACTATTCCTGTCAAAGAATCAATCCATATTACCAATTACGACGCCGCCAAAGATAAAGCCCTGAAAAGAATAGTTGATTTATCAGGTATATCAATGGATCAAGTCTTAGCTATAGGGGATAGTTATAATGATTTTTCACTTCTGACCTCAAGCGGTTATAAAGTAGCCATGGGTAATGCTGTAGCGGAAATAAAAGCCATAGCTGATTATATTGCTCCCTCTTATCAGGAAGACGGTGTTGCTCATGTTTTGGAAAAATTTATCCTTAAGGAAAATGTCTGAACACCACGACCTCTCTGGTGAAAAGAAATTGCAGCTTTTAGTCTTATGTGACCGGAAAGGACACCAAATAGGCACAGCTACCCGCCAGGATTGTCATCAGGGGGATGGTAAAACACACTTAGCTTTTATGGCTTATGTTCTTGATCGGGATGGAAAACTAATTTTGGGAAAAAGGGGAAAATCAAAAACACTCTGGCCTCTCTTTTGGGATGCTTCAGTTGTCAGTCATGTGCTTCCGGGGGAAACTCCGCAAATTTCAGCTAAAAGAAGGGTAAAAGAAGAATTGGCAATAGATGTCGATTTTACATTATTCGGCTCTTTCTTCTATCAGGTCAGGCAAAATGGTCACTCCGAAAACGAATTTTGTTATTTGCTGAAAGGGCAATCAGAAACCCTACCGCAAAAAAATCCTGTCGAAATCTCTCAAATAAAAAAAGTCTCCTTAAAAGATTTTTCTAAATTTTATAACAGTGAGAAAAAAAACTTCACACCCTGGTTTATTATCGCCAATGGTCGTTTCCCGTTGGAGGGATTGTTATGGCAGAAAAATATAAAGCCCTAGTAGGATTGGGTTTAACCGTTATTTTATATGCCTTTCTGCATGTTATTGCCAAATCAGAGGTAGGTGTCTTTCCTTCCATGTATGTCACTGCCTTGAGAGTGGCCTTTGCTTTTCTGGCCTTTATTCCCTTTCTTGTCATCAATAAACCCTGGCGGAAAAAAAATTTCCCGCAATTGTTGATTACTTCATTATTTGCTGCTGTCAATCTTATTTTTTTCATGTATGGAATCGAATATACTACCGCCTCGGTCAGTCAACTTGTTTATGCCGTTTTACCGATTTTAACTATTATTGTCAGTATCATATTATTTAAGGAAAAATTTTCACCTGTTAGAATTTTGGGTGTCATCATAGGATTTATTGGCATAATCTACATTTTTTATCTCTCTCTGATTGAAAAAGGACAAACAATCACCGGTAGTTTTACAGGAAATATGCTCATCTCTATAGCTATGGTTAGCTGGTTGACTCATATTCTCTTATCTAAAAAAATATCCCGCTTTTTTTCACCTGTTGAAATTGGTTCGATAACTTCATTAGTAACATTGATTCTAGTTATACCTCTGGCTTTTCTTCAATTAAAAAACAGAAATTATTTTCTAAACTTGACCCCCAATCTGCTATTGGGTACCTTCTATATGGGATTTTTCGGTACCTTCCTGACTTGGATCCTGATTCAATATGCTGTTAGAAAACTTTCCTATCTGACTGTCAATTTGACTTCATATATTCAGCCGGTAGCAACCACCATCATGGCTGTGATTATTCTGAAAGAAAAATTATCTGTTAATTTTATTACCGGATCTCTTTTAATTTTTACAGGTGTCTTTTTAACAGCCACCTGGGAAATTTACCGTCGCACCCGTTCTTGAAATAATTTGAGTTATAATCTAAATCATGTCACAGCCGATTGTAATCGATATTGAAACCCAGCATTCTTTTAGGGAAGTCAATTACGATTATTCTAAATTAAAAATCTCAGTTGTTGGTCTTTATGATTACACAACCGATCGATACCAGGCCTTTCGCGAAAACCGTCTTAATGACCTTTTTAAAATAATGGAACATGCCTCCCAAATTATCGGTTTTAAT
>MFJA01000009.1:2749-2980 GCA_001779055.1 Candidatus Gottesmanbacteria bacterium RBG_16_37_8
ATCTGGCAGTTCTTGCTCCATACTACTTAGGCAATCTCAAACAGTTTGAAATAGTGGATATACTGGAGCTTGTTGAAAAGTCATTGGGTTTTAGATTATCTCTTGATTCAATAGCTAGAACCACGCTTGGTGTCAAAAAATCAGGCAATGGATTTCTGGCCATCAATTATTTTCAGGAAGGTGATTGGGAAAAGTTGGAGGGTTACTGTCTTGATGATGTGAAAATAACCA
>MFJA01000009.1:3096-4356 GCA_001779055.1 Candidatus Gottesmanbacteria bacterium RBG_16_37_8
TCTGAAAAGTTCAGTCCAGGCTTATTTCTACCGTCTTCCGTTTATCTTTCAGATGTTTGATGTATTCGATTATTATTGGCAGTATTGAAACTAAGATAATACCGAAAATCGCCAAGTGAAAATTGTTTTTAATAATTGAAAGATTACCGAAAAAATATCCCCCGAAAGTAAATAAAGTTACCCAGATTAATCCTCCGATGATATTGAAACTGATAAATTTACCGTAGGACATTTTGCCGATTCCGGCTACAAAAGGAGCAAAAGTTCTGATGATCGGGATAAATCTGGCTAAAATAATAGTCTTACCCCCATATTTCTCATAAAATTTTTCAGTTTTGGTTAAATTCTCTTTTTTAATTAGAGGAATTCTTCTCATTTCAAAAATTCTCGGCCCGATTATATAACCGATCCAATAATTGACTGTATCGCCAAGTATTGCAGCAGCACAAAGACAGATATAAAGAAAAAATATATTGAGAGATCCGCTAGCAGATAAAGTTCCTGCTGCAAATAAAAGGGAATCGCCGGGCAGAAAAGGTGTAATTACAATGCCTGTTTCCAGAAAAATAATCAGGAAAAGAACTACGTAAGTTAATGGTCCGAATTGTGAGATTACCAATGCCAGGTTCTTATCCAGATGGACGAATATGTCTATTGCTGTCCGAAATATTTCCATATAAATAATTTAAGAATTTTTTTATTATAGCAGACAAAACCCGCAACTCATATCCCACCACCCGTAACCCGAAACTCACAACTATTTATGGACATCGCTCTAAACTGGCACTATAATACTAACAGTTTAAAACTAAACAATGAAGGTTTCTAAAAAAGAAGATTTTGCCATTCTCTTAATGACTGTATTAGCACGGAATTTTTCCGATAAATATATCCCGCTTTCCTTCGTTTCCAAAGAAACAAATCTTTCGCCCCTCTTTTTAAAACATATCGCTCTTGAATTGAAAAATAAAGGATTAATTATAAGCCGCGAAGGGATAAACGGCGGTTATCGTCTTTCCCGGAATCCCGGAAACATCACAGCCGCCCATATTTTGGCAGCAGTCAATAAAGTTATTGTAAAAACGGCTTGTGACAGTAAAACCTGCCGCATAGAAAAAGATAGCTGTATTTGTTTATCTTTTTGGAACGGATTTAACCGCCAAATGCTTGCCACTCTTCAAAATGTTAAATTATCCGATATTGCCCGTCTATGAATCTGACTATAAAAAATCTTTCGGTTGAAATAGAAGGTAAATCAAT
>MFJA01000009.1:4368-8663 GCA_001779055.1 Candidatus Gottesmanbacteria bacterium RBG_16_37_8
CAGTCTTGATCTTGAATCAGGTAAAATCCACGCTTTGATGGGACCAAACGGCAGCGGCAAGTCAACTTTGGCTCAGGTCTTGATGGGTCATCCGCTCTATAAAATTAGCAGCAACCGCAATAATGGTCAATCATCAATAAAATTGGGCCAGTCCGAACTTCTGGACACCTCACCTGATAAAAGGGCGCGTCTTGGTTTGTTTCTTGCCTTCCAAAATCCGGTCAGCGTTCCCGGAGTCACAGTTGCCAATTTATTAAGAACAGCCAAGTCGGAAAATCATCAAAATCTTAATGGTCATAAAAGAAAAAGTCTTCATAATCCTGCTTTAAACAGCAATGAATTTCATGAGCTTTTATTTAAGAAATCCCAAAACCTCAATATTGCTGCAGAGCTTCTCCGTCGCGGTTTAAATGAAGACTTCTCAGGTGGTGAAAAGAAAAAATTGGAAATGCTCCAGGCGGAAATTTTAAACCCTAAATTTGCTGTTTTTGACGAAATTGATACGGGATTGGACGTTGATGCCTTAAAAACCGTTGCCGAAAGCATTAATCACCTCAAGAAAAAAGGCAGCGGTATACTTCTGATAACCCATTATCAGAGAATCCTCAAATTCGCCAAACCCGATTATGTTTATATCCTCATCAACGGCCGCCTAATGGAAAAGGGCAGTTTCCAACTGGCTCAGCAAGTAGAAAAAAAAGGTTATAAACAGTGGCTTTCCTGATTTACATATGACACCGGCAGTTTCACCTGTTTTAAACTATAAATACGGCTTCAGTAAGCCGGAAAATTATTTCTTTAAGTCCAAAAAAGGTCTAAGTAGCCGGGTTGTTGAAGAAATCTCCTCTCATAAGTCGGAACCCGATTGGATGCGCCAGTTTCGTTTGGATAGTCTCAAGGTTTTTCAGGCAAAAACCTTGCCAACCTGGGGCGGCGATCTGTCAGGAATTAATTTTGATGAAATTTATTACTATATTAAACCGATCCGTGATAAAGCCGGCAGTTGGGCAGAATTGCCTGAAGAAATTAAAAACACTTATGACCGTTTGGGAATTCCCGAAGCTGAGAAAAAATTTTTAGGCGGAGTCAGTGCTCAATATGAATCGGAGGTGGTCTATAAAAGCATCCAAAATACCTTAAGTAAAAAAGGAGTAGTTTTTCTCGATATGGATTCAGGGCTTAAAGAATATCCTGAACTGGTTAAACAATATTTTGGAACTTTAATTCCACCGGCCGATAATAAATTTTCCGCTTTAAACAGCGCCGTCTGGTCAGGAGGATCCTTTGTCTATGTTCCCAAAGGAGTCAAAGTTGAATTACCTCTTCAGGCATATTTCAGAATCAACGCTGCCAATATGGGACAGTTTGAAAGAACTCTTATTATCGCCGAAGAGGGCAGTTTCGTTCATTATGTCGAGGGTTGCACAGCGCCTGTGTACTCTACTGACTCTTTGCATAGCGCGGTTGTGGAAATCTTTGTTAAAAAAGGAGCCCGTGTCCGCTACACTACCATCCAGAATTGGTCGCAGAATGTTTACAATCTCGTTACCAAGAGAATGAGAGTGGAAGAGGAAGGTCTAGGGGAGTGGATCGATGGTAATTTAGGCAGTAAATTAACTATGAAGTACCCTTCAGTTTATCTCATGGGCAAAGGAGCTAGAGGGGAAGTATTGTCAATTGCCTATGCCGGCAAGAACCAGCACCAAGATGCCGGCGGAAAAGCTATTCATTTTGCTCCACATACTACCAGCAAAATTACTTCTAAATCGGTAAGCACTAACGGCGGTCGGACATCTTACAGGGGATTGATTCAAATGTTTCCAAGCGCCCTTGGCAGTAAAACCAAGGTAGTTTGTGATGCACTTCTTATTGATGAAAAATCACGTTCCGATACTTATCCGACTATGGATATTCGCTTAAATGATGTTGTTGTTGAGCATGAAGCAACTGTTTCCAAGATAGGAGATGAACAGCTTTTCTATCTGATGAGCCGCGGTTTAACCAAAGCAGATAGTGAAGCCATGATCGTTAATGGTTTTATCGAACCGATTGTCAAAGAATTACCCCTCGAATACGCCGTCGAATTAAATCGCTTAATTCAATTAGAAATGGAAGGCTCAGTCGGTTGATCTTATATACTATGGCTGAAAAAACAGACAATATAATTCTTATAGATAAATTAAGTAAAAATCAAAAATTCGATGTTCACGACCGAGAGAATAAAATATTCATAATTTTCCTGACCGGGAAAAAAGATCATCAGGGTCAAGTTTCCATAATCATTAAAGGGAAGTCAGCCAAAGTTCAGATTTTAGGGCTGATCATCGGCTCAAAAAATCAGAAATTAAATCTCTTCACCCTGCAGGACCATCAGCAAAAGGAGAGTATCAGCGATCTCTTGATAAAATCCGTCCTCTTTGATAATGCCAAATTTTATTATGAAGGCTTAATCAAAATAGCCCCTCTGGCCCAAAAATCAAATGCTTATCAGAAAAACCAGAATCTCTTAATGTCAGCAAATGCCTGGGCAGACAGCCGTCCCAAGCTGGAAATTTTAGCCAATGATGTCCGTTGTACTCACGGTGCCACTGTTGGTAAAATAGACCCGGAAATATTGTATTATCTGAAAACTCGCGGTCTGTCAGATAAGTCTGCAAGTATGCTTGTTATTGACGGATTTTTTCGTGTAGTTCTTGACCGTATTCCGGATAAGCAATTAGCCGAAAAATTACAGCAGAAATTAAACCAAAAAATAAGAATGTTATTATAAAAAGGAAGTATTTATGGCCAAATTTAACAAAGTAGCTCAAAAATCTGACATTGAAAACGGCAAAATGAAAGAATATAAAATTGATGGTAAAACTCTTGTCATTGCCAATGTTGACGGTGAATATTTAGCCTTTGACGGCATTTGCACTCACGCTTATTGTGCTCTGGCCGGAGGTTTTCTGGATAGCTATACCCTTACCTGTTATTGTCATGGTGGTCAATTTGATATTAAAAGCGGTGAAGTCTTAAGTCTTCCGCCTCCCGCCCCGATCAACGTCTACCCCGTCAAAATTGAAGACGATGATATTTTAATCAAACTTTAAAAACTTTATTAACTTTTTAACTTTATGAACTTTAAAAATCTCCGTCAGGATTTTCCCATCTTAAATAATAAAATAAAAGGAAAAGATCTTATCTATCTTGACTCAACTGCTTCATCGTTAAAACCCCGTCAGGTTATCGAAGCAGAATGTGATTATTACGAAAATTACGGTGTCAATATCTTCCGTGGAGTTTATAGTCTGTCGGAGAAGGCAACTGAAAAATATGAACAAACCAGAAAAATAGTCGCCGATTTTATAGGCTGTCAGGATGAAAGGGAAATTATCTTTACCAGAAACGCTACCGAGGCCATTAATTTGCTGGCCGATGCCTGGGGAAGAAGCAAATTACAAAAAGGAGATAATCTTATTTCAACTGTTATGGAACATCATGCTAATTTGGTTCCCTGGCAGGTTCTTGCCCGGGAAAAACAGGCTCACCTTCGCTTTATAGATATTGATAATCAGGGCAGTTTGGATTTATCAACTCTTGATAAAATTATCGATAAGAAAACCAAGCTGGTCGCCCTGACTTATGTTTCCAATGTCTTAGGCACCATTAATCCAATAAAGGAAATTATAACCAAAATAAAAAAATTTAATCCTCAAATACTGGTTTTAATAGATGCCGCCCAGGCAGTTCCTCATCAAAAAGTTGATATTAAGAATTTAGCTGCCGATTTCCTGGTCTTTTCCGGTCATAAAATGCTCTCTCCTACAGGAATAGGAGTTCTTTGGGGAAGGTATGATTTATTAAATGATCTGCCCCCCTATCAGACAGGCGGCGATATGATCAGGGAGGTCTATCTGGATCATACAATCTATAATGACGTACCTTATAGATTTGAAGCCGGAACTCCCAATATTGCCGGCACCATCGGTTTGGGAGAAGCAATCCGTTATTTGACTGTCTTGGGAATGGATAACGTCCGACAGCATGAAATAGAGATAACCGGGTACGCGTTGGACGAATTAAAAAAAATAGAAGGTTTGACTGTCTACGGACCGTCTCCTGTTCAGGAAAGGGGAGGGGTAATCGCTTTTAATGTTAAAGGTATTCATCCTCATGATTTGGCTCAAATATTGGATAGTGATAATATCTGTATCCGTTCCGGCCATCACTGTGCTATGCCGCTTCATGCCAGATTAAATATTCACTCTTCGGCGCGTGCCTCATTCTATATTTATAATTCCATTAGTGATGTT
>MFJA01000009.1:8717-9048 GCA_001779055.1 Candidatus Gottesmanbacteria bacterium RBG_16_37_8
TATCGCGACTATATTCTCGATCATTATCGTCATCCCCATAACTTCGGACAACTAAAAGATGCGGATATCAAAGATCAAAGGGGCAATCCCTTCTGCGGTGATCAGATCTCTTTGACGATAAAATTAAATAGGAATAAAAATAAAATTGAAAAAATCAATTTTGACGGGGTAGGCTGTGCTGTCTCAATTGCTTCCGCCTCTCTTTTAACCGACTTTGTTACCGGCAAAGATATAAAAGAAGTTATGGAGCTGAAAAAAGAAAAAGTAATTGAACTATTGGGAATTGAGCTTTCCCCGACACGTCTCAAATGCGCTCTTCTGCCCCTGGAGA
>MFJA01000009.1:9067-10674 GCA_001779055.1 Candidatus Gottesmanbacteria bacterium RBG_16_37_8
AGTTTCACCCTCTTGATCCGGCCATCTATATAATATAATAATATCTATACTGGAAATTTATGGCTGATAATCCTTCAGGCCCCAAAAAAATAAATAACTTGACTATTACGGTTGATCGTGATTTATG
Source organism: Candidatus Gottesmanbacteria bacterium RBG_16_37_8 (assembly GCA_001779055.1). Classification (GTDB taxonomy): domain Bacteria; phylum Patescibacteriota; class Microgenomatia; order 2-02-FULL-39-11; family 2-02-FULL-39-11; genus 2-02-FULL-39-14. Next base: position 9,195 of record MFJA01000009.1, read on the forward strand.
TATAGGTGCCGCCTCCTGTATAGCTGTTGCCCCCAAAACCTGGGCCCTTGATAACGAAGCTAAAGCTATTTTCTTAGATACTGCGGTAGAGGAAGCTCCGGAGGCCATTTTGGATTCCGCCAAAGCCTGCCCTGTTGCCGCCATTATAATTAACGATGAAAACGGCCAGCAAATTTATCCCTGAAATATGATTGACATTACAGTCAAAATAGGTGGAGAAGCCGGTTTCGGAATTATGACTACCGGTCTTCTTTTGGGGAAAATTTCCACCCGTTCCGGTTACCACGCCTTCGAGTATTCCGAGTATCCCTCATTAATCAGGGGCGGTCATAATGTCATTGAAGTCAGAATTTCCGATGAAGAAGTTTATTCCCAACAAAAAAAGGTTGATGTCCTTCTCTGTCTTAATCTGGAAACCTTTAATAAACACGCCGCAGAAGTTAAAGAAGGAGGCATAATTGTCTATGACGCCGAGAAAATCCCGCCGGAAAAGCTGCCAAAACCAAACACTAAGTTGACTTATGTTCACGTTCCTTTTGTCCGCATACTCCAGGAACAGAAATTATCAACCGTCATGCTCAATAATATTGCTCTTGGCGTTCTTATGCATCTTTTGGGAGCTGATCTTGGCATTTTAAATTCTCTGATAGCGGAAAATTTTGCCCGTAAAAGCCAGGAGATTATTGATAAAAATCAACTGGCTGCCAAACTAGGATTTGAAAGTGCTCAAAAAGAAATGCCCCGGGGCTACACTATCAAGCTTGCCAAATTAAAAAATCCGCTCTCCCAAATGTATATTTCAGGTAATGAAATGATTGGCTTAGCTTCAATTGCCGCCGGCTGCCGTTTTTATGTCGCTTACCCCATGACACCCTCATCAGCTCTTCTGCACTACCTGGCTTCCCAGGCAAGTAAAAGCGGAATGGTTGTTAAACATGCAGAGGATGAAATATCGGTTATTAATATGGCTTTAGGTGCCGCTTGGGCAGGAGTCCGTTCCATGGTCGGTACATCAGGCGGGGGCTTTGCCCTCATGGTTGAATCGGTTTCCTTAGCAGGAATTACCGAAACGCCGATTGTCATAGTCATGGGTCAGCGTCCCGGGCCGGCTACCGGTATGCCTACCTGGACAGAACAGGGAGATCTGTTTTTTGTTTTACATTCCGGTCACGGTGAGTTTCCCAAAATAATATTAGCTCCGGGAGACGTTGAAGAAGCATATCAGTTAACCATAAAAGCCTTTAATCTGGCCGAAAAATATCAGACTCCTGTTTTTATCCTCGGTGATAAATATCTGCAGGAAGGTCATCAAAGTATTGAAAAAGCAAAAATAGAAGGTTTCCAGTATAAAATCGATCGCGGTAAGCTACTTTCCCAGGATGCTCTTTTAAAATCACAGCCCTATAAGCGTTACCTTCTGACCGAAGATGGAATATCGCCAAGGGTTATTCCGGGCATGAAAGGCAGCCTCCATCAGGCC
>MFJA01000009.1:10684-18105 GCA_001779055.1 Candidatus Gottesmanbacteria bacterium RBG_16_37_8
AGCATAGTCAGGATGGTCATACAACTGAAGAGGCAGAGGAAAGAATTAAACAGGTCGATAAAAGAAATAAAAAAGCAGTTACTTACCTTAATAATGATTTCCCAATGCCGATTCTTTATGGAGAAAAACAGGCTCCTCTGACTATAATCTCCTGGGGATCAATGAAGGCTCCCATTTTACAGGCATTAAAGGATTCTCCCGCTAAATTCAATTACCTGCACTTTAACCATATTTGGCCGCTGGATAATGCTAAAGTCAAAAACACTATCACCTCAAGCAAAAAAACACTTTTAGTGGAAAATAATTCCACCGCCCAATTCGGTTCTCTTTTGACTATGGTCACCGGAGTGGAATTTGAAAATAAATTATTAAAATATTCCGGCCGTCCCGTCTATCCGGAAGAAATTCTTGATAGAATTAAAAATATATGAGTGATAATAGTAATTCCATAAGTCCGTCTTCTCCAAAACCGCTTGCCCCAACAATCGGGCTAACTGCCCCGTTTGCGGGGTATTTTCCCACCTGGTGTCCCGGCTGCGGCAATTTCGGCATTTGGTCATCATTAAAATCTGTTTTTAACAAAATGAAGCTTGATCCTGACAAAATGGCCATAGTTTTTGGTATTGGCTGCTCAGGCAATATGAATGACTTTTTATGGGCTAACTCGTTCCATGCTCTTCATGGCCGCAGCATCCCCAATGCTATCGGCATCAAATTAGCCAATCATAATTTACCGGTTGTGGTAATTGTCGGTGACGGTGACTGTTACGGTGAGGGAGGCAATCATTTCCTTCATGCCTGCCGCGCCAATCATGATATTACCGTTATAGTTCATGACAACCGCGTTTATGGCTTGACAACAGGTCAGGTTGCCCCCACAGCCTATAAAGGCTTTAAATCCAAATCAACTCCGGCTGGTATTATTGAAGTTCCGGTTAATCCGATTGCTTTGGCTGTTTCTCAGGGGGCTACCTTTGTTGCCCAAGGATTCTCGGCAGATATGAATCAGCTGACTGAATTAATCGAAAAAGGCATCAACCACAAAGGATTTTCAGTTGTTAATATCTTCCAGCCTTGCGTTACCTTCAATCATATTAATTCCTATAATTGGTATCGCGAGAGAGTCTATAAATTAACTCCCGAAAACCATAATCCAAAAGATTTAAATGCCGCCTGGCAGAAATCCCAGGAGGTTGAAGCAAAAATTCCGTTGGGAGTAATCTATCAGGTGGAAAGGCCGACATATGCAGAAAGTCTCCCCCAGTTATCAAAAACACCTCTTATTGAAGCTGACCTCAAAATTGATTTAGCTCCCTTTATCAATGATTTTATTTAAATTTTATTTAAATTTTAATATCTTGACATCTGGCAGTCTATTTGTTACACTGCTAATCTATTATGCCGGCATCTGAAGATAATAGCAAAATCAAAACTCTCCCCATAATTCCCATTAGAGACGGTGTTGTTTTCCCCAATACAGAGATTGTTCTCACTTTTGGCCGCCCCAGATCCCTGCAGGCTATTGAAGCCTCTTCCTCAACTGATCGCACGGTAGTTTTAGTCATGCAGAAAACTCCTCATATGCACGAACCTAATCCCCAGGATCTCTACACTGTCGGAACAATCGCCCGAATTGAAAGGCTTTTAAAAACAGACGGGGAAGTCAACGCGCTGGTTAAAGGTCAGACCAGGGTTGAAATCTTAAGTTACGAATCAACAGATCCTTATTTTATTGCCAAAGTTATTGAGGCTCCGGATGATGATGTCAGAAATGATGAGATAACCGCTCTTGTTAATCACATCACAGCCGAGCTGAAAAGAGCTGTTAACTTAGGCAAATCGGTAGATTTTCTCTCCTTTATGAATATCATGTCCGGTCTTAGTCCTTCTGAATTTTCCAATCACGTCAGTTCAGTCCTGGATATAAAACCTACCGAAAAACAGCTTCTTCTGGAAACCCGGAACGTCAAAGACCGGCTTAGCAGAATTTCCGAATATCTCTCCCATGAAACAAAAATTCTGGAAATTGAAAGAAAAATCGCCAGTAAAACCCAGGAGAAATTCGATAAAAGCGTCAAAGAAGCAGTCCTTCGTGAGCGCTTGAAAACTATTGAAAAAGAATTGGGTGAAGAAGGGGAGAGTAAGGAAGTCAGGGAACTTTTGGACAAGATCAAAAAAGCCAAAATGCCAATGGATGTGGAAGAAAAAGCTAAAAAGGAATTAAAAAAATTAGCCCAAATGAGTAGCTATAACCCGGAAGCTTCCTATATCCGAACCTACCTGGATTGGCTGACAGAGCTTCCCTGGAGTGTTGCTTCTTCTAATCAGGTTGATATTGGTCAGGCCGCCAAAATCCTGGATGCTGATCATTACGGCTTGAAAAAAGTCAAAAAAAGGATTCTTGAATATCTGGCAGTCATGAAATTAAAAAAAGAAGTGGGAACTGCCGAAAATTCCAAAGAAGCCAAGAATCAGCCGGCTGAAAACACTTCCGAAAAACAAACTGCTGAAAAAAGCGTTTCTGAATCCGCTAAAAGAAAAGGGGCAACTCCTACCATTCTCTGTTTTGTCGGCCCTCCGGGAGTTGGTAAAACATCGCTCGGTCGCTCAATTGCCAGATCACTGGGCAGAAAATTCGTTAAAATTTCCCTGGGGGGAATAAGAGATGAAGCGGAAATAAGAGGCCATCGCCGGACTTATGTCGGTTCCATGCCCGGCCGTATTATTCAGGGTGTCAAAACAGCCGGAACCAAGAATCCCATTTTTATGCTGGATGAAATAGACAAAGTCGGAACTGATTTTCGCGGAGATCCCTCAGCCGCCCTTCTGGAAGCTCTTGACCCGGAACAAAATCACGCTTTCTCCGATCATTATCTGGAAGTTCCCTTTGATCTCTCTGACGTCATGTTTATCACCACCTGCAACGTTCTTGATACTATTCCTCCGGCCTTAAAAGACAGGTTGGAGATTATTCATTTCCCGGGTTACACCGAGGACGAGAAGTTCCGGATAGCCAAGGGTTTCCTGGTTGGTAAACAATTAGAAGTCCATGGTCTTAATCCGGATAAAATCAAAATATCTGATAATAGTTTGCACTTTATAATAAGAAGGTATACCCGCGAAGCCGGCGTCAGAAATCTGGAGAGGGAAATAGCCACAATATTAAGAAAAATTGCCCGTGAAGTTGTTGAAGGAAAAGTAAAAACCAAAGCTGTTAAAGTAGCTGATTTACACAAATATCTAGGCCCGGCAAAATTCACTTCCTACCTGGCTGAGAAACAGGATGAAGTCGGTATGTCCACAGGCCTTGCCTGGACCGAAGCCGGAGGCGATATACTTTTTATTGAGGTTGCTTTAATGAAAGGCAAAGGCAATCTTCTCCTTACAGGTCACCTTGGGGAGGTCATGCAGGAATCCTGCAAAGCTGCCATGTCCTATGTCAGAGCTAAAGCCAAAGATTTAGGTTTAAATGAGAAGTTTTACCAGAATCTTGATATCCATGTCCATGTGCCTGAAGGTGCTGTACCCAAAGACGGACCGTCAGCCGGAGTAGCTATTTCAACAGCTTTAGTCTCAGCTCTTTTAGATCTGCCGGTTAAAAAAGATGTTGCCATGACCGGCGAAATCACTTTAAGAGGTAGAGTTTTGGAGATTGGTGGAGTTAAGGAAAAAGTTATTGCTGCTCATCGGGCTGGTATAAAAACAGTTATTATGCCCAAAAACAATAAACAAGACCTGGAGGATATCCCCAAATATGTTCTGGATGACCTTAAATTCGTCTTTGTTGACAGTTTGGATCAGGCTTTAAAGGTGGCTATAATCAAACCGCTAAAGCCGGTAGTTGATGAAGAAATTCATCCCAAATCAGATCTTCAGCCCCTTTTAGCCAGACTACCATCTTAATCTATAATTTGGTTACTTCCGAAAAAACAATCTGGGAAATTCTGGCCATTTTACTTTTGGTGACCTCCGCATCGGCAACGTCAGTTGTCATAATCCCCAGGTAATATGGTCTGTCAGGAAGAACTATTATACCGGCATCATGGATTGTTCTTACCTCATCGCCTGTTTTATGATAAACGGTAATAGTGGAGGGAACTCCTTTAGGGATCCGGTCTTCATAATCGCTGTCATCCATAAAATCTAACATTTCGCGGGAAAGTTCCGGCGACGTTATCTCACCCTGGTACATTTTTTTAAGAACTTTTGATATGTCTTTTACTGATGTTTTATTTTCCTTCATGTCCGTCTGTAGCATCCCCCAATCAGTAACCAGTTTTTGCACTTCATCAAGTCCGACGATAACAGAAGCTAAAAGATAGGCTGCCGTATTATCCGATTTTTCCATCATTAGCCGGGCTAAAGTTCTAATGGAATAAGCCGTACCCGGTTTGTCATACCTGATTGATCCGGTTCCGTAGTCCTGGATGTCTTTTGTTTGGGGAACAATAATTTTATCCAAATCAATCACGCCTTTTCCGGCAAAATAATAGCTAGCCGCCAGAATAGGAATTTTATTGACGGATGCCGCCATCAGCATCATATTGTCATTAATCCCGAAATTATCGCCCGTTGTCAGATCGTAAAAATAGATGGAATAGGTTCCTTCAGCTTGAGCTAATTCTTTTTCTATTTTGCTTTTGATCTCTTCAACCGGAATACTTTTATTTTTGTTAACCTTAATTTCTTTGGCTGATAAAGCATAGCTGTCGATAACCGGATTGATGAAGCGGTTGCTGTTTAATTTAATAAAGATTGCAATAAAAAGCAGGCAGAGCAAAATTATCAGAAGAGTTTTTAGTTTTTGCGAAGGTTTTTTTTTAATTTCCAGGTGTCTGGTGACATAACTGTCCATATACTCTGAAGGCATAGTCAATATTTTAGCAGATAAGTTCAAAGATTTTACATAATTTTTATTCGGTCCGATCTTAGGAGATATTACTGCTTAGTTTCCTCAATCGTCATTATTCGCCAATTAGTGATTTTATGACGACCACCAGCATTATCCCTAAAAGAAGTGTGGCTGTCTGATGCCAGGCATTGGTTTTCTTGATAGATGACCGGTGCAGTTCAGGTATTAAATCGCTGGCTGCAATATATATAAACATTCCGGCTGTAAAAGCAATAATAAAGGGAAGAAGAACCGTGATTTGCCCCGATAGATAATAGGTAATGACAGCTCCCAAAAGTGATGTTAATGCTGATAAACCGTTAAAAGCCAATGTTTTCAGTCTTGTAACTTTCTGCCCCAAAAGTACCGAAAAATCAGCAATTTCCTGCGGAATTTCATGGGCTGCAACAGCTATGGCAGTTGTTACGCCAAGTGGAAAACTCACCAGAAAGGATGATGCAATGGCAACGCCATCGATGAAGTTGTGAATACTGTCACCGATTGTAATTAACAAAACAGATGGTCTTACTTCTTTTATTGTTTCATGATGATGATGGAACCAAAGTAAAAATCTCTCCAAAATGAAAAAAACCACCATCCCACCCAGAGCATAAATGAATAATTTAACCGGATTGCTGCTTTTTTCCAGAGCCTCGGGAAAAAGGTCTATAAAAGCTGTCGAAAGAAGTACTCCGGCAGCAAAACTGGTTAAATCAAGAATTAAAGTCTCGGATAGATGTTTTTTGAATAGGAGCAATATTCCTCCAATCAGAGATAAAATGCTTCCGATAATCGTAAAAATTATTATATTTATCAGCATTTTTTTATTGACAGTTAAGGCAATAACCGAAAAATTCCAGATTATGTTTTGATATTTTGAACTGCTTGTCTTTTTCTATTTTTTTTTCCTGACTGAAAAGATGATCATCAAGATTTATATCCTCAACCTTTTGGCATTTCAGACAGACAAGGTGATGATGGTGGGTCAAATCGCTCATTTCATAGCGTTTCTTGCGGTCTGCCAAATCAACCTCATTAATTAATCCGGCGTAAGTTAGAGCATGTAATTGTCTATAGACCGTGGTTTTATTGACAGGAAGTAATCGAATAATTTCTTCAGCGGAAATAGGTGAGGCCGTCTTTAAAATTATTTCTATAATCTTTTTCCTGGCTTGGGTCAGTCGGATCATTGCCTTTGACAGTAGCATAACTGCAACTTAGTTGCAATAAGCAAACTATTTTTCAATTTTCCGGAATGTAGGGTGATCTATACATCTTGTTGACACATCACCTTGATTATCTTACTGTTAAAGTATGGCTAGGATTAAGAAAAGGAAGAGTAAAAAGAGATCGCTAATACCACATTCCATAAATAAACATCTTAACAGTAGATTTAAATGGATATTAGGTATAGTTTTAATTATAATTACTGTTTGGGGTTTTGTAGAGTTCAAGTCTTTTGTTATTGCGAAATTGGGAGAAGATACAAAAAAAGTAGATCTTAAAGGCCGATTAGTGGGGCATGCAGAAGACAGGGTATTAATGAAATTTAAAATTGGTATCACACAAGCGCAAAAAGACGCCTTCCATGTGAGAAATAATTCAAAACATAAATCCAAATTAAGAGCAATTGATGTTGATATTGTAGAAATACCTTTTGGATTTACTTCTCAACAATTCGCCGAAGTAGTGAAGAAAAATGAAAAAGACATTGTAGAATTTATTGAGCTAGATGCATTAGTATCGCCACAGGTTATGTCTAACGACCCATTATTAAGCAACCAATGGCATTTATCCCGCATTAAAGTTTTTGATGCATGGAACGTAACTAGAAATAATGGTGTAACTTTAGCAGTCTGTGATACGGGAGTATATGAAAATAATCCGGATTTAATAAATGTTGTGATTCCGGAGCTCGGTTATAATACAGTGGATAATTCGAATAATTGGTCTAATGAAGGAAGCACACCTCTATTGTCTCCTCACGGTTCTTGGGTAACTGGTGCAGCAGCAGCGTTAACTAATAATGGATGGGGAGTTGCCTCCGCTACCTGGGGGGCACGAGTTATTCCTGTCAGGATATCAAACCAAGAAAATGGATGGGCTTACGTAAGTGATGCTGCAGAATGTATTACCTATGCCGCAGATAAGGGTGCAAAAGTTATTAATCTTTCATATAGAATGGCAGACTCATATTCAATAGATGCGGCCTCTCAATACGCGAAAAATAAAGATGCTGTTGTATTAGTTGGAGCTGGCAATGATGGAGTCAATTTGGAGTGGCCTAATTTTAATAGTTTCTTGGCAGTTTCAGCAACGGATCAAAATGATCAATTAGCATCATTTTCAAGTTATGGAAACTATGTGGATTTGGCAGCCCCTGGAGTAAGTATATTAACAAATTCAGGCGGTGGTTGGTTCAATGCAAGTGGAACATCAATGTCTTCACCGGTAGCGGCTGGAGTAATAGCGCTCGTTCGGGGTGTTAATCCTAATTTAACTGCAGATCAAGTAACAACCTTAGTGTTGC
>MFJA01000009.1:18112-22141 GCA_001779055.1 Candidatus Gottesmanbacteria bacterium RBG_16_37_8
AGATGATATTGGAGCACCTGGAGAAGATGTGCAATTTGGTTGGGGACGCGTCAACGCATATAACGCTGTTCTTTCAGCAAAAGAAACGTTACCCAGTCCTTCTCCTACACAGACATTGTCTCCCACCCCTACACAGAAATTAATTCCGACACCTACATCGCGGAAAATAATTCCCACGAAAAAACCTCGTCGATGACTCTTAACTCTTACTTACGGAACCTCTCAGTCGGGATTGTCGGTCTGTCTAATACGGGGGAGTCGACGCTGTTTGATCCTCAGAGAGATTAATAGTTTCCTCCTTATCCTCTGTGATACAATTTCTCTAGTATTTATGAAGAAAAAGAAAAAGCTACCGGTTATATTTGCATTCATTGACAGCCAGAATCTATATCTTGGAGTTCAATCACAAGGATGGAAACTTGACTGGAGAAAATTCCGGCAGTATCTGCGAAATAAATATAATGCTCAAAAAGCCTATCTTTGTATCGGTCATGTTGCCGGAAATGAATCACTGTATGCATTTTTACAGGAATCCGGTTTTATCCTAATTTTTAAGCCAACCTTGGAGTATAAACATGATGGTAAAGTAACAGTAAAAGGTAATGTTGATGCCGAATTAGTCCTTCAGACGATGATTCAATATAAAAATTATGACAAAGCAATTATTGTTTCAGGCGATGGGGATTTTCACTGTTTGGTAGAGTATTTGGCACAAAAAGGAAAACTGCTGAAAATTCTTGCACCCACGACCCATTATTCAAGTTTATTACGAAAGTTTAACACACAAAATTATATTGTCCGTATCGATCTATTACGAAATTCTTTAGAACAAAAAAAGACTGGCATTCGCGGTCGGTCGAAACCTTAGGCTAGTCCAGTCATCGTGATAAATGAATTATACAACCGTTCAATCTTGTAGTCAATGAATCTATCAGTCGGAATAGTCGGCCTGCCTAATGCAGGCAAATCAACTCTTTTTAACGCACTTGCCTCTAAAAGGTTGAGTGCCACTGCCGCTCATCCCTTTACGACCATCGATCCTCATGAGGCTGTTGTTGCCGTACCTGATGCTGATCTTTATAAGCTGGAAAACCTTATCAAGCCGGGAAAAACGGTCCCCGCCAGCGTCACTTTCATTGACATTGCCGGTTTAATAAAAGGTGCCCATAAAGGTGAAGGACTGGGCAATCAATTTTTGGCCAAAATAAGGGAGGTTGATGCAATTGTTCATGTAGTTCGCGCTTTTAAAGATGACAATGTACCTCATCCCCACCGGGCGGAAACGGGAACAGTTGATCAGATAAAAGATGATATTGATATCGTTAATCTTGAATTGGAATTAGGGGGTATCACCGGCAAAAAAAACATTTACATATTAAATAGCGGTGAGTTTGATCTAAAATCCGACCATATTTTTACGTTGGAAAAGGAAATTAGTGAGCACTATCAGAGTGAAGTAATTGTCCTGTCTGCCAAACTGGAAGAAGAATTAATTGATTTTACCAAAGAAGAAAAAAAGGATTATTTAAAGGAGATATCAATTGAAAAAAGCGGTTTGGAGAATCTTATTCAAAAAGCCTACCTGATTTTGAATCTGATCACTTTTTATACTATCAAAGGAGGTCAGGAAGTTCACGCCTGGAGTCTGAAAAAAGGTCAAACTGCTCATGAAGCAGCAGCCCTTGTTCACACTGATTTTGCCAAATCTTTTATTAAAGCTGAAGTCATTCCTGTATCTTTTCTGTTGGAGATAGGGGATTGGAAGATAGCCAAAGAAAAGGGAAAAATCAGGTTCGAGGGAAAAGATTATCAGGTTCAGGATAAGGAAGTGATAGAATTCAAATTCGGTAAATAAATGTTCTTAAGATTCTTTAAATCATCCCGGCCTCTGATTATTATTATTTTTCTAAGTTTTCTATTTTTTTTAGACACCTCAAAATTTTTTTTCATCAGTGACGATTTTTATTATTTAAGTTTCACAAATTATTCCTCAATTATTCTGCCATCTCATCTTCCTCAACATTATATTCCACTGTTTTTATCACTCCTTCTGACAGTTAAAAAAATTTTCGGACTTAATCCCTCAATTTTTCACCTGCTGACAATTTCAGTTCACCTGCTAAATTCTATTCTGGTATTTATGTTGGCCAAAAATTTCTTTAAAGGCAATCTCCCTCTTTTATCTGCTGCCGTATTTACTTTCTTTTTTCCATCTTATGAAACTGTCTATTGGATAACAGGTTTAAGTTTGTCTTTAATGCTCATGTTTTCTCTTCTATCAATGCTTGTTTTTATCTATTGGCTGAAAACAAAAAAGATTTATCATCTGTTTCTGGTTAATCTTCTGACATTTGCCTCAATTCTTTCTCATGAATATGGATTAATGACCGCTGTTGTTTTTTTCCTCTATCTCAAAATTTTTAAAAAAAATGCCAAATTAAACGATTATTTCTCATTGCTTCTTGCTCCTTTGCTTATTACGTGTTTCCTGACATTTGGAAAGTTGATAGCCAGAACTGCTCTGACAGCCCAAAATATTAATCCTTACTCTTTTACCGCAACCTTTATCAAAACATTTACCTATCTTATTTTGCCCTTTCCCTTTTTATTGGATAAGGTGGATAAGATTTTGATAATTACAATCTTTATCCTGCTTTTCTTTATTATTTATAAAAAAATTTCCGGCCAAAAATTAAGATTATTTCTTTTACTTTGGTTATTAGCAGATTTACTTATGATTTCTTTAACCTCTCTTCCCCAAGCCCGCTATTATTACTTTTTGGCAGTTCCGGCCATTTTCTTACTGCTTTCAATTTTATCTTCAATTTCCGACAAATTGCTGATTTTCTATTGCCTCCTGGTAATTTTCCAGGGGTTGGTTTTTTTATCAGAGCAAAAAGTATATTGGTCAAAAACATCATTAATTACCAAAAATGTTCTTAATAGTCTTAGTCAATATTATAAAAATCTGCCCGATGATAAAAATCTTTATTTGGTTAATTTTCCCGACAGTCTCAACGGTCCGCCCTGGAATGCTTATCTTTTCCGTAATGGTCTAGGCAGTGCTCTTGAACTTTTTAATGGTCTTGATCCTCAAAAACTTGTCTTTGTCACGACCTCTCATAATCCATTATTAAGATATGATCCCATTCTAACTGAAGGACAGCTGATAAAATTAGAAGGTAATGGTAACCGCATTGTTTATTTTAACCAAGTCTTCCCCTGACAAATTTCCTGTGCTATTATAAATAAATTATCGGGGTGTCCCGATTCTATCGGGACTGAGATTAAACCCATAGAACCTGATCTGGGTAATACCAGCGAAGGGAACAAAAATTAAGTCCGTCCCTTGCTGTGAGGACGGTTTTTTTGTGCCACTAAGCTGATTATGTTCTGTGACAGAATTCTTTATCAGAAAAATTACCAGACCTCAAAAATTGGAGTTATTGCCGTCACAACAGGGTGTTGGTATAATTGTTCTCAATCAGCTAGATCAAATCCTTCTGGGAAAACAGGGTTTTAAAAAAGATAAACTTCGGCCCGAGGCCGGTCTTTGGAATATTTTTACCGAAACCTGGCAAACTCCTTTTCCGATTTCAACTTTCCAAGTTAAAACCAATTTCTGGAGGGCAATTGATGAGGAATTGCAGCGCCCTAAGGAGGAATTTATCGTCATACCCGGTACATATTATGAAACCAATGGTTATTATATAAAAATGTTGGGCTATCCATTCTTTATGCGTCTTATTGCCATGCGTTGGAAAGGTAATCCCAATATAGATCCCAATGCTGTCTTTAGTTCTCATGACAATGAAATTAATAAATACAGTTATTTTTCCAGAAAAGAATTATCAGGTTTAAAAATAGAACATGGCGCCCTCCAGGCTTTAGAGTTTTATCAGTATATTCTATTGCCAAGTCGTTCACAGGTATTCCCATAATCAAATAAATATTTATAATTATTAATATGACCAAACATGAAGAATACTATCAGAGGATGATTGATGAAAATGCCCAAGTTTTTAAGGA
>MFJA01000009.1:22291-23116 GCA_001779055.1 Candidatus Gottesmanbacteria bacterium RBG_16_37_8
CCGATAAGTTTTGGACTTTAGTCAGAAAAGACTTCCCCAAAATCGACTTCGTCGGCGTCACCACGGCCTGATTTGCTCTTCACTCCCCAAAAAACTACAATACCGCAAATGGATAAAGAAAAGCTTTCCCGAAGTGCTGCCCTAGGTATAATTGGACTCGCTGGATTAGGAATTTACTATGAATTATATGTGCGTCCAATATTATTTCCTCTAACTAATATTTTTCATAGCAATAGAGCGGAAATTCACGCTTGTTTTAATGGAATCAATGCCTTATCAATGCCTGCCGAAGATATAATCACTAGCAGGTTTCCGGGAAGGAAATCCGAACTGGATTTATTTTATCAAAGCCAACCTCTGGATCAAATTGAAAAAAGGGAAAGGATTGCAATTGCTTTTTCTCTTTTCGATCCTACGGGTTATATTCAGACAATGGCTAAAGAACTTGGGTTTTCGCCCTGATATTGCAGCGCGTACCGGATTCGAACCGGTGATTTGTTGGTTGAGAACCAACCGTCCTAGTCCGCTAGACGAACGCGCCAAATCAGCAGTTCCTATTATACTTGCCCTTTTGGGATATTGACAATAGCCTCAAACAGGAGTATATTTTATCAATTCAAATATAAATTCCCCATTTATTTCTGCGGGGGATTTTTTTGATTAAAGCAAAGCAAATATGGATAATAATCCGAAAATAATTTTAACCAAAGATGGGCTTAAAGCGCTCAGGGAAGAATTTCAGGAATTGATAAATATCAAGAGGCCTGAAGCTGTAGTGCGCTTAAGTAATGCCCGAAGCGAAGGTGATTTGACCGAAAATAGCGA
>MFJA01000009.1:23163-23268 GCA_001779055.1 Candidatus Gottesmanbacteria bacterium RBG_16_37_8
CCGAGCTCAAACTTATTCTATTAGAAGCTAAAGTCGTTGTTTCGCATTCCAAAAAGAAAGTGGATGTCGGCTGCAGAGTGACCCTCCATGTCAGCGGGAAAAAAG
>MFJA01000009.1:23285-25264 GCA_001779055.1 Candidatus Gottesmanbacteria bacterium RBG_16_37_8
CAGAAAAAAATCTCTCATTCATCCCCGCTGGGTAAAGCTCTGTTGGGTAAAAAACCCGGCGAAAAAGTGGAAGTCGAGGCGCCGGCAGGCAAAATTTTGTATAAAATTCTGCATATAGACTAAGAGATTATAAAATAAAAGAATTAGCCCCGATTTAATCGGGGTTTTTTATGTTAAAATAATCTTATGTTTTGGGCTGATAGGATTGCACAAAATATCATTAAGAGCGGTAAATATACTCCCTTTTGGGTGGATGACATGTTTACCCCGTCAGGATATGCCCATATGGGATCACTTCGCGGTCCGCTTATCCATGATCTGGTTTATCAGGCTCTCATTGATGCCGGTGAAAAAGCAAAATACACTTATGTTTTCAACGATTTTGACCCGATTGACGGCCTGCCTGATGAGCTTCAGGAACGTTTTTCCCGATATTTGGGTTTTCCACTAAGAACAGCACCCTCTCCTGAGCCCGGGTTTGACAGTTTTGCACAATACTTTTCAACCGATTTCCGGTCAGTCTTACAAAAACTCGGTGTCAAAGCGGAGTTTTTGTCTTCCTGGGATATGTATCATCAGGGAAAATTCAACAACGTCATTAAAATTGCTTTGGATAATGCCGAAAAAATACAGGATATTTATCAAAAAGTCAGCGGCAGTAAAAAAAGAGAAAAAGGCTGGTTGCCTCTTCAAGTTATCTGTGAAAAGTGCGGTAAATTAGGAACAACCAGAGTTTACCAATGGAATGGCAAAACTGTTAAGTATATTTGTGAACCGCAAATGGTTAAATGGGCAACCGGCTGCGATCATAAGGGAGAAATTTCCCCTTACGATGGTAATGGTAAATTACCCTGGAAAGTCGATTGGCCTGCCCATTGGGCTGTTTTGGGAGTCACTATTGAGGGAGCCGGTAAAGACCACTCGTCAGCCGGAGGTTCAAGGGATATTGCCAAAGCCTTGTGTGAAGAGGTCTTTCATATCCGAAATCCATATAACATCCCTTATGAATTTTTTCTTATTGGCGGCAGGAAAATGTCTTCTTCCAAAGGTTTGGGTGTGACCGCCAGAAATCTGACTGAACTTTTACCCGCCGAAATTGGCCGTTTTCTTTTTTCCCGGACCGATTACCGTCAGGCTATCGAATTTGACCCGATTGATACCATGGCTATTCCTGATTTATTTGATGAGTATGACCGTTGTTGGACTTCATTTAATAAAGGTGTTAATGATAGCTTTGCCAGGACATTTGAGCTGTCTCAACCGCAAAAAGTTAAAAAAAATAAAAATCTCTTTATTCCCAGATTCAGAGACGTGGCAAATTATCTGCAATTGCCAAATGTCGATCTGACACAAAAATTTTCAGAATTAAAAAGTTCGAATTTATCAGAACAGGAAAATAAAATATTAAAAGAACGTACTTCATATGCCAAAGTTTGGCTTAATAATTATGCTCCTCAAGAATATCGGGTACAGGTTATAAAAGAGGTCCCGGCTTCGGTATCCACTTTAACTGCCGCTCAAAAAGAATATTTAAAACATGTTATTGAAATCTTGACTGAAAAATTTACTCCGGAAGAACTTCAGTTAGCTTTATATAATTTAGCCAAAGAAAATAAAATTGATCCAAAATTAGCCTTCCAGTCAATATATTTACCACTCCTTGGCAAATCTCATGGTCCCAAAGCTGCCTGGCTGATTTTACAGGAAAATCCGGAATTTATAAAAAAAAGATTTAATGAGGCTATAAACTATAAGTCTGCAGTTGCTGAAAAAACATATGCTTTTGAGATTTTGAAAAGGCCGGAACTTTTCTCTATAGATAGGAAAGTCAAACAAAGATTTTCCTCGATTAATGTCGGTTTAGCTGTTATTAAAAATATCACTGTTCCTGCCAGTCATGCGGGTTTAGATAAAGAGATAAGTGATTTTGTTTCTGAAAATAAAAATTTAACTACCACCGATATCGGTTCGTATCCGGA
>MFJA01000010.1:0-183 GCA_001779055.1 Candidatus Gottesmanbacteria bacterium RBG_16_37_8
TTTACCAAATCTGTTCCTGCTGTCACTAAAATGTTCGTTGAAGGATTTTTAAACGGAACATATAAAGAAGTTTATCTTGTTTATAATAATTTTGTTTCAGCTTTAACTCAGGAGCCTGTGCGCAAAAAAATTCTGCCAATTGAATATCTTGAAGAAACGGATAATGTAGCCCAAACAAATTTC
>MFJA01000010.1:223-1817 GCA_001779055.1 Candidatus Gottesmanbacteria bacterium RBG_16_37_8
ACAGTTTGTTACCTCATTATTTGGAAAATCAGCTAAGAACTGCAATATTTGAGGCAGAAGCGTCTGAACAGTCAGCCCGCATGATTGCCATGAAAAATGCTACCGATGCTGCCTTGGATCTGATTGATGATTTAACGCTGCAGTTTAATAAAGCCAGACAGGAAAAAATTACTTATGAACTGGCTGATATCGTTACTGCCCGGATGGCAGTTGAATAAAAAATATTATGAAAAATATTGGACATATTACTCAAATTATCGGTGCAGTAGTTGATGTAGTTTTTGATGAGAATAATGTTCCTCCTATATATAATGCCTTGGAAGTTAATTTTAAAAACATCCGGGGACAAAAATTAATTCTCGAAGTTGAAGTACAATTAGGTTCAGGAAAAATTAGAGCTATAGCTTTAGGTTCTACAGACGGTTTAATTCGAGGACAAGAAGCAATTGATACCGGAGCTTACATTACGGTACCTGTTGGCAAAGAAACTTTGGGCAGAATTTTTAATGTTATAGGAGAACCTATAGATGAAGGCCCAATTGTAAAAACCAAGAAAAAATACCCGATTCACCGGTCTGCTCCAACATTACAGGCTCAAGCAGTGAAAGCTCAAATTTTAGAAACCGGAATTAAAGTTATTGATCTTATTGCACCCTTCGTCAAAGGAGGTAAAGTGGCAGTTTTCGGCGGAGCCGGTGTCGGCAAAACTGTTCTTATTCAGGAATTAATCAGAAATGTAGCTACGGTTCATAAAGGAGTTTCAGTTTTTGCCGGGGTTGGAGAAAGAAGCAGAGAAGGTAATGATCTGTGGTTGGAAATGAAAGAGTCAGGAGTAATTAAACAAACAGCCTTAGTGTTCGGTCAGATGAATGAACCTCCCGGAAACCGTTTAAGAGTTGCCTTAGCAGGTCTTTCCATGGCTGAATATTTTCGTGATGAAGAAGGTCAGGATGTACTTTTGTTCATCGATAATATTTTCCGTTTTGCCCAGGCAGGCAGCGAAGTATCGGCTCTTCTTGGCCGAATTCCGTCAGCTGTAGGATATCAACCGACTTTAGCTTCTGAAATGAGTGCTTTACAGGAGAGAATTACTTCAACCATCAAAGGTTCGATTACATCCGTTCAGGCAGTCTATGTTCCGGCAGATGACTATACAGATCCGGCTCCTGTTGCTACTTTTGCTCATTTGGATGCTTCCATTTCTCTGGAAAGATCGATTTCCGAACAGGGTATTTATCCGGCTATCGACCCCCTATCTTCCAGATCCAGAATTTTAGCTCCCGAAATTGTCGGTGAAGAACATTATGAAGTAGCCCGGCAGGTTCAAAAAGTTTTGCAAAGATACAAAGATCTGCAGGATATCATTGCCATTTTAGGCATGGAAGAGCTTTCAGATGAAGATAAGCTGACAGTTTCCCGGGCCAGAAAAATCCAGCGCTTTTTCTCTCAACCAATGTTTGTAGCCGAAACCTTTACCGCCAGAGAAGGAAAATATGTTCCTTTAGATGAAACCATCCGCGGCTTTAAGGAAATACTGGATGGCAGACATGATTCTAAAAATGAACAGTCATTTTACATGGTGGGAAATATCGAT
>MFJA01000010.1:1839-1998 GCA_001779055.1 Candidatus Gottesmanbacteria bacterium RBG_16_37_8
TTTAGAAATCCTTACTCCTGAAAGAGTTGCTTTTACTGATCAGGTGACCATGATAACAGCACCTTCTTCATCCGGTCAAATAGGTATTTTACCGGGACATATTCCGCTTTTTACTAAACTGGATGAGGGTGAAGTCAAGATAAACAAAGGAAATGAAGT
>MFJA01000010.1:2173-4782 GCA_001779055.1 Candidatus Gottesmanbacteria bacterium RBG_16_37_8
CAAGCTCAATTCCAGCGATCTCAAATTGCTTTAAAAGTCTTAAAAAGAAAAAGAAAACCTCTAACACCTTTTGCCTAATGTATTGTCAAAATAAGCAAAAAGTTATAAGATAGCATCCCGAAAGCAGGGGGTTTACCCTGAGGACAGAAGGGTTTTTTTATGGGGAAAAAAGGCTATTTATTATTAGAGAATGGTGAAATATATGAAGGCTGGTCCTTTGGCTTTGAAAAAAATGTTGAGGGGGAAGTTGTCTTCAATACCGGAATGGTAGGTTACCCGGAAGGCTACACTGATCCTTCGTACTTTGGGCAAATCCTTATTCAGACATTTCCCTTAATAGGTAATTATGGAGTACCTCATATTAATATCAGAAATGGAATAAGCTGTAATTTTGAATCAGAAAACATCCAAATTAGGGGATTGGTAGTTTCCCAATATATTCATCATGAAAAGCATTGGCAATCACAAATTTCTTTAAAATCATGGTTAAATACTAATAAAATACCGGCTATCTCCGGTATTGATACCAGGAGCTTGACTCAAATGCTCCGGGAAAAAGGCGTTATGAAAGGAGCAATAAGTTTTAACAAACCCCCCGATACAATCGGGGGGTTTTCTTTTACTGATATAAATAAGGAGAATCTTGTAGCTGAAGTTTCATGCAAAAAAATTATTACCTACGGTAATTCCAGAAAAAAAATTCTCCTGTTTGATTGCGGGGTTAAAAATAATATTATTAGACATCTTCTAAAAAGAAACTTTAAAGTAATAAGAGTACCTTGGGATCATGATCCATTTATAAAAAACGCAAAGTTTGATTATGACGCAGTTGTCATAAGTCCTGGCCCCGGTGATCCTAAAATAATCAAGAAAACCATTGAGATTACCAAAAAAGTTATCCGGGAAAAAATTCCGCTTCTCGGCATTTGTCTGGGTAATCAAATTTTGGCTTTGGCTATTGGAGCAGATACTTACAAATTAAAATACGGACACCGGGGTCAAAATCAACCTGTCAGAGATCATCAAAATAACCGCTGTTTTATTACCACTCAAAATCACGGGTTTGCCGTCAATACAAAAACACTTCCGCAGAATTGGCTGCCATGGTTTACCAATCTAAATGACAATACCAATGAAGGCATCAGACATAATAATTTGCCTTTTGTAACAGTTCAATTCCATCCCGAAGCCAAACCGGGACCTCAGGATACAGAGTGGATATTTGATTATTTTGTGGAGAAATTAAATCAACATGCCAAAAAAATATAAAAAAATACTTCTCCTTGGATCCGGAGCTTTAAAGATTGGTGAAGCCGGTGAATTTGATTATTCAGGCTCACAGGCAGCTAAAGCCCTAAAAGAAGAGGGGATTGAGGTAATTTTAATTAATCCCAACATTGCTACAATTCAGACCTCTCATGAACTTGTTTCCCAAGTCTATTTCCTGCCGGTCATTCCTTATTTTGTCAAAGAAGTAATTAAAAAAGAAAAACCGGACGGAGTACTATTAGGTTTTGGCGGTCAGACTGCTCTAAATTGCGGATTATCTCTTGCCGAAGAAAATATCTTCGAAAAATTTCATGTTGCTGTTTTAGGTACACCTGTTAAGGCGATCAAAAAAACAGAAGACCGTTTATTATTCCGTCAATCGATAGAAGAATTAGGTTTAAAAGTTCCCCAAAGCCATTTATGCAGATCGTTGTTTGCAGTTAAAAAATTGGCTGACAAAATAAAATATCCGGTAATTGTCAGAGCCGGTTTCTCTCTTGGCGGATTAGGATCAGGAGTCGCCAGAAACAAAAACCAACTTCTAACAATTTGTCATAAAGCTTTAACTTTAACCCCTCAGGTTTTGATAGAAGAATATCTGGAACATTGGAAAGAAATCGAATATGAAGTTGTTCGTGACCAATATGACAATTGCATTACCGTCTGTAATATGGAGAACTTTGATCCTATGGGAGTTCATACCGGTGAATCGATTGTGGTGGCTCCTTCCCAGACTTTAACCAACGATGAGTATCATAAATTAAGAACAATCGCCATAAAAGTTGTTAAATCACTCCCCATTATCGGTGAATGCAACATTCAGTATGCCTTAAATCCAAAAACCGGTGACTATCGGATTATCGAAGTCAATGCCAGGTTATCCAGATCGTCGGCTTTAGCCTCTAAAGCCACAGGCTATCCCTTAGCTTATATCGCTGCCAAATTAGCCTTAGGTTACAACCTTTCCGAAATTCAAAATCAGGTTACTAAAGCAACTTCAGCTTTTTTCGAACCGGCTTTAGATTATGTAGTAGTCAAAATTCCCCGTTGGGATTTTCTTAAATTTAAGGATCATGAAGATATTATCGGTTCTGAAATGCAAAGTGTCGGTGAGGTTATGGCCATCGGCAGGACTTTTGAAGAAGCCTTTCAGAAAGCTATGCGTTCTCTAGATCTTAATTATCAAGGGGTAATTGCAGACGATCTGATTAAAAAGAATATCCCTAAAACAGACAAGAAAAAAGTTTTTAAAAGACTTATTCCTTCACCTGACAGGCCATATAATATTGCTTACAATCTTTATTGCGGACAATCAGTTGATGACATATATAGAGAGACAG
>MFJA01000010.1:4829-6480 GCA_001779055.1 Candidatus Gottesmanbacteria bacterium RBG_16_37_8
TATAAAAAAATGATAAGTGAGTCTGATAAGTCAATTCTCTCCGAAGAGACTCTTTTATCAGCTAAAAAACTCGGATTTTCGGATAATCAGATCGCCCAGGTTTTCGATAGGTCAGAAGACGAGGTTCGGCAAAAAAGAATAAGTATTGGCATACTTCCCCGGGTTTGCCAAATCGATACCCTGGCCGGAGAATTTCCGGCTAAAACGAATTATTTGTATTTATCTTACCACCGTCAAAATCACGATATTGATTTTAATCAAAAAAAACAGATCGCCATCATCGGTGGGGGGCCTTACCAGATCGGTTCCTCTGTTGAGTTCGATTGGTGTGCAGTTAACTGTGCTGTCACAGCTAGAAAATATTCATATTCACCGATCATGATCAACTGCAATCCTGAAACAGTTTCCACAGATTATGATATTCTGGATAAACTCTATTTCGAAGAATTAACTACGGAGAGAATATTGGATATTATAGATCTGGAGAAGTGTCCTGTAATTGTTTCTGTCGGAGGACAAATTCCCAATTCTCTGACTCCTGATTTAGTCAAACACGGTATAAAATTTTTAGGGCATACTCCGGAAAATATTGACGCTGTTGAAGACCGGGAAAAATTTTCAAATCTTTTAGATAAGCTCAATATCAATCAGCCTCTCTGGAAGAGATTAAAAAGTAAAGAAGAAACACTGGAATTTGCCGTAAAAATCGGTTATCCGGTTTTAATCCGTCCTTCTTATGTTCTGTCAGGCAGAGCCATGTTTGTAGCCTACAGTCAGGAAACATTAGCACATTATTTAGAGACTTCAGATTCTGTTATTACTTCCCAATACCCGGCAGTAATTTCAAAATTTATAAGAGGAGCTAAAGAAGTTGATTTCGATGCTGTTTCTCAAAAAGGCCGTATTTTAGTCTGGGCAATTTCAGAGCACATAGAACATGCCGGAGTTCACTCGGGTGACGCAACGCTGGTTTTGCCTTCATTTTCGCTCTCCAACGATGCAGTTGAGCAGATCAAACAGATAGTAATTAATATATCCAAAACATTAAAATTAAGCGGACCTTTTAATATCCAGTTTCTGGTCAATGAAGACGGCCGGGTGATGCCTGAAGTACTTGTTATTGAAGGAAACCTGCGAGCTTCCCGCAGTTTCCCTTTTGTCTCCAAAGTCTTAGGGATTAATTTTATAGAAATTGCCACCAAGGTCATGCTTAACGAAAAAGTAGCTCCATTTAAAATAAAAAGGCCGGATTATAGCGGTGTTAAAGTTCCCCATTTTTCCTTCACCAGGCTAAAAAAAGTTGATCCTGTTTTAAGAGTGGAAATGGCCTCAACCGGAGAAGTTGCCTGTTTTGGAGATGACCTTAATGAAGCCTATTTAAAGTCAATTCTCTCAACCGGTATAACCATAAAAAGTCGTGCTGCTTTAGTATCTCTTGGTGGTAACGAGTATAAACAGAAATTACTGCAGTCCTGCAAATTGCTTCATAAGATGGGTTACCTCATTTATGCTACTAAAAATACTTGTGAATTTCTTAATTTAAATAGACTGCCTGCGATTGCGGTTTACAAAGTTTATGAAAAGAAAAATCCCAACGTCATTGATATGATTAAGAGTAAAAAAGTTGATCTGGTTCTTAATTTAAGTGATA
>MFJA01000010.1:6618-6949 GCA_001779055.1 Candidatus Gottesmanbacteria bacterium RBG_16_37_8
ATAATCTGGGTAATTTGAAGGTAAAAAGCTGGAGAAATTATTTAGATACAATAGAAGCCAAAGACGAGGAGGAAAGATTATAATAGTAAAGAAAGTCGAACTATGAAAAACAATTTATACGGAAAAAATTTAGTTACTGTTGATAGTTTGTCTTTAGCGGATCTCAATCAGATCAATATGAAAACAGAAGAAATGAAAAAACTGGTTAAAGATAAAGGAGGGGATGACAGGCTAAAAGGGAAAATACTGGCAGCCTTATTTTTTGAGCCGTCAACCAGAACTTTTTCTTCCTTTATAACAGCCATGCAAAGACTGGGCGGGGGAATCATTC
>MFJA01000010.1:7040-10568 GCA_001779055.1 Candidatus Gottesmanbacteria bacterium RBG_16_37_8
ACCGGGAAAAGTTGGATTAGCTGCTAAATATGCATTTAAACCAGTAATAAATGCTGGAGACGGAGTCAACGAACATCCGACCCAGGCATTAATTGATATTGTTACCATTATGGAAATATTTGGACAAGTTGACCAATTGCATATTTTGATGATTGGAGATTTAGCCCATTATCGGCCGACCAATTCATTAGCTAAAATACTCACTCTTTTTCCGAATATAAAATTAAGTTTAGCAACACCTGCCCAAGTTTCTTTACAGGAGAATATCCGTCAGTATTTAAAACAAAAAAAGCTGCAATTTCAGGAATTTACTGACTTTACAGAAATATTACCTACAGTTGATGTACTTTATGTAACCAGGGTTAAAAAAGAATATATGTCGGAGGAACTTTATAAAAAGATTAAGGGAAGTTATATTGTCAATAAACAGATAGTCCAAAAAATGAAAAAGGGGAGCATAATCATGCACTGTTTGCCACGCATAGACGAAATTCATCAGGAGGTGGACGATGACAAACGCAGCATCTATCTCTCTGTGCAACTTGCCAATAGTTTGTATGTTCGAATGGCCCTTCTGGATTTGATATTAAATAAATGAAACTTCTCCGTTTGCCAGGATTAATTGATATTCATGTTCATCTGCGTGATCCGGGTGAAATCCAAAAAGAAGATTTTTATACCGGTACTCTGTCTGCCCTGGCCGGTGGCGTTACCACTGTCTTTGACATGCCCAATAACATTGTGCCAATTTTTAGCCGTAAAAGTCTTTTGGAAAAATTATCTGTTGCCAAGTCAAAAGCCGTCTGTGACTTCGGATTATATTTTGGATCTATTGGAGATAATATTTCCGAATTTGAAAAAGCAGCTGCTGATGTTATCGGTCTTAAAGTATATTTAAGTCTGACTACAGGCAAATATGTATTAGGTGATGAAGACAAACTAAAAATAATTTTTCAAAACTGGCCAAAACAAAAAATTATTGTATTTCATGCAGAAAGGGATCGGATTGATTTAGTCATCAGATTAATGGAAAAATACGGAAATAAAGTTCACATTACCCATGTAACGACAAAAGATGGATTGGAAAAAATTATCGCTGCTAAAAGTGATAATTTACCATTAACCTGCGATGTCACTCCTCACCATCTTTTCCTAACTGACACTTCCGGAGTAATCGTAAAACCGGCTTTATCCACTAAAAAGGATCAGGATTTTTTATGGAATAATTTAAAATCAATTGACTGTCTTGTTTCAGATCACGCTCCCCATACAATTTCCGAAAAAAAGTCTGATAAGCCTCCCTCAGGAGTTCCCGGAGTAGAAACCATGCTGCCTCTAATGTTGACCGAAGTTAAAAAAGGCCGCCTCTCTGTCAACGAATTAATCCGCTTAACAAGCACAAGTCCCAGGAAAATTTTTAATCTGCCCCAGGATGACTCCGCTTATATCGAAGTTGATACCGCTGAAGAATATATTATTGAAAATAAGTCCCTTTTTACAAAATGCGCTTGGAGTCCGTACGCCGGTTGGCAAGTTGCCGGCAGAGTCAAAAAAGTCTATCTTCACAGAAAATTAGCATTTGAGAACGGGAAATTATTAGTTTCTCAGGGATTCGGTAATTACCTTCACTAATCTTTTGTCAAATATATCCGGGATGAAATGATTTTTCGTTGGCTTGACAATTAAAGAACTGATTGAAGTGGCAGCATTTACTTTCATTTGATCAGTTGCTTTGTTTATTTTCCATTTAATCAGTCCTTTAAAAAATCCGGGAAATACCAAAGCATTATTTATCATATTTTTATCATCGCTTCTGCCTGAAGCATACACATAAACTCCTGCCTTAATTGCTTCATCCCTTCTTATTTCCGGATCCGGATTGGCCAGCGCAAACACAATAGGCTTTTGGTTCATTGATTTGATAATATTTTCAGAAAACAAACCTTTTTGGGAAACTCCAATCAGAATGTCGCAATTCCGGCAAGCTGTCGCAAGTGACCCTTTAATATTTTCCTTATTAGTTAGCTTAGCTATTTCTTTTTTGTAAGCTGATAAATCTTTTCTGTAACTGCCGATGATTCCTTTGGAGTCAACCGCTGTTATTTTTCTGCAGCCGTAAAAATACAATAATTTTATTACGGCAGTTCCGGCCGCCCCGGTTCCGCAGACTGCAATTCTTGATTCCGTTAATTTTTTGCCGGTAACTTTTCCGGCATTAATCAGTCCTGCTAAAACAATTATTGCCGTTGCCTGCTGGTCATCGTGGACTACCGGGATGCCCAAATTCTGCAGCTTTTCTTCAATTTCAAAACATTTCGGTGCGGCAATATCCTCCAGATTGATTGCCGCAAAAACAGGTGAAATGAACTTAATAGTTTCAATAATTTTTTCCGGATTTTGAGTCGTAAGGCAGATCGGAAAGGCATTAAGACCGGCAAACTCTTTGAAAATAATGCATTTGCCTTCCATCACCGGTATGGAAGCTTCGGCTCCGACATTACCTAAACCAAGTACTGCCGAACCGTCCGTTACTACGGCTACAGTATTATTTTTGATTGTCAGATTAAAAACGCTTCTTTTTTGTTTATTTATCTGTCTGACCACAACTGCTACTCCCGGTGTATAGACTTGGGACAGTATTCGTCTGGTTTTAAGGGCAATTTTAGCTTTAATTTCCAGTTTGCCTTTAAGTTTTTTATGAAGAGTCAAACTTTTTTCAGGCGTCATTTTTTTGAAGTTATGTTAGGACTTAGCATTTTATTGAAATCGAATATTTTTTTGGCTTGTTTTTTTGTCAACAATCCCTTTTTTACGGCAAGATCAGCAATATTTACTTTCTTATCCATTGATTCATCTAATAGTTTGGCCGCTTTTTCATAACCAAGATAAGGATTAAGTACAGCTGCCGTGCCTTTTGAGCGCATCAGCCAGAAATTAATCATTTCTTCGTTGGCGGAAATACCCGTCAGACACTTTACCCGAAAAATATTTAAAGCGTTAGTCAGGTATCTGATTGAATTAAGAAGATTGTGAGAAATTACCGGATTAACTTTTCCCGGCATTATGGATGAACCGGGTGCAACTTCCGGCAGAATAAGTTCTGCCAGACCTGATCCCGGTCCTGAAGAAAGCAATCTCAGATCATTGCCGATTCTGATCAGATTTTGGGCTAAAATCCGTAAACTAGAAGACACATCCAAAAAATCCGAGCTATTTTGCATAGATTCCTGCCAATTTTTTGCTTGTTTTAATCGAAGACTTGTTAATCTGCTTAATTGTCTTATCATAAATTGGCTGTATTGCGGATGACTGTTAACGCCTGTTCCGACAGCCGTACCTCCGATGCCTAATTGATGTAAGTTATCTGCTGCTTTTTTTATTCTGTTCAAATCTTGAGAAAGGGTTGATTCGTAAGCCTGAAATTCCTCTCCCAGTGAAACGGGCAGGGCATCTCTTAAGTGGGTCCTGCCGCTTTTTATTATCGGTTTAAATTCTTTTCCTTTATGATTGAAAGCTTTTATCGTCTCA
>MFJA01000010.1:10581-10924 GCA_001779055.1 Candidatus Gottesmanbacteria bacterium RBG_16_37_8
AAAGCTGCGGTAAAAGAGAAAGTATGGTGATTCTCAAGGCAGAGGGGATGACATCGTTGGTTGACTGGGACATATTGACATGGTCATTGGGATGAACATGTGACAAATTGGCAATTACTTCATTTACGTTCATATGAAGAGAAGTTCCGGCTCCGGATTGGAAGGGATCAACTACAAAGTGCTGGTTATATTTTCCAGTTAAAATTTCCTTGCAGGCATTTCTTATTGCTTGAAATTTTTTTCTGTCCAACAAATGTAGTTGGTAATTTACCAATGCGGCAGTCATTTTTATTTGGACCAGACTTTTAACTAAAACCATATCTGGTGAAAGTCCAGATATTGG
>MFJA01000010.1:10937-11834 GCA_001779055.1 Candidatus Gottesmanbacteria bacterium RBG_16_37_8
GCCCTTTGGGTTTGGGCTCCAAAATATGCCTTTTTCGGCACTTTCACTTCACCTAATGAGTCTTTTTCAACTCGAAATTCCATGGCAAGTATGATAACATAAACCCCAAATGGCTGACCTCTCTGTCAAATATTGCAGTGTTAACTTCAGCAATCCTTTTGTCCTACCTTCCGGCATTATTACTGAAATCCCTGATCATAAAAGAGCAGTTAACGCAGGAGCTGGAGCTGTCACCCTTAAATCAGTTACCTTTGCCCATCGTGAAGGCAATCCTTTGCCCCATCTGTGGAAATATGATTGCGGTATGCTTAATTCCGTCGGTTTAAAAAACCCCGGCATTGATAAAGCCGTTTTAGAAATCAAAGATTTTATTAATTTACACCATAAAAAAGTTGTTATTATTCCCAGTCTTTTTTCCACCAAAGTTGCGGAATTTGTGACCCTGGTGGAAAAAGTGGTTCCTTTGAAACCTCAATTTATTGAACTGAACTTATCTTGTCCCAATACCGAAGATGAACTGGGCCGCTCACTGGGTATGGATAAAGGCGGCGCCGGTGAAGTACTTAAAGCAGTTAAAAAAGTTTCCGGAAAAATCCCGATTTTAGCTAAATTATCTCCCAACGTAAGAGATATTGCTGACATCGCCAAGGAATGCGAGTCAGAAGGAGCGGATGGAATTGTGGCTATAAATACTGTCGGTCCTGGCATGGTAATTAATATCAAAACCAGAAAACCCTATTTGGGTAATAAAGAGGGCGGTGTTAGCGGACCGGGAATATTACCTATAGCTGTCCGTTGCGTCTACGATATCTATAAAGCGGTCAAAATTCCCGTTATCGGTATGGGAGGAGTCTCCAAATGGCAGGATGTTGTCGAAATTATGTTAGCCGGCGCTAC
>MFJA01000011.1:0-13111 GCA_001779055.1 Candidatus Gottesmanbacteria bacterium RBG_16_37_8
TTCAGGAAAATTGAGATGTCAAAGTGCCGTGTAAATTGAGAGTTCCCTTTACAGTTATTCATCAATGAAATCAGGATTGACACGATTGGGTTAACATGGTTTACTACAAATAATGCCGAATCAGTTTTTTAACTTCAGCCGTTACTTCAAAAAGGATTCAGCCAAAGATCCGGGAGATGGCCAGGATGATGGCAGTCAGGTTCAATCCACCTCCGCTTCTGTCACCCGGGAGGAAACTGCATCACCATCAGGTGTTTATTCCGCTATCGGCAATCCGCCTGCTGGTCAAGCTTATTCCGGTATCGGTAATCCTCCAACTCAACAGACGACCTCAACTGTTAATGTTAAATCAACTGATTCTAAACCCGCGGATGAACCCTCCTCACCCTCAGCCATAGATATGGGTAAAAGAGTTGGTATGGATATCCTCTCCCGTTTGACACAAAGAGCCAATACGGTTCTGATGAAATCGGTCAATAAAGTCAAGGAATTGCAAATCCAATATATTGATACGGAACATATTTTGTGGGGGCTTCTCCAAGACTCTAGTATATATCAGTTAATTTCAGACAGTAAAGTAGTTCCTTCTGAACTTCAAAAGGAGATAGAGAAAACTTTCAAAAAGGGAAATTTTACCGGTACACCTCAATTTTCACCAAGAGTAAAAAGGGTTTTAGAACTATCATTATCTGCCGCCCGTTCATTAGGCTATGAATTTATCTCTCCGGAACATATCTTGCTGGCCCTCTCACATGAAGGTGAAGGTGTTGCCGCCCAGATTTTGACCAAATTCCACTTGACCCGTGAAGTATTAAATCAGAAAATAACCGGCAAAAAAGAGCTCGAGACAAAAAAAGAAGACAGGAAAACTACTTCACTTGAACAGTTTACCGAAGATCTTACCGCCAAAGCCTCCCGTGGAGAACTTGATCCGGTTGTAGGACGAAGCTGGGAAATCGAAAGAATTATTCATATTCTCTCCAGACGTACCAAGAATAATCCTGTTTTAATAGGAGATGCCGGAGTTGGCAAAACAGCCATAGTTGAAGGATTGGCTCAAAGGATAACCAAAGGTGATGTTCCGGAAACTCTGCTTCATAAAAAAATATTATCTCTGGACTTAATGTCCTTGATTGCCGGAGCTAGACACAGAGGTGAATTTGAAGAGAGGCTAAAAAATCTTATTAAGGAAGTTAAAAGTGCTGCAGGAGCAATCATTCTTTTTATCGACGAAGTTCATAATATGGTTGGGGCAGGTTCAGGCAGTGAAGGCACCATGGATGCATCCAATATTTTAAAGCCTTCACTTGCCCGCGGAGAACTCCAGGTAATTGGAACAACCACTATTACCGAATACCGTAAACATATTGAGAAAGATCCTGCTCTTGAAAGACGTTTCCAGCCTGTTCAAGTCGCAGAACCGTCAGCCGAAACCGCCGTTGAAATGCTTTTAGCCCTTCGTGATAAATACGAAGCTTTCCACCGGGTAAAAATTCCGGATGAATCAATAGAAGCCGCGGTCCAACTTTCCCAAAGATATATCGCTGATCGTTTTCTGCCTGATAAGGCGGTTGATTTAATAGATGAGGCTGGTGCTGCCGTTCGACTTCCCAGTATTTCATTGCCTGAAGAAATAAAAAGTGCAGAAGCCAAAATAAAAAAATTAAATCACGAACTGGAAGAGGCTACCAAAATTGTTGATGCTATCAGGATCGAATCTCTAAAAAAAGAAATCGAGGAAAATCAGATGAACCTCGATAAATTGAAAGAACAGTACCAGATAAAAAAATCAACTACCACTAATTCTGTCTCTCCTGAAATTATTGCTGAAATCGTTTCCCGCTGGACTAATATTCCGGTCAGCCGCTTAACCGAAAGTGAGGCTACTAAACTTATGGATCTGGAAAAAATTATCCATAAAAGACTGATCAATCAGGAGGAAGCAGTCTCAGCCGTTGCTGAAGCTGTCCGTCGCGGACGGGCAGGTCTTAAATCGAATAAAAGACCGATAGGTTCCTTTATTTTCATGGGACCAACAGGTGTTGGTAAAACAGAATTGGCCAAATCAATAGCTGAAATATTATTCGGCAGTGAAGAAATGATGGTCCGTCTTGATATGTCTGAATATATGGAAAAACACGAAGTGGCCAAACTTATTGGCGCTCCTCCCGGCTATGTCGGTTATGAGGAAGGCGGCCAGTTAACCGAAGCAGTCAGAAGAAGGCCTTACGCAGTTGTTCTTCTTGATGAAATTGAAAAAGCTCATCCTGATGTTTTTAATATCTTAATCCAGCTTCTTGATGACGGCCGTTTGACTGATAATAAGGGCAGGACTATCTCTTTTAAAAATACTATCGTCATCTGCACCTCTAATTTGGGATCCGGCATTATTCAGGAAGAATTGTTGAGTTGGAGTTTTGATCAAAGTGAAGAACAAAAGGCAGAAACAAAACCTGCTAAAATTTTTAAAACTTACACTGTCTCCCCTACCGGCAGGGAAATGATTACCTTGGATGGTCAATATTGGCAAAAAGAGCCGCAGGATATGGCATGGAAAAAAGCCACTCTCAAGGACTATTTTGCCGGCTCAATTGTTTCAGGTATGATTTTAAAGGAAGGTGAAAAACTCTTTCCGGAAGACGGTATTGACACTCATACCATTGGTCCTGACGGAGCAGAAACCATAACCCGGGATGATAAAGACTGGTTCAGAACTTCAACCACAAGTAAGGAATGGCGTCTGTCATCTATATTAGATCAGGTCAAAGGCCATATTGTAATCAATGCCTTGCCTGATAGACCTGATCAACAATTGCCTACGGCCAAAATCTCAACTCACTCTATTTCCCAAACCAACCAGGAAATAATAACCGTAGGAGACAGATTATGGAAAAGAGACAATCTTCAGATCAAAGACTGGCAGACCCAAAATTTAAAAGATTATTTTATCAACGCCTCATTACAGCATCAGGAAGATATAAAAGTCAAAGAAGTCAAACCTGGTGATACCGCTCAGCTTATTCAAAAAAGAGATAAAAAAGAACAAGTCAACTTCCCTGTTGATGCTTGGGATATCCATCTTTTTACTCCGTCTGGCGAAGAAATTATTGTTAGCAATGGTTATTACTGGATGAGAAAAAATAGGGATAGCAGTAATTGGCTTACTTCATCAGTCGATAAATTATTCTCGAGTTTACAGGTTTTTCCATCCAAAGATGATAAAGCAAAAGTAATTCCAAAAACCAAAGATCAAGTTGAAATCGAACCAAAAGAACAGCCGGAGCCTCTTATTGATGAAATTCCCGTTAAGAGCCTTAGTTTTATTACCGGGAAAAAAGAGGAGGATAAATTTGAAAAACTGGCTAAAAGATTAATGGAAGAATTGCGAAAATTCTTCCGTCCCGAATTACTCAACCGTTATGATGAGGTAATTATTTTCCGTCCCTTGACCCGTAATCATATGCTGGAAATTGTCGGCCTGCAGATAAAAACTTTAAAAAAGCTTCTCGAAGAACAGGATATCGGTCTAATAGTTACACCGTCTGCTAAAGCCTTATTAACAGAAATCGGTTTCGATCCCGTTTTTGGCGCCCGTCCCTTAAGAAGAACTATCCAACGGGAAATTGAAAATCCTATTTCCTCATATCTTATCAAAGGTGATCTTACCGCCGGTGATACTATCGAAATTGATTATGACGGGGAAAGTCTGAAATTCGATATCAAAAAGATGAAGACCAAACCTGTTGCTCCCCCGCAAGCGGGGAAAACCCCCGCTCCAACTCCCCCTGTCGATACCTATCATTGTAAAAACTGTGGTAACGTTTTTGAAGTACCAAAGGCAACTCCCATTTCAGCCTGTCCCAAATGCCAGAGTCCGATAGTAGCTCTCTCTCCGTCACCGCTAGTTGCCAAGTCTCCTCCTCCGCCTCCTCCTGTTACTCCGTCCCTTTCAACTGACCAGTCTGCTCCTGCCTCAGCATCTCAAATGCAGTCTCCTGCACCCGTCAATGCTTCCTCACCCGTAGTTCCAACAAATCCCCAAAATCCGCTCGAATCATATTTCTCCACAACTCCTCCTCCTTCGGGCGCCGAAGCTTCAGCGAAGGCGCCTGCCCAACCAACTCAAACTAGCTAAAATTATCAGTACCACATAATTCACTCCTGCTGTCAAAATTAAACTTCTGTTTAATTTACTTAATATTCCGTCAATTTTTTCCAAAATATTTCCTTCAACCGTAATTTTTATTCCCGAAAGATAAAGAGCCGCCACGATCAGTATTACTACCGGTAAAGTAATCAGCAAGCTTTTCAAATCCTGTCTGCTGGCAAACATTGATGTTGAAGTAATAAACAGAAAATATATAAAAACACCCCGGATGGCGGCAGTAAAGGGGACTGTCCCCGAACGGGGACTGTCCCCAAAAAAAGTATTTCCCAAAATAAATATAATCACCAGCCCTACTACCATCGGTGCCACTCCGATAATTGTCAATCGTATTGAATCAGTATTAGCCACCATAATATGTCCGACTTTTACTCTAAAGGGGACTGTCCCCGCATGGGGACTGTCCCCGATAATTTTAGGAAAAATCGATATCGGTCCTGTATTCACTCTTAATATAAGCGCCGTAACAAGATGTGACAGTTCATGAATAACCGTTCCCGGCAAAAACAAAAGCGCTAATATCCAAACAGCTGTTTTCTTATTCTTAAAAAGTTTTTGTATTACTGAAAAAGTGTGATTAACAATTTGTTTTGAGATAAGAAAGATAATCGTCAGAAGAAAAATCAGCAGAAACAGTTGTATGACCATCTTCATTATCGTCGAAGTTCCATTTGTTCTTTTTCAGTTGTATACGCTCCAAAGTGCAATGCTTCTCCAACACCAGGCATCACTATAGCAGCTCCCATTAATAGAAATCTCAATAGAGCTGCTTTATTTCCTTTCATTCTTACTGCTATGCCTTCAAAATTTGCATCTAAATATTGTCTTGCAGCAAATTCTTGTTCTTCTGGTATTAAATTTCTTTCGGTTGTTGTTAGTTCCTCAATTGCAAAATTGGAAAGATTTTGTGAAGTTATTGATTCCATCTTTTTTTTATCTATTCCTAAAAGATTGTTAAGAAGTAGTGACGCTTTATTTTCCAGAGCTAATCGTAATACTAATGCTCTTTCCGAAGAACTGGAATTCGGATCTCTCATCCAATTATCAACAACCCGGTTGAATTCACTTGCTAAACTATATTGATTATTCACAGTTACTGTTCCTTTATCATTGCCTTCAACTATTGCCGCCAGCATCAAATCACGATAAATATGTCCTGTGCTTATTGTCTTGGGGTCAATTCCCAATTCTGCGATAAAATTTTGTATTCCTCCTCTCATTTCAGTTTCTATATTATTGTAAATTGGCTCATAGTCTGAAAGATTATTAATAATGTTACTCATAAACAATTCATCAATTCCTGTTGCCTTTTCTTGCATTATTCCTAATTGCCGGTTAAGAAGCATACCTGCATTTTTTTTATTGGGAGGTAATAAGTCCATTTTTTCATGAATATATAAGAGTGAAATGAGCGTTGTTAAATCAGTATTAGGATTCTCTCTAATTAATTTTAATTCTTCAGGAGTTAATTCACTTTTTCCTTCTTGAAGCTTCGTTGCTAACTCTGTTCCAATTACATGTGCCACTACTTTCCAGGAAGCTTCAACATTTGCTACTTCTCCTTCTGCAAATACCCGTTCTGTTGTTTTAACCATAAAAACATTATCTTCACTGTTATAATTTAATTCTTGAATCAGTCTTTTTGCCTCAAGCGCATCCTCAGGTGGATTTTGGTTTTCCGGATCGGCAATGCTATTCAGTTCTGCCATAATCGGTGCATAAATTCCGCTGTCATCAATTCCGCCAGGTTTATTCCCATACTCAAAAGCTGTCTGCAAATATATGTCCTCTTTTTGTTGCTCACTTAAAGATGCACTGGGGTCTTTTAGGCGAAGTTCAGTTTCTTTTTTGGCAATCACCAGTTGCGCTTCTGCCTCAATTGCCGCATCAATTTCATATAAAGTTTTAAAAGCTCCTTGAAGGTCTTTTCTCCTTTTAAGTTCTCCAGGTTCAACCTTTTGCGCATCGAATAAATCCTTTACTTCATTTTCTCTTTCATTTGTATAATCCGGATCAACTATTGCTCTATTTGCTCTATAAACCACTCCTCCCTCACCTTTTTTTCCGGTAATAACCTCACCCCATGAGCGGAAAATTCGCTGCGGTTCTAGTTGATAAATCTCTCCAACTCCTTGTGGTTTTATACGTTCTGCTTTAATAACTGAAATCGGTGATCTTAAACCCTCTGACATATTATTAATTTAATCATAGATAATAGGATCCTGAAAAACAAATTTCTGTTGCAAACTCTAAGTAATGATGTTAGTCTGGATTATAGATAAATTATGGCTCCTCCACGTCATATTGCAGCACCTTCGAATATTAAACCAGGTGGTCCTGAAGGACCAAACGCTGCTATTGCCAAGTCATCTGAAATTAGAAAAAGTACTACTGCCCAACGTACAGAAGAAATCCAACCGCAACAGGAAGTAATAAAAACACCCGTCTTATATGGTTCTATGTTTGATGCCGCTCCCCAATTCGCCAATAGAGCTGTAGATTTACCGGAATATGGGATAATGGATCGTCTAAAAAGAAAATTTGGAAAATCAATTGACTCTACCAGAGATGAACTGGCTCAATTTATAAGTGAATGGGCAGGTAAAACAGTGGATGAGCATGGAATTAAAGATAATGCCGGTCATATAGATAGAACAATTGTTGAACTCTACAGGACCATGGTTGGAACTTTTGCCTCTGATGAACTGGTCACCACAACTACCATAGCCAATAAAGGAATAGAAATAATCGATGGAGAATCTGTTAATTTCGATAATTTGAAAAAAAATCCTGCTCAAATTCAACAGCTCTTACACACCCTAAGATCAATGGAGTTATATTGGACTGCCATAATTGGCATGGAAATAACACCGCTTCCGGATCAGCAAGACAGGATTTCAACCTTCGTAGCTGGACGATTAGGCCAATATATGCAAAATGGAGCAGGATTAGTGGAAAAAGGTACAGATTGGTTTTTTTCTCTTCCTGGTAGAGGATTGGAAACACGTGATAAGAAATTTCATGATGCCAAGGAAATGGAACGCATGAAGAAGGAACTTGCTGAAAGCTTTAGAAACGGAGCCAATGGTTTGGATGTCGGTGCGGCCGGATTTGAGGAGTTTGTTCAGATAGGTAAGGATTTTGGAATTATGGAACAGCGGATGGCAATCCTGAAGTTAAGAAATTTAAGAGTTGAAATGCTGCAACATCTTGCTCCCGGTAGATCCCCGGATAAGGTAAATTCGACAGTCTCCAAAAAAATAGATATTGTTTTACAAGGGGAAGAATACAGGGAATACAGAGAAAAAGGTCTGTCTTTTCCTGATTTACCCGAACATGTCCGCATGTATGTTGAAGCACAAGCTCAGGAATTGGTTTTGACAGACAAAGCAACAGATCAAGCCGAAGAAATTTGGGAATCATATATGCTTCAAAAGTTTGAAGGATCAGATGCCAATAAACAACGTCATGCTTCATTACAAAAAAGAATAGATGAATTGCAGGGTGGTCCTTCTTCCGATCAACAGGTTATTGACGAAAAAAAGACTTCTTATGATACTGCTAAAAAAGCTTGGGATGAGAAAAAAACTGAAATTGATGATTATCAGGATGAAATAGATTCACTTTCAAATCAATCACCGGTACTCGGTCTAAAATACACTAATGCAAAAAAAGAGCATGATGATATTGTAAGTGGTGAAATATCACACCCTGGTACACCACAAGAAAAAAAGCAAAAAATTCTTGAATTATTCAGTGATATGCAGGCTGCGCTAGATGAGATAAAAGGATTAAACGTAAATATTAAAGATATTAAGAAAAAGAAAAGAAAATCAAAGCAAGAACGCGTTCAGTTAGGAAAAGTTAAAGATAAAACCTATAAAGAGTATAAACCGTATAAAGGAAAAAGTGCTAAAGATAAGGAGAAGAAAGAATTATTAGAAGCTATTAAAAAAATTGTAGAAACAAACGGAGAAAGAAATGATTTAGTCTGGCATATTCTCCGGGATGTAGATCCGGCCAGTTTGTTTAGAGAGGAAAGTACTCTTTTTGCTGATAATTACAACACTTTGAGACGTTTATTTGGTATCAGGGGGGAAATGTTTGATGATATCGTGGGCAAAGATAATCTTGAATTCCGTATTTACTTAGCTCGTACTTTTCATCTGAAATTTGATGAAAGTCATATAAGATCAGTAGCAGTAGGTCATACTGATAGAATAGCACTGGATAAAGAAATCTGGGCTTCAATAAGGCGGGGTAGTAAAAGTGAATTAGCAAATCTTGCTATAAATACTTGGGATATTCTACTAACTACCGCCGTCGATACTGGTGCTGTTACTCTTAATTATAAAGATGAATCCCGAAAACCGGAGATAATAGGCAGGAAAAAAGCTGAAGTACTTGGTGAAACTTCAAGAAGAGAAATGCAGCAGGAATTGGAAAGACAGGGTTATTATTCAGGAATTAACACTTTATCTGAATTTGTCAAATTGCCTAATGGCGATATTGTTGCAATTGTTGTTGATGAGAATGGTCATAATGCGGTAATAGACAAATCCGGTAAAAATTTAGGAGCCGTAGAAAGAATCGGTCTAGATAATCAATATTATGATCCTGCAACAACAGAAGCAGTAGTTAAAATTCAGGGAAATATTGAAGAAGCCTTGGGTGAAAAAAGTATATTATGCTATTTAGCTCCGGGTATAAATCCCGGCGAATTTATCTATTCAACATTAGGCCATCCTCAATTTACGGCAACAAGTGTGGATCTGACATTAAAAAGAGTAAATGATGTCTGGCAAGTGGACGGGGTGGGAACTGGAGGAGCTAATCAACCATTAGCTGAATATTTAAAAACGGATAAAGGTAAAATTATTGCCAGGGAAGCAGCTGCCAGATATATTGCCAGAATGGAGCATTTAAGTAAAAATCTTAGGGTAAGACAAACCGATATTGGTTTACCTCAGGAATTTATGATGGATAGAGGCAGGATGGGTTTGGAATGGGAAGATCTCTGGTCCGAAAATCCGAACACATCAGAACACCAATCAATGACTCTGGTTCTGGGAGATGAAGGCGATATTTTAGTAATGCAAAATTCATTTTCAGTTGGTCAACTTATAAGTCCCAGAAGGATTATCAGGCCTGCCGGTCCTTTACTTCTGCATCCTTTAATAAATGTTCCTGCCAGAGTGATTAATATTCGAGGCAGAGCAATAAATATTCCAGCGATTAGTCTAAGAACTCCTCCCATAAATCTTCCGGGTATCGATGTTACAACACCAGGAATAGATTTACCGGTTGAAAATGTAACTTCAACTCCGGCCATACCACTTGAGGGACCTATGTTGAATCAGGCAATGGAAGAACAGAAAAATAGATTATTAGAAGCAGGATATAATGCTCTTACTATGTCGTCTGAGAGTAGCCGGCAAAATGTTAAACCTTATTTTCAAAATGTCAGAATTGACAATTTGACATCTGCAGGCAATGTCTC
Source organism: Candidatus Gottesmanbacteria bacterium RBG_16_37_8 (assembly GCA_001779055.1). GTDB lineage: Bacteria > Patescibacteriota > Microgenomatia > 2-02-FULL-39-11 > 2-02-FULL-39-11 > 2-02-FULL-39-14. The sequence goes on from MFJA01000011.1 coordinate 9,666, forward strand.
TTATGAAATAACACTTGACGATAATGGTAAATTGATTATCTTTGACAAATCTGATCCGGCTTCCACAATTCCCACTGCTCATGAGGCACTGGATTTTATTAATGAAAGAGTAACATCAAGAGAATTGAGGTTAATCGATGCCCGAAGAATCAGACAAGTAATTGGCTTAGAATATTATAAATCGCTAAATAGAAGAATAAAAGCTTAAACAGGAGATAAAATGATAAAAATAAATTTGAAACTGTTATTATCAATAACCCCAATGGCTCAGGAAACAAAAGATAAAATTATGGTTGTTTTAGATGAATTTGATGAGGATAGAAAAATACAGTTGGAAACACTCTGCTGGGAAACATTAGCGGAATTAATTGATATAAATTATAAAAAAGAGAGTGCCAAACTCCTGCAGGAAATTGATGAAGGAAAAAGAAAATATAATAGTAATGACTTTATGGAAATAAGAGCCAAAATAATTCATGATATATCAGAAAAGCTACATATGGCCGAAACTAAAGAAGAACTTGAATTAGTAAGACAAAAATTAGAACAGCATTCAAAGAATAATATTATTCATAAGAAACCTTCTTCATTATAGCTTTTTATCCTTCGTGCTTGACAAAGTATAGTAAATATTAAACACTGGAAATATGGCAGGAACATCATTTGAACCACCGCCCGGTGCTGGAGGACCTCCTCCTGCTCCACTTCCTGAAGGATTAAAACCTCCTGGAGATCAGGGTAAACCTCCTAAAAAAGAACAAGATATGGTCCCTTTATCAGAGCTTCAGAAATTGCAAAAAGCACTTGAAAATGCCCAAAAAGAGATTGCAGATTTAAAAGTCGCTCAAGTTGCTCTTAAAAAAGAACCGCCAAAAGAAAAAGAAGAAAAACCAGCTGGAAAAACTGCGGATCAAAGAGCTGAAGATGCTTTTGATACCGAACGAAGAATTCCTTTACAGACAACTATCAGTGGTGTATTGGGAAAAACAATGAAAAAATTCTTGGGTGAACGGGTTGAGCCTGGTCCTCAGGCTGCTTTAGGCTATGGAACGGAAATCAGAAGGCCGGGTTGGCTTAGAAGGACTTTACTTAAAATACCTTTTCTTGGTTTCTTAGCTCCGGAAGGAATGTCTGTTCTTCCGGCTGCTGCTTCCAAAATAGCCACAATCGGTCAAGCTGCGCAAGTAGGAGGAGAGATATTAGCCGCCTCAGTTACTCCCGCTCTAACAGTCGGTGTCTTAGGCGCCCTAACCAGGGGTTCTGTTGATGGTATACGTTGGGCTGTCATGAAAGAAAAAACCATGCATCTTTTTGCCCGTGAGTTGGTTAGGCGCGGTACTGACGGAGGCAGAAACTGGGATTCGGGAGCCATTTGGAATACCGTTTTTGGTGATAAAGCTGATGTAGCCCAATTATTAGACCTGAATAATGAATTAAAAGCAGGCACAACTGCCAATAATTTAATGATGGATAAAGGAGAAATGCGCCGTCTGATTAAAAGAGGTTTCGGATCAAAATTGGAGAAACTGACTTTGGAAAGAATTGTCTCTCAGGAAGGACTGGCTAAATTAACTCCTGCCGAAAGATTGTATCTCCAGGATGTGGATACTGCTTATGATGTAGCTGAAAAACTCTTTTCTCAAGGCTTGTCTCCTGTAGAAAGAGCAGCTTTCTTGCAGGATGAACTGCCTCATTATCTGCAAAAACGGGAAGTAACCAATCATCTAAAAGCCATGGGCAAGAGGAGTGTTATTGCCGGATTTAAGACCAGCCTGGTTGGCATGGCAACATCTATATTTGGAACATTAACCAAAACAGGTTTGCTGGCTGATTGGGGAAGTCGGGGAGAACACATTGTCAAAGAAGGAGTAACATCAGTTCAACAAATAAGTAATACCTGGTTTGATTTGGCAAAGAAAAATTTTGGTTATTATGCAAATAAATTAAGTTATAAATTATCTGCGCTTGCAGCCGGTCCCTGATGTTATATAATTAATTATGGCTTTAATTGATCTTGCAAAATACGATATTTTAGACCTTCTCTGCACCTCTTTTATGACTGATGAGGAGAAAGGCTCATATATTTATGATTATATGGATGCTTTTGCCCAATACTTGTCTGAAAAAGTAGCCGACCAGTTTACTGATGAAGATGAAACTAATCTGGAAAATCTTCTTAAAGATCCTACTACTACTCCCGAGATTGTTGAGAAATTCTATAAAGACAGAGTTCCTGATTACGATTCTCTGCTTCTTGTCGCAACTCTAACCTTTAAGAAAGCCTTTCTCTTGGATTTTTACCGCGGGATGTTGGAGGAAACTACCAAACAAAACGATCCAACGGTTCATTTATGGGTTAAGATTGTAGCTTCAGCGGATGAAGATAATTGGGATCAGATTAATACTTTAATAACCACTTTATCTGAGAATTATTTAAAACTTCAAACGCCGCCTGCAGAGGTAAAAACAGAGCAAATTTAACTCTTTTTATAGGTTATAGCTTCACGTATTCCATTTTTCCTTAATATAAGGCTCTAAAACTTGACAAAATCATGATTTAAGGCTACACTACAGGCTTAAATTTAGACCTGCCTTAATATATTATGCAAGTTGAAGCGCCGACTCTATTACAAACAGCCGGAGAACATGCCTCTGAAGGAGCTAAAACTCCGTCTCCATCTCCTGCCGGTTCTCCTGAAATTGGTCCTTTAACTAAACCAAATGGAGAATTGGTAGAAGTTAAAGCACAGCTGACTGCCAGCCAAAAAGAATTATCGGCTAAAGTTGAAAAAATAGCCGGCTTGCAAGGTGAAATTGAGAAATTGAAAAAAGTACCCGCTTCAGAAGAAAAAGCTGAAAAAGAAGAAAAAAAAGTTCCTCAATTTGAACCCTACCCCAGGTCTCCTTTTAAAATCACCGGTTCGTTGGATAATACTCTTTCTAAATTATTGTCCGGAAGAAATAGCGGTGGTTTACTAAGATTTTTTGGTCAATCTATTGAACATCGGAGACCTAATTGGTTTAGAAGACTTTTCAAAATTCCAGCCCTTGGTTTCTTTGCTGGGCCAGGATTAGAAGTGGTACCGGCAGCAGCTAAAACAGTTGGAGATGTGGTTAGAACTTCAGGTCAGTTTGCTGGGGCATCAATTAATGCAGCGCTTCCTGTTGCCGCCTTAGGAGCCGTCACCAGAAGCGGTTTTGATTTTGGGCGTTGGGCTTTAAATAGGGAAACTAATGCTGATTTGGCAGCCAGAGAACTGGCAGGCAGAACCGGCAGCTTTCGCAAAGGCAGATTGGAATGGAGAAGTATCTTTTCTAAAAATGATTTGGAGGATATAAAAGAACTGGCTGATTTAACTACTGAAATTGAAGCGGGAATTGATATTAAAAGGTTAGGGGTCGGTGAAAACGAGGTTAAAAGGTTGATTAAAAAAGTCTCTGCCTTA
>MFJA01000011.1:13164-22946 GCA_001779055.1 Candidatus Gottesmanbacteria bacterium RBG_16_37_8
AACGAATTAAATGCAATTGATATAGCTTACCAAGTAGCCAATCGCCTTTATGAAAGCATGCCGCCTGACCAGAGAGCCTATTTCCTACAGGATAGTATTATTCCCTATATCAAAAGACGGGAAGCCTGGAATCATACAAAGACGATTCTTAAAAGGAGCGTTGTCTTTGGCTTAGGTACAGGTTTGGTTGGAGTAGCTGCCTCATTATTTAAAAGTTTAGACCGGACCGGACTTTTGGCTGATTGGACTAATAGATTAACATCACAAGTCAAGCAAGGTGTTGCCTATCTTAGTAAAACAGTTTCAGGAGCAGTTAATAGTGTCGGACAAACTGTCGGTGCCTGGTTGGACAAAATTACTTTGCCTTTTGGAAATGTACCGGCCCCTTCCGTTCCACCGGTAGCTCCTCTCACACCGACATCTGCAAAATGGACTTTTGATTTAGGTAAAGTTATTACACCGGATGGTAAGGTAATAAATGTTGTTTTTCCTAAGGCGGAAACTATTTTTGCAGCTCCTCAACCTTAAAAATTCTTATTAACTAATAAATTTAAAGTATTATCCCCTTCGATTTCTTCCTTATTTGATGATAAAATTAGAATTAATCTTTCCCAGTGTTAGTTTCGGTAAATATAGAATAATTATTTAAAAATTCTAATTCTGAGGCTAAGTATTTTTAAAATTCGAGCGTAATATTCGGTAAATATTGAATACATATTGATGATGATTAATAGATTAATGATAAATATAGACGGGGGATCAAGAGGAAATCCCGGTCCGGCAGCCGTAGGCGTCGTAATAAAAACCGAAAACAATCAGCTTATTGAATCTATTTCCAAATTTATTGGCATAACTACCAATAATGAAGCAGAATATCAGGCTTTGATTGCTGCCCTGGAATATTTGTCACAATATAAAGAAAAATTAAATTTGACTGAAAATATACTTATTGATTTTTATATTGACTCTAAGTTGATTGTTAATCAGGTTAACGGTTTTTTTAAAGTAAAAAATTCTCGTATAAGAAATTTTATTTATAAGATCCGGGAATTGGAGATTGGTATTCCCGGAAAAATAGTTTATCAATTAATACCCAGGGAAAAAAACAGCCAGGCTGATCTTTTAGTTAATCAAGCTCTGGATAATTTATCCTGAGTCCGCCAGCTGGCGGATCGAAGGACTGCACCCTATGCCGCTGCCAAAAACTGAAAAAATAGAAACGATAGCCAGCCCCCTGGCCTTAATAGTAGGGGAATCTCAAATTACCAATACCTTGTCTCAAAAATTGCGGGATGGAGGCTGTGAGGTTATTGAATCTGAAGCTTTCCCCAAAAGCGGGAAATTTAACTACCTATTTCAATTCGGAGGGGTCAGTAAAGTTAAGGATTCTTATCTTAAATATTTAAAAACCGCTGGTAAGTTTCTTTTTATCGACTATCAAAGTGAAAATATTACAGAAATTGCTAAACTTGACAGGATAAAAATATTGAGAGTAGAAAATCTTAATCCCTGGTATTTTCAAAAACTATCAGACGAGATATTAAAAATCGCTTTCACCCATTCCACCAAAAATATCATTGACATTCGTCTGCAGGATAAATTGCCTGAATCTTCATTAATCGATCCCGATTTAAAGAAAAATAAAATACTTTTACCTCTGAAAAAAACTGCTTCTGTCAAAAATCAACCCCAAGAAAATATTATCAGTCAGTTACCCAAAAAATATGTCCGTAAAAAAATCAGTCCCTTTATATTATGGCCACTTATAATTTTTACTATTCTTTTGTTTTTTCTTTCAGTTTTAACATACTGGCAGGTAAATCAGGTCAGACAAATTATTGATAATGCTCAAAAGCATTTTGCATCTTCAGAAATTTCTCTCCTGACTTATGATCTTGATCAACTGAAAAATAAAGTTATATCCGCTCAAAATGTCTATAATAATTTAAATACTCCTCTTAATCCTTTTCGAAATATAGGTGTTTTTCGAAATACCGGACGACTGTTTGTATCAGCTGACCAATTTTTAACTACGGGTATTAACACTTTAAGCTTAATTGAAAGTATCACTGCCTCAGATCAAGCTTTGATGCTTAAAGATTTAAACATAAGTAAAGAGAAGTATCAGCAGATTATTGATACATTTAATCTTTTATCTCAATCTACAGAAAATCTTAAGTCTGATATAAATTTACAGGCAATCCCATTTTTTCCACAGGAATCTCTTTCCTCATTTTTAGATAATACTACCAATCAAATTAATGCGCTAAGCTACCTTCTTCCTCCATTTAAGGAAATATTTTTTAATGGCCATAAAATTTATCTTCTCTTACTTCAAAATAATATGGAATTGCGTCCAACTGGAGGATTTATTGGTTCTGTCGGGCTTCTTGATCTTCAGGATGGCAAAATGAATAATTTGGATATCCTTGATGTCTATACTATTGACGGACAATTAAAGGGTCATGTGGATCCTCCTGATCCGATTAGAAAGTATTTTAATCAGCCCAATTGGTTTTTAAGAGACAGTAATTTTGATCCTGATTTTGCCTCATCAGCCGTTCAGGCTGAATGGTTTTTGGACAAAACGATCCAAAAAAAAGTTGACGGGGTTATCGGTCTCAATCTGTTATTAGTTCAGGATCTTTTGACAGTTTTAGGTCCTCTGACTTTAGCCGATTTCAATAATGAAGTAATTACCTCTGACAATCTGTTTATTAAAGCTCAACTATATATCAATCAGCAGTTTTTTGCCGGCTCAACTTCGAAAAAGGATTTTCTTAAATCAATCTCCGACAGTCTGCAAAAAAGGCTGACCGGAAAAAATATATCTTATCTTAAATTATTTCAGATTATTAAAAAATCTCTTGAAGAAAAAAATCTCCAGTTTTACTTCAATGATGTAAATGTGCAAAAAAAGGTAGAGGACTACGGTTGGGCTGGACGCGTTTTCAATATCAAATGTCTTAATGTTAACCAAGTTTGTTTTCCTGATTATATTTTTATTAATGAAAGCAATTTCGGTGTTAATAAAGCTAATTTTTTTGTAAAAAAAGCTGTCTTCATTGATAAAAAAATAAATGTTAACGGACAAATAATTACTGATCTGACACTTAAATATGATAATCAGAGCCAGGCTGGGTTGCTTCAGGGAGGTCAATACACTAATTATTTGAGATTGTTTTTGCCTAAAAACTCAGTTTTGATAAATTCCGAAGTAAACGGTCAAAAAATTGAATCCGTAAGTTTTGATGTAACATCTTATCAGGAAGACAAAACTATTTTTGGGTTTCTCTTAAAAATTCCTGAAAATTCAACTTCTGAATTTAAATTTTCTTATCTTTTGCCTGAAAATCTTAGGGATGAACATAAAATCTATCAGTTTTATTTTCAAAAACAGGCAGGCGATAAGACTTCAGCAGTTAATATGTCTTTCGCTTCATCAAAATTTGTTTTAAGTCCTTTTAATTTTAAAGCCAAAGAAAGTGGGGGAGATCTGCTGATTTTCACTACAGACAGTTCTGTAGACAGGCTGTTTCAGTTAAAACTGTCTTTACCCTGACTTCCCCAAATCTTCTGCTTTTTGAAGGTATTTTGTCTTATTAAATAGTTTTAATTCGTTTTTATATTCTTCCAATATATATTTAGATTTTTCAACATCCTCAACGCAATTAACGTAAACTTCAACTAATCGGTAATGAATCTCATCACGCACCTCTTCATTGTCTATCTGCAGCCATAATTTTTGATTGAAGGGAATTTTTAATTTTGTATAAGCCCTATTTTTATGACCGGAAATAACATCATTCTCAATTGTCTTAATTAAATTATTCAAATAAGTTTCCATCTCAATTTGATAAGTTTTATATTCTTCATCATTTTGCCCCAAAGTGAATTCTTCATTTTCAACTTCTAAGTGAATTTCTTTAACATATTTTGATCTCTCAGGTTTGCTAATAAGAATTATATTGTCTGAACTTAGATATATTTTTTTTCGGGCAAATGCTTCAATTAGATAATTAGCCGTACTAAAATCCAAATTACCGTCTATTGTATTAAATATAAATTCTCTGAAGTTAACAGGTAATTTATAAAATTGCCAAAAATAAGACAAGATCATGTCTTTTAGAAAATTGGCTTGATTATGGCTTCTCTGATAATCTCCGATGCCGTATCTGCGGTTTCTTAAATATTGCAGCGTTGAGCTAGTCGGTAAATTCATCGATCTCAAAATTCCCAGTACCTGGGAAAAACCGACAGTTATATAAGCATCAATCTCTAAATCAGAAATTTTTTCTATTTTGTTAATGGTGTTCTCAATTCCGTTCAAATGACAGTTATTGGCCAGATATGCACTTTGTGTTGAAACATTGGCTAGTTCTATCCTGGTTCCCCGGGGAATGGAAGTTATTCTTAAGTAATCTGTTGCCGGCGAAAAACTGAATATATGAATTGCGTCGCATCGGGGTCTATCGTCACCTTTGCGGGCATCCAGTCCCAGAAGTAAAATATTGTACTCTTTATAATCTTCTTCTGAAACTTCCAAATCTGTCATTACGGTATTGCTGGATTTACTGGCTAAAACGGTAGCCGAGCTGACGGGATTGATAATAGGTAAATTTACTTTATTTATATTAGGCAAAAAAGTTATAACAAGATAAGACAGATTAATCAGGCAAAATAAATAAATAATTGTCTTTTTAAAAGTGTGCATTAATTCATTATAGGAATAAAAAAAATTATTTAACAAGAAGTCATGCCATTTGACATAAAGGAAATATCCGCCTAAAATATTAATTCTTATGGCTAATATATCCCTTAAAGCAGATGTACGAAAAGTAATGGGTCGTAAAGTGAAAAAGTTAAGGCAAGTTGGCTTATTACCGGCAAACGTCTTTGGTAAAAAAATTAAATCCCAAGCTGTTTCCGTTAACCTCAAGGAATTTCAAAAAGTTTTTAACCAAACGGGTGAAACAGGTCTGATTGATCTGATCCTCGATGTTAAAAAAATACCTGTTTTAATCAATAACGTGACTTATCATCCTCTTACGGGAAATCCTTTACATACAGATTTTCATCATGTTGACCTTAAGGAAAAAGTTACCGCTAATGTTCCTTTGGAAATTGTCGGTGAGGCACCGGCAGTTAAAGAAAAATTGGGAGTTTTATTGAGCAATCTTGATGAGCTGGAAGTTGAAGCCCTGCCTGCCGATCTTCCTGAAAGAATTGCCGTTGATGTGACTAATCTTAAAGAAGTTGATCAGGCAATAAAGATCAAGGATTTGAAAGTATCATCAGAGATTAAAATTACAGCTGATCCGGAATTGGAAGTAGTTAAAATAGCTCCTCTTGTTTCTAAAGAAGCAGAAAAAATGGTTGAAGAAAAAGCTGAAAAAGAAGCTGCTGCAGAAGCTGAAAAAGAAGCTGCGGAAGGAGTGACAGAAGAAGTTCCCGAAGGTACGCCAAAATCTGAAGTACAGGAAAAAACCTCTGAAGAGAAAAAGACAGGGGAGTGAGCTAATTTAATTTAGTCTTATCTGACTCAACAATTACTTCCTGATATTTTTTCATTATTTTGTTTCCGTCTTCCTGCTGATCCAGCTTGAAATATAAATCCGCAATTTTCAGATAGGAATAGTTGTAATCAGGAAATTTATTGTTGAAACTGAGCCAATAATTTAGTTCTTTTCTCAAATTTTCTTCTTGACCCTCTTTTATCTGCCGTAAATTGGAAGATGATTGCTCTCCTAATATATTTTGATTTTTCCTCTCTGTAACGGTATTTAATAAAATAATTACTGCTAAAGCTGATAAGATCGCCAGCTTGAGACAGGCATTAAGTTCCTTTGCGGAAAATCTTCGGGGAATATGCGGGAAATATATTTTCATTAGGCTATAGCTTAGCTGAAATATTAAATATATACAAACTTGACTAATCCCGTTTTTTCCTACAGAATAGATTTATTATAGTATTAATTCTGTCTGATGGTTAAATATTTTTTGTTATTTACCATAGTCTCTTTGCTTATACCCTTTAATATTTTGGCTCAGACCCCCTCTGATAGCATTGCTACAGTTTCCCCTCAGGTCAGAAACCGTCTTCAGCTGTTAACCAATCCTGAAATTTTGGATAATATCTTTCAGCGTTTCTACAGACACTTGCAAGGCCTTGTTAACCGTTTAAAAATAATCAATATGAGAATTGAAAAGAGATTAGCCAAATTGGATGTTACTAAAACAGTTTCCGATCGACTGAAATCTCAATTTAGTAAAATAACTGTATCTTTGGATAAAATTAGTCAAGAATTAACTGATATTGAAGCTGGTTGGAAAAGCATTAAGGAGAGTAAGAGTAGGGATGAATTTCAAAGCTTGAGAAAACGCTTAACAAACCTGATAGCTTTAATTGAAGGTGTATTAACTGATCAGAAGAATTTGATTAAAGAAATAAAAAAATATAAAGCAAAAGTTGAGCCAACTGTTGTCAACTCAACAAATTCTGCTGTTGGGCAATAATTATGGATACCAAAAAAATGGATGATCAAAAACCGGATATAAATTCAGGTAATATTTCTCAAGCTGTTCCGCCTGCCACATCATCAATACAGCCTTTTCCTCCATCTTCACCTCCGGTACCCCCGCCTTCTTCCTCTCAACAGGATAATATGTTATCGCCGGGAGAATCATTAGTAGTTGCCAAGCCTCCGTCTGAATCTCTACCATTCTGGTTTTATCTTCTTTTTGCCGTAGTTGCAGTAATCTTCTTTTTTATAACAGCACTTCTTGTTTCAACCATAATAAAAAAACAACAAAATAAAGCTATAACTCCAACAGCCAGCGTGACAGTAACCTCGCAACCTGAAAAACTCTCTACACCGACAATTGTACCTACACCTGTCGACGACTATCTGAATTCCTTAAACAAAATTAATACTTCAGATGAATCAACGACGATTGAAGCAGATTTGGAATCGACTGATATCAATAGTTTGAAAAAAGACTTGGAAAATTTTCAGGAGTAAATTTTTCGGCTGATTTTCTTTATGGCAAATCCTACCAATAGTCCGCCTCCCAAAAGTAAGTAAACTAACTCCAAAGGACCTGTTTGAGGGATTTCTTTGCCGTCAAATGAGACCGTTTCCGCTTTTTCTGCATCCTTGTCTGTTGCAGCTTTTGTAGGTGTTGCCGTTATCTGGCTGTCTTTCACCTGATTCGTTTTAGGCAAAAGTCCCAATCTTTGTCGAAGTGCATCCATCATTCTGCCGCTGGACAATATCACCATAACTAGAACAATTAATCCTAACAGGGCTAGAATAATTCTGCTTGAAGTCATACAGGCAGCCTATAATAGAGGATAATAATTAGCTTGTCAAGCAAACTTGTTAAGCATATTTAATGGAAAATTTAATAAAAAAAATTGAATGTGATAAAATCAAACAAATCAAATATGAAAAATAATGATTCAAAATCTTTCCTCAATGACTGCTTTAATAGTCCGACATACGGAGTTTTATCTCTTGTTAAGCTTCGGCGAAAAGCTTTGGAATTCATTGAGAGTGCCCCTGAATACCAGTACCGCTTGGTGATTGGTACTGATTCTCAGCCCAAAAACGGCCACGGAGTTGATTTTGTCACCGCCATAGTTATTCACCGCGTTGGCTACGGCGGCATTTATTTTTGGAGAAGAATTATTGATTCTAAAACTTATGTCTTAAGGTCACGTATCTATCAGGAAGCTGCCTTGTCTCTTGCCTGTGCTGATGAGGTTCTCGCTCTTTTGAAAAATGACGGTATCACCAAATATGACGTTGAAATTCATGTGGATATTGGCAGCATTGGTGAAACCAAGGAAATGATTAATGAAGTTGTCGGTATGGTCAGAAGTTGCGGTTTTAATGTCAAAACCAAACCGCATTCATATGGCGCATCCAAAGTTGCCGACCGCCATACCTGATAAATCTATGGATAGAGAGCGTTTAACCATAACTTTAAAAAAATCAATTCTTATTCGTGTTGATGAACTGATTGACGGCACCAAGCTTCGTAACAGGTCTCATGCAATTGAAACTTTAATTTCCCAAAGTCTGACTCCCAAAATAAATACTGCTGTTATTCTGGCAGGCGGGAAGGGGATTAACATGCGTCCCTTTACTTTCGAAATGCCCAAGGGCCTGTTTCCTGTTGGCGGCAAACCAATTTTAGAGCACATCATTGAGCTCTTGCGTACTTATAATATCAGAAACCTGATCTTCTCCATTGGCCATCTGGGAGAAAAAATTGAAAATCACTTTGGCGACGGACAAAAATTCGGCGTCAAAATAACCTATGTCAGGGAAAAGAGTGCTCAAGGTACCGGCGGAGCCTTGATATTAGCCAGAAAACATCTCCAAGAGGCTACTTTTATTGTTGTTCACGGAGATATTCTCATTGATATTAATCTTAATGATTTAATCTCTTATCATCATGATAACGATTCTCTGGCAACCATCGCTGTCACCTCGGTTGTCGATCCCTCAAATTACGGTGAGGTAATTCTTCATGGATCAAAAATAATTGATTTTATTGAAAAACCGCAAAAAGGCAAACAAAAATCCCAGCTCATCAGTTGCGGTTTATATGTTATAGACAGGGATATTTTTTCTTATTTGCCCAAAGAGGGCAGTGCTCAATTGGAAAACGTCTTCCCGCGCCTTGCCAAATCGAAAAATTTAGCCGGTTTTCCCTTCGAAGGACAGTTTTTGGATATCGGAACTCCTAAATCTTATGAAAAAGCAATAAAAAAGTGGGGAAGTCTTAAAAAAGTTTCGGCAATATAAGCTGTAATTGTCCACCAGGACCGACTATTCCTAAGAATTTTAAAAGCACCAAAAATATTGACCAAGAGGCAAAAACCAGCACCAGACCGATAATAGCATGCAGGATTTTTTGTTGGGCTGCCTCAATTTTTCCTTTATCTCCTCCTGAAGATATCCAGTTAAAAGCCCCAAGTAAAAGCTGCATAAATGCCCATATTGTGCCGATAACCAGAAGAAGACCGATAAGACTGCTGAAAAATTGGGCAATTAATGCCGGTGCATCGCCGGGTTTTTTTCCTATAAGTCTTGGTATTACCGGATTGGTAATCGGTGTTTGTAATAAAATTGTCATATTTTTAAGTTTTGTAAGACTGCCCCGGGATTTAGGATATCAAGTCCTATAAGTGATCCCAAAAGCGCAACCAGCACCCAGGCTGAAACAACAACCAGTAATCCGACAACTGCATTGGTTATTTTTTCACGGGCTGCCTGAGCTGCCCCTTTATCCCCGCCGGCATTAATCCAGTTGAATCCGGCAATAATAAACTGGAAGAGAAACCACAAGGCGGCAATCATGGTCAGAAAACCAATAATTCCTGACACTAGCCTATTCAGGCTGTTTCCGACTTTTACTTTTCCAGTAGTTCCTGTAGGCAAATTGCAAAACGCTTGTCCGATAACTCCCAAACCTCCGCCGCAGCCTATACCCTGAGCCAATACCGGTTGGACAGTTGTTATCAGTATAAATACGCTTAATATAATTTGCTTTATCTTCTTCATATATTTTGTCTATTTCAGGCTGGGATTAAGTATTGCTGAAGCATTATTAAATAATAATATGCCGATAATTGCCGCCAGTATAAATGAGGCAACTATAATAATCAATCCTATTAATGACTGCCAAATTCTCCGCCAGGCATTTTGCACTTTTTTTGGATCACCGCCGGCTGATATGAAATTAAGTCCTGCAATAACAATATTAAAAAA
>MFJA01000011.1:23101-66480 GCA_001779055.1 Candidatus Gottesmanbacteria bacterium RBG_16_37_8
TCAAAGAATTGAATGTCACAAAACTGATTAGCTGGACAATCCAGTATGAGGCAAAAATAATAACCAACCCCAGTACTGCATAAGTCAGGAAAGTTTTTGCCTTTTCCTGGCTTTGAGGATTGTCGCTGCCGGCTCCGGCAATAACAGCTACTCCGGCTCCTATGGTTAATAAAAAGAAAATAATCCCGGCCAAAAGCAGAATTTTAGGTAAAAACGAGGATACCAGTCCGCCCAAAGTCTGCAGAGCTGGAATTTTTGCCGGCGGATAGGTTTTTGAAATATCAACCTGAGCAAGTATCATAAACCCAGTGTAGTCATGTCACTCTCTCTTTGTCAATCTGACTGATTATTTAGCGGGGTGTAGTCGAAGGATTTGTTATAATAGCAGAATGCGTGATCAGGGTATTTTTGCCGACTCAATAAGAGTGAAAAAAAAGCAAGATGAGGAAAGGCAAATAGTAAGTCAAATATTGGCAGGTGATGAGAAAGCTTTAAATTATTTTTACAGGCACTATTATCACTCTATTTATACGTATATATCGCGAAAAATCAATGAAAAGGAGGATATTGAAGAAATTCTTCAGGACTCCTTTTTTGCCGTTCTGGACGGTTTTCGTGATTTTGCTTTTAAATGTTCGCTTTTTACTTTTCTTTGCAGTATAGCTAATCACAAAATAATTGATTTTTACCGTAAAAAAAAGATTAAAAAAATTGTCTTTTCCCAAGTTAAGGAAGTCGAACCTCTTTTAAGTTCTCTATTTGGACCCGAAGAAGCTTTGGATGAACAGTTGTTAAGACAGAAAATTAAACAGACTTTTGCCAAACTGTCACCTTCTTATCAGCTTATATTAAAGCTTAAATACATTCAGGGATTTACGGTTGAAGAAATATCTCAAAAAATGACAATTACTTTTAAAAGTGCCGAAAGTCAGCTCTTTCGGGCACGAAAAGCTTTTGCTTTTGTCTTCAATTATGAAAAATGATTATTTTTACCAAAGATTAGTGGACAAAATGCAACAGATGGCCGTAATTCCTCCTCAGACGGTCGGACCCCTGACTCCTTTATATAAACGTCTGGTTCCTCAGTTTAAATTTTTTCCTTTTAAAATATTAATTCCGGCATCATTTGTAGCCATTATTTTTGCCTATTTAATATTTGGTCTTAAATTAGTCAAGCTGGCTTCTTTACTCCAGCTTAGCTTCTGATGTCATGTCTCTTATTAAACCTTTTATTCTTTTTCTTCGAAACTCTATCGGCACCATTACCTCGCCTTATGTTGCCTATCGGCAAATTTCTCAAATTGGCCAGGATAAAAGACAGATAATTTTCATCCATCTTTTAATCTTTTTTTATTTTCTTCTCACCAGTGTCCTCAAAATCGGTCTTAAAAATCCGTTTCTCTTAACAGTTAAATTTAATAGTCTGTATTTTTCCGTTTATTTGGGATTTGCTTTAATGCTCTGTCTCTTTTATCTTGGATACCGCCTTCTTAGCTCTCAAACTTTTCCCTTTGTCCGTATCATACTTCTCTGGTCTTATTCTCTTTGGCCGACCTTGTTTTGGTTTTTTACCACCTCTTTTTTTTATTTGATCCTGCCTCCGCCAAGATCAATTTCTTATCCGGGCAAATTATACAGTCTTTCTTATCTTGCTTTTTCATTGACTTTGCTTTTTTGGAAAAGCATTCTTTATTATTTAACCTTAAGATTTGGATTGAGGTTTGATTTATTTAAAATTATTCTTATTTCTCTGATTATCATCCCGTTGGTTTTTGTCTATTCAATATTTATGTATCGTTTAGGTATTTTTAAAATTCCCTTTATTTAGATCTATGTCCCTTAGACAGTTAAAAACTATATCTGAAAGAAGAAAATATCTGGAAGAAAAATTAAAACTCAAGTTGAGTGCAACTGCAATTTTTCCTCAGGGACTAAATGATGCCCAGTATAAAAACTGTGAAAATATGATTGGTTGTACCCAAGTTCCTTTGGGAATTGCCGGTCCGTTAAAAATTACAGGAAATTACGCAAAAGGCAATTATTATCTTCCGCTGTCTACAACTGAAGGAGCTCTTGTTGCTTCTGTCAATCGGGGCTGTAAAGCAGTCACTTTAAGCGGTGGAGTTACAGCTTTTTGTCTCGATGTTGGCATTACCAGGGGCGCTGTTTTTAAAACAGGAAATATTAAACAAAGTGTTTCTTTGCAAAAATTTCTAGAGGAAAATATTTCGCTTTTAAAAAAGAAAGCAAGTTCAACTTCTTCGCATCTTCAATTAATTGGTCTCAAGATAAAAATTGTCGGGAAATTTGTTTTTGTTCGTTTTAACTTTGACAGTCAGGAAGCTATGGGAATGAATATGGCTACAATAGCCGCAGATAAATTAGTTCGAATAATTTCCGAAAAAACCCAAAACCGCTGTCTGTCATTAGCTGCTAATTTTGATATTGATAAAAAACCTTCTTATCTTAATTTTCTGGAAGGACGGGGCCGTCAGGTAATGGCAGAGGCCATCATAACAGAATCAGTTGTCAGGCAAGTATTAAAAACTTCACCCCAAAAAATTGACGAAGTAGCTAAAGTTAAATGTTACTTAGGCAGTATCGTTGCCGGCTCTCTTGGCTTTAATGCCCATTATGCCAATATTATTGCTGCTCTTTTTATTTCAACTGGACAGGATGTAGCCCATGTGGCAGAAGGAAGTATCGGTATAACCTCGACTGAAATTGTTGACAGCAATTTATATATCAGTGTTAGTTTGCCTGATTTGCCTTTGGGAACTGTTGGCGGTGGAACTTTGTTGCCTTCTCAACAGGAGAGTTTAAAAATATTAAAAGTTACCAAAGGTGTAAAAGGTGAAAAATCACGCGCTCTTGCTGAAATAATTGCCGCTGCTGTTCTTGCCGGAGAATTGTCGTTGCTCTCAGCTCTTTCTGTTGGGAGTCTATCCGAGTCTCATCAGAAATTTGCCAGGGCAAAAATAAAGCAGGGGTAAGTTACACCCTAAATAAATTAAATAATGGAAGTAGGAATTTTAAGTTACGGGATATATATCCCTTTTTACCGTTTAAAAGCTGAGAGTATTGCCCAAATCTGGGGTAAGCAAGCCTCAGATATCCAAAATTCCTTAGGCGTTAGGGAAAAATCCGTTGCCGGTTTAGATGAAGATTCTGTCACTTTAGCGTATGAAGCAAGTATTAGGGCTCTGAAAAATTATCATCTGCCCGCCTCCTCAATTGAAGCCATCTTTGTTGGTTCCGAAAGCCATCCTTATGCTGTTAATCCTACCTCAACTATTTTGGGTGAATTCCTGGGGGTTGGCCATAATTATTTGGCAACAGATTTGCAGTTTGCCTGTAAAGCGGCAACAACTGCTATGATTTCGGTTGCTGGTCTAATTTCAGCAAAAATTATTAAATCAGGTTTAATTGTGGGAACAGACTGTGCCCAGGCTAAACCCCATGATATTCTGGAGTACACGGCTGCTTCTGCTGCAGCTGCAGTCATTCTAGGCAAAAACTCCGCTGATAGTCTGGCTAAAATAATTGATGTAGCTTCTGTTTCTTCCGATACTCCTGATTTTTGGCGCCGGGATGGAGTCCGCTTCCCCAGTCATGGAGGAAGATTTACCGGTGAACCGGCTTATTTCTATCATGTTGAGTTGGTAAGTCAAAATATTTTTAAAAAAACCGGATTAAAACCCCGGAATTTCAAATACTGTGTCTTTCATATGCCTAATGGTAAATTTCCCAGGATTGTAGCTGGAAGACTTGGTTTTACGCCTGCTCAGCTTGCTCCTTCCCTAATCATTGATCATATTGGTAATCCCTATTCCGCATCTTCACTTTTAGGATTATCAAAAGTTTTGGATATTGCCAATAAAGATGATCTTATTCTGCTTGTTTCTTATGGCTCCGGTGCGGGTTCGGATGCCGTGGTTTTAAAAGTTTTGAGAAGAAATGATCATAGTAAAAAAGAAAAATTTATCGATATTGTCAACCGCAAAAAATATATTAATTACGTGGAATATTTGAAATTCGGTCAAAAAATCTGATATGAATGTCCAAGTTTTAGGAGGTCTGACCTCCAATTTCGGCGAGTTATGGGATACTTCTCCCCGTTCTCTTGTCAGGGAGACTTGTTACCAATTATTTAAAAATACATCTTTGCCAAAATCAAAAATTGATGCAGTCTTAGTTGCTAACATGCTGTCGTCCTCACTTGGCAATCAGGATCATCTTGGTGCGTTTTTTGCTGAAGAATTAGGTCTTAATGTTCCGGCTGTAAAAGTTGAGGCTGCTTGTGCTTCAGGCGGTATGGCTGTTCATTTGGCTGTTCTTTCAATTTTATCCGGACAATATAAAAATGTTTTAGTAGTGGGAGTTGAAAAAATGACTGATTATAAGCCGGAGCTTGTAAATAAAGCTCTCATGGGTGCCGGCAGCGAAGGCGAAAGAGAAGCCGGAGCAACCTTTTCATCACTCTATGCCTTAATGGCAACGAAGTATATGGCTGAATATAAAACAAAAGAGGAAGAACTCGCTCAAGTAGCCGTAAAAAATCATTATCACGCATCACTTAGCTCTCATGCCCAATTTAAAAACCAGATTACCATAGATGCGGTTCTTAAAAGTCCAATGATTGCCACACCTCTGAAAATTCTTGATTGTTCGCCGATTTCTGATGGTGCCGCTGCTCTGATACTTTCAAGTGATAATAAAAATAGTAAAGTTTCGATAGTTGCATCACAGTCGGGGAGCGATTCTTTGTCGTTATCTCAAAGAGAAAACTTAACCTCATTAAAAGCGGCTGTAATTTCTTCCCGTAATGCTTATAAACAGGCCGGTATTACACCTGAAGATATTGATGTTGCCGAAGTTCATGATTGTTTTACCATTGCTGAAATAATTGCCATGGAAGACTTAGGATTTTTTAAAAAAGGGGAAGCAGCTAAAAATATTTTTGCCAAAAAAACCTGGTTGGGATTTGGCCGGCCGGTTGTTAATACATCAGGAGGATTAAAAGCAGCCGGTCATCCGGTTGGAGCAACCGGAGTTAAACAGGTTGTTGAGATTTTCCATCAGTTGAATCAAACAGCAGGTAAAAAACAGGTCAGAAATGCCCGAATTGGCTTAACTCACAACGTCGGCGGTAGTGGTGGTACTTGTGTCATTCATATTTTAAAGAGGAATTAGAATTTAATATCCTATGTTATCTCCGGTTAAAATCTGGCGTAATCAAAAAAAAGTAAAAAGTCTTTTGAATTTAGAAGGAAAAATTCTCTCCTATACTAAAGTCTATGTGCCTCCTGCCGGTTTCGAACAGCAGGCTCCCTATGTTGTGGCTATAGCGGAGCTTGTTGGAGGAATCAAGGTAATTGCCCAATTAATTGAATGGCAGGATAAAAATCTTAAAATCGGCCAAAAGATCTTGACAGTTTTAAGGAGAACAAAAGATCCTGGACTTGAAGGTATCATCCCCTACGGTATCAAATTTAAGCCTGTTGATTGATATGCCAGTTTCAGTTTCCGCTCCGGGTAAAATTTATCTCTGTGGTGAACATTTTGTTGTCTATGGGGCTCCGGCCTTATTATCTGCGATTGATAAAAGGGTTACAGTCAAAATTGAAGACCATAAGGATAAATTATTGACCTACTCCCTCGATAACCGCTTTATTCGTCATATTATTAATGTTGTTAAAAATCATTTTGGTCTGCGAAGTATCAGACCTTTTAAAATTACAGTCGCATCTCAAATAAAAAAAGGTTACCATTTAGGCTCTTCTGCAGCGGTTTCAGTAGCATCGATTGGGGCTCTTCTTTATTATTTGAAAAGAGTCTGGAATCCTGATTTAGTTAATAAGCTTGCCTTTGAAGTTGAGAAAATTAAACATCATAACGCCTCAGGAGCTGATAACAGTGGAATAACTTACGGAGGATTAGTTTGGTACAGGAAAGAATTGGAGTTTTTAAAAAGCATTTGGCAATTATCTCTAAAAATTCCATCTAATCTTAATAAATTTTATCTGATAGATACAGGCACGCCTCTTGAGTCAACCGCTGCTATGGTTAAATTTGTAGCTAAAAAGTATGCCGAAAATAAAAGATTTTTTGATAGATTTATGGCTATAAACGAAATTCAAACAAAAAAAATTGCTTTAGCCTTAAAAGAAGGCAATGCCAATAACCTGGTTAATGCTCTCAAAGTATGCGAAAATACTTTGGAAAAAATAGGTGTTGTCAGTCAAAAAGTAATTCCAATAATTCGGGAGGTCGAAAAAAAAGGCGGCGCAGCAAAAATTCTAGGAGGGGGTGGAAGATCAAAAGGAGTAGGATACCTTCTTTGTTTTATTGCAGGTGAGAATTTATTGCCTGATTTGGTAAAACGCTATAACTTTAGTCTGGAAGCAATCTCCTTAGGTGAAGAAGGAATTAGATTAGAAAGTTCAAAATGACGGATCAAGCGATTGCATCAGCCCCCGGAAAATTAATGCTTCTTGGCGAGCATGCCGTTGTTTACGGTTCTCCATGTCTGGTTGCCTCAATTAATAAAAGAATAACTGTTTTTATAAAAAGATTAACAGTCAATAAATTGCATCTTTCCTTGCCTGATTTAAAATTTGATAAAAAATTTAATCTTCGGGATTTATATATTCATTCTTCCCCGCACCAGGCAGTGTTTGTCATCTCCGCAGTTTCTCACTTTTTCCATTATTTTCGTAAACAATCAGGACTGTCAATAAAAACCAAATCAGATTTTTTGCCCCAATTGGGTTTAGGATCATCTTCAGCTGTTACAGTTGCTACCTTAAAAGCTTTATCCCGAATCTTTGCTAAAACTATCAGCCATGAAAATTTATTTAATTTAGCTTTCCAAAGTGTTAAGGCTGTTCAAAAAAAAATTTCCGGTTTTGATCTGGCTGCAGCTGTTTATGGAGGTATAATTTATTATCAATTAAACAAATCTGTTCTTAATTTGCCGAAAAAAAACATACCTCTCTTAATAGTTTATTCCGGAATTAAAGCCGATACCGAAAAAATGGTAAATATGGTGTATCAATCGAAAAAAATTAATCCGCTAAAAGTAAACCGTCTTTTTGCTGCTATATCTCAACTTGTTGACAAGGCCAAAATCGCCTATAAAGAAGACAATTGGCCTCTCTTAGGTGATCTGTTTAATCAAAATCAAAAAATTTTAACTGAGCTTGGTGTTTCAACTGCTAAATTGAATTTGTTGGCAAAAACTGCCGTCTCAAGCGGTGCCTATGGTGCTAAATTATCTGGCGCAGGAGGAGGGGATTGTCTTATTGTTTTATATAAGGTAGAACGCAGAGCACAAATTATTGATGCTATTAAAAAAAACGGAGGCAGTCTTTTAGATGTATTTCCGGAGACACAAGGCGTAAAACTCTTATGAAAAAAACAGCTCTTGCCTATTCCAACATTGCGCTGATCAAATATTGGGGTAAAGTAGACTTTACAAATCGGCTTCCCGCCAATAACAGTATCTCCATGAATTTAAGTAATTTAAAAACGATAACTACAGTTGAATTTCAACCTCAATTAAAAAAAGATGATGTTTTAATTGATGGAGCAAAAGTCGATAAAGAGATAATAAGAGTTAAAAAGCATTTGGATAGGATCAGAAAAATTAACAATACCTTACTTTTCGCCAAAGTTGTTTCTCAAAACAATTTTCCCAAATCAACCGGTCTGTCATCCTCAGCTTCAGGGTTTGCCGCTCTTACTCTTGCAGCAACCTCCGGTTTGAATTTAAATCTGTCAGAGAATAAATTATCACATCTTGCCCGTCTTGCCTCGGGTTCAGCCTGCCGATCCATCCCCGGAGGATTTGTTGAATGGTATCAGTCTACTTCCCGCCATGATTCATTTGCCAAAACCATATTTCCTGATAGTTACTGGAATATAGTTGATTTTGTGGCTGTTGTAGGCGGTCAAAAAAAAGATATTTCAACATCTTTCGCCCAGAGATCAGCTTTTTCCAGCCCTTTTTTGAAAGTCAGATTAAAAAATTTACCGTCAAAGTTAAAATATTTAAAGTTAGCTATCGAAGAAAAAAATTTCCCTGTCTTTGGAGAGATAATTGAAGCAGAAGCGCTGGAAATGCATGCCATAATTATGACTCAAGCTCGACCCCTTATTTACTTTCTGCCGGAAACTCTGGCTCTTTTTCGGCAAGTAAGAATGTGGCGTCTTGAAGGCTTATTGGTATTTTTTACCCTTAATACCGGCCATGACGTGCATCTTTTTTGTCAGGAAAAAGATAAGGATATTTTAAATAAAAAACTTACTCTGTTGCCGTTTGTTAAAAGAATAATTATTAATTATCCGGCAGGTAAGGCCGCAATTATCAATAAACACTTATTTTAAAAAAAATGTCCAATTTGCCAAAACACATTGCTTTAATAATGGATGGTAACCGCCGCTTTGCCAAAAAACATCATTTGCCGGACTTTGAAGGACACCGCCATGGCGAAGAGACGATCGAACCGCTTGTAGATACAGCTATCAAAATAGGTATCCCTTATCTGACTTTTTGGGCTTTTTCAACGGAAAACTGGTACAGGGACAAAATAGAGGTTAATTATCTTCTCAATCTTTTTCGTACAGTACTCGACCGAAAAATAGATATCTTTCACCGTAAAAACGTCCGTCTTATCTGTCTTGGCAATCTTGAAAGATTTCCCCAAGATCTGATTGAAAAAACACGAAATTGGATGGGTAAAACAAAAAACAATACTGCCATTACTCTTAATCTTGCCTTAAGTTATGGCGGCCGTGATGAGATTATTAGAAGTGTTAATAAATGGCATTTAAATAAAAAAAATAGATCTCAACCACTGACAAAGGAAATTTTGTCTGAGAATCTTGATACTGCCGGACAACCGGATCCCGACTTATTAATAAGAACAGGTGGAGAAAAGAGACTGTCAGGTTTCCTTCTTTGGCAGATTGAATATGCAGAAATATATTTTACTGATGTTTTGTGGCCGGACTTCACACCGTCTGAATTTCGTAAAGCCATCAGATTTTATCAAAAAAGACATCGGCGTTTCGGCAGATGATGACATCCAAGTATTTATTGA
The DNA here is from genome assembly GCA_001779055.1 of Candidatus Gottesmanbacteria bacterium RBG_16_37_8. Classification (GTDB taxonomy): domain Bacteria; phylum Patescibacteriota; class Microgenomatia; order 2-02-FULL-39-11; family 2-02-FULL-39-11; genus 2-02-FULL-39-14. Next base: position 32,206 of record MFJA01000011.1, read on the forward strand.
TAATATTAAGTCTTTAATTGTAAAATAATACCATCAATGAATAAAAAATTTTTGATTATCATTCTTCTTATAACCGTTATTATTATGGCTGGTGTCTCCTTTTTCAAAAGCAAGTCTCAAAAACCAATTTCCAAAATATCTCCGCTTAACATCAATAATAGTTCAAAACTTCCTCCTGAAGTTGAGTCAGCTATTCAATCTGAAGGAATTTATCAGGAAACTTTCAATGTTAATTATTCAGATAAGGGATTTACTCCCCAAGAAGTTACTATCAAACTTGGTTCGGCAGTTACCTGGACTAATAATTCTAAAAAAAGTATGTATGTTGCCTCCAACGATCATCCCAGTCACGATCTCTATCCGCAGTTTGACCAATTAAGTGCTGTTGGTAATAGCGGTCAATATTCATTCGTTTTTGATAAAGTTGGCAGTTGGGGATATCATAACCACGCATCCCCTTCTGATACCGCTAGGGTAATTGTTACAGAATAACAGGATTTTACTGGGAGATTTTAACTGCTTCTGTTGGCAGCTTTTGGCAGGGATTTTCAGTTATTGTTCCTTCAATGAAGTACTCATCCCTTTGGTTGCATTTAATAGTTATTAAACCGGGCGGTTTAATAAAAGGGGTAAAGGCCTTATCTTTTGATAATAACTCCATGATTTCCCGCCACATGGGTGCTGCTCCGGTCACACCAGATGTCAGTCGGGGATTCATCGGGCTGTTGTCATTGTTACCAACCCAAACTGTCACCACCAAGTCAGGAGTATAACCAATGGTCCAATTGTCGCGTTTATTATCACTGGTTCCTGTTTTAACAGCTATAGTTTTTCCCGGAATATTTAATAGTGAATTTCTGCCAAAAGCCGGAGTTCTTGCTTCATTGTCAGATAAGATGCTGCTTAAAATATAGGCCACAGTTTCAGGGATAGTTCTTGTCGGTTTTTCAGTATTAGGTAAAGGAATATTTTTTCCGTTTAAGTCAGTAATTTTAATAAAAGGAGTCAGATTTTGTCTAATTCCTCCATTGGCAAGTGTTCCGTAGACTTCAGCCATATCTATCATCGTTACTTCACCTCCGCCTAGAGTTAAAGACAATCCAAAACGTTGTTCGTCAGACCAGCTGTCAATGCCCATTTTTTTTCCGGTCTCTATCATTTTTTTAACTCCTATTGAATTTAAGACTTTAACAGCAGGAACATTATATGATGATGCCAGAGCAGTTCTTAAAGTTACCCGTCCATGGAATTTTCCGTCGTAATTAACCGGTCTATAGGCAGGTTGTCCGGCTATCATAAAACTGACAGGTGAATCATTAATAATTGATGCAGGAGTATATCCCTTTTGCAGAGCTGCTGCATAATTGACAACTTTGATAGATGATCCGGGTTGTCTCAAAGATAAAACTACATTAACATTGCCGTCATTATCTTTATTAAAATAATCTGCTGATCCGACCATGGCTAAAATCTCTCCGTTATTTGGCTGAGTTATTAAAGTAGCTCCATTACTGACAGCCAGGTCTTTAAGATTTTCAATTTCCGAACTCACGATTTTTTGTACTTGCTCCTGCAAATTCAGATCCAATGTCGTATAAACTCTTAATCCTCCTGTCTCAGTTAATCTTGGTCCGTAATATTTATTGAGGATTTCCCTGATGTACATTACAAAATGCGGTGCCGCTATCGGCATCCTTGGTTTGATAAAATTAAACGGATAGGATATTGCCTGAGTATATTCATAATTACTGATAAAACCCTCATTAAGCATTCTTTTTAAAACTTCCTCCTGTCTTTTTTTATAATTATTATCCTTATTGCCGAATGGTTGGTATTTTGATGGGTTTGCCGGCAGACCTGCTAAAAAGGAAGCTTCAGCTAAATTCAATTCTGATGTTTTTTTATTAAAATAAGTCTTTGAAGCTGCCTCAATACCCCAGGCTGTCCCTCCGTAAGGCACCTGATTAAAATACATTTCCAGGATTTGATTTTTACTGTAAATTTGTTCAGCCCGAATTGATAATATTATCTCTTTTAATTTCCGTAAGATTGTTTTCTCCGGATTTAAATAAGTGCTCCTGATAAGCTGTTGGGTAATCGTTGAGCCTCCTTCCAGTGAATCGGAAGTCAAATTATGAATTATTGCTCTTCCTATTCCTCGAAGAGATACTCCGTTATGCAAATAAAATTCCTGATCCTCTATAGCTATAGTAGCTTCAATAACCTGTTTGGGAATTTCTGAAAGTGTAATGGGTGTTCTGTCATATCCTTCATAAATTTCATAAAGTAAGATTTCGTTGCGGTCGAATATTTTTGTGGTAGCTGGAAAACCTGCCAGTTTTATTTGTTGAGGATTAGGAAGGCTTGCAACAAAAGAATTGATCTGATAATAAATTACAATTACACCCAAAAATAATATCCCCAGTAGAAAATATCTCGCTTTGATAAAAGCAAAGCGTAATCTTTTTCTTAATGCTCGATTTTTCTTTTTTTTATTCTGTAATAATTCTTTAACTTTTGCCTCAGGCAGGGATTTTCTGCCAAGGGTGCTCTCAAGTCTGGAAAGAATATTAAAAGGCCAAATAAAAATTCGCCGGGGTAGTAGTAATATTTCTTTTAATAAAAATAAAAATAATTTATAGGTCTTCCAAATAGCTGAAAAAATATAAACTGCAGTGGTAATCAGCAATTCCCCGATCAGTTTAAGGATATATAGGGGGATAATAATAAGATTAACTAACCCGTCTAACCTGCTCATCTGCAGGAATATAGCATATTTATTTAGGCTGTGTAAAGAGAAAAATTATTCTTTGGAGCCCTACTGTCTAATAGGATAAAGTTCCAGGTTTTTAATCCGCTTGAAAGCTTTTTGATCCAAAGTCGCAAGAGGAAGGTTTAACTTAAGAGCCAAAGAGGCAACTAATGCATCGGTAATACTAAGCTGATGCTTATGACGTATTTCTCCGGCTCTGACAGCATCTTCCATATCAGGAATTCTTATCTCAATTCCTCCTAAAAGATAGTTTAATTTTTCTTTTCCGGTTTTAGTTTGTGCACTATTTCCCGAGAAAAGTTCGGCAACAGTGATTAAAGAAATGGTTAAATTATTTTCCATATTTAATTGGTAAAAAATGCTTTTTTCAGGAAGTTTAGATCTTAAAAAATCAATAAGGATAGAAGTGTCGGCTACGACTTTCATAATATAAAGTTACCAGTTCCAATTTCTCTCTCTCTTCTTCATTTTGGTTCTTTCAGCTTCATCTTGTTTGCTCCATAAATCACCCTTGAACCTTCTTAAAAGCTCAAGATATTTTTCTTTAACAATTTTAGGTTTTATTACGGATGAAGAGAGATCGCCGATCATTTTTTTTAAAGGGATAATCACGACTCTGTCTCCTTCAAGAGTTACATTCAGAAGGGTATCTTTGGAAATTCCCAGTTTCTGCCTGAATTTCATAGGTAGGGTAATCTGGCCTCTTTCCATCGGTTTAACGATAACATCCAGCATATTCATAATTTCATATTACCATGATTTTCATATTTATCAATATTCCGCTCTCTTAGCTGCGTCTAAGTCTTAATTACAGTCTCACATTGGTTACCGGTTCTCCGCCTTCATGAGTGCAATCCAAACAGAAGTCTCCGAACATATCAGAAACGATTTGTTTTTCCTGCTGTTCTACATTTTCAGGTTGGGTCGGACTGGCCAGTTTATTAATTGTTTTATCAACAGGAACGGATTTCTTTAAAACTTCCGCTTCTTTGGGCACGGTTCCGGCGATAAAGTACTCATAGCGGGTAGCGCATCCGCGGTCGTTAGCATTCGCATCATTATTGGGTGGCGCTTTACCTGATAGCGAACAAACATGTGCCCCGATAATACCTGCCGGCTGTTTGGGCCACAAATCCGGCTGGTTTTTTATAATTTCTTTCATAATTGTATTCCAGATTGGAGCAGCCCCGGTGACACCTGATGTCAGATAGGGATGCATCGGACTGTTATCATTGTTGCCAACCCAAACTGCTGCCAGAAAGTTAGGAGTATACCCAATTGTCCAATTATCACGTTTGTCATCGGTTGTACCCGTTTTAACCGAAACGGCTTTATTGGCAAGATAAAGTAGTGATGAAGTTCCAAACATATTCGAACGCGCGTTATTATCAAGCAGGATATGGGAAATAAGAAATGAGGTTTCCGAAGATAGTACTCTTTCTCCGGGGATTAAAAGTGATGACGGATAATTGAGTTTACTTATTATATCCAAAATAAAATTTGGGTCCTGAAATTCTTCTAAAATTTTTCCCTGGGCATTTTCAACTTTCAGGATGGAAGTTAACTCTCTTTTAATTCCGGTATTGGCAAAAACTCCAAATGCCTTGGCCATGTCAAGCATGGTTACTTCACCTCCGCCCAGAGTCAGCGAAAGTCCGTATCTTGAAGGATCTTTAAAAGAGGAGATACCGTAAGCTGAAGCAGAAGCGATCACCGTTTCTACACTGTTGACAGCCATCATTTTAACAGCCGGTATATTAAAGGAATTCCCTAAAGCAAATCTTAACTGAACCGGTCCGTGAAATTTTCCGTCATAATTAACCGGACAATAAGCTCTTTGACCCGGTACCATAAAACAGGTTGGAGTATCCAGATATAGAGTTGCGGGAGTTACTTTTTTCGTTTCCAATCCTACAGCATAATTAAGGGGTTTTATTGCTGATCCCGGTTGCCTGAGAGATGTGGTTACATTGAAATTCCCGGAATCTGTGGCAAAATAATCTTTTGACCCAACCATTGCCAGAATTTCTCCCGTGGGGGGTCTGATAACAACTGCTGCACCGTTTGACACTTTTAATTTTTCCAAATCTGCTACTTCCGAAGCAACAGCCTGTTGGGCCATTTCCTGAAGTGATATATCCAGAGTAGTAGTAACCTTAAGACCTCCCTGGGCAACCATTTTTTCACCGTATTTCTCAACCAGTTTTTCCCGTGTATACATCACAAAATGGGGAGCTTTGATATCAATTTTGGCCGGTTTTAGTCTAAGTTCCTGCTGCAAAGCTTTGTCTTTTTCATCTGTCGTTATATAAGAGTCCTCTACCATTCTTTCCAAAACCGCAATCTGTCTTCTCTTGGCTCTTTCCGGATGTGATCCGTAAGGAGAGTAGGTGGTTGGTGCTGCCGGAAGTCCTGCTAAATAGGCAGATTCAGCCAGAGTTAAATCTTTAGCTTTTTTATTAAAATAAGTCTCCGCCGCTGCCTCAATTCCCCAGGCTGTCCCTCCGTAAGGTACCTGATTTAAATACATTTCCAGAATCTGGTCTTTGCTGTAAATAATCTCACTCCAGGTTGCCAGTATCATCTCTTTAATTTTTCGGCTGATAGTCCTCTCACTTGTTAACAGGACATTTTTAACCAGTTGTTGGGTTATGGTAGAACCTCCCTGAAGTTTTTGTTTTAAAACCGTTTCTTTAATTGCCCGCAGTATTCCTCCGATAGGATTAACTCCTTTATGCTTATAAAAATCTTTATCTTCAATTGCCACAGTTGCTTTTTTAATAGAATCAGGCAGATCTTTTAGGGCAACTATTGTTCTGTTTTGTTCGGTATATATTTCATATAAAAGTATGCCGTTCCGATCCAAGATTTTTGTTGTTTGCGGAATTTCAGTTGATTTTAATCTGGATGGCAAAGGTAAGTCTTTTAAAATAACAATATAAAAATAAATTATGGTCAAAATAGGAATAAAAAAAAGGGTGAAAATTTTAAATTTCCCCGATAATATCCGGGTTTTATTGAAAGTCTTTATTTCTTGGCTATTTTCAACTTGTTGTGGAGAACTATTCATTTAAAAAAGTGATTTACTATTATAGCAAAGCCCATTATATTTTACCGTTTTTAACTGCAACTTTACTGAGAATTGTAACTTGGTGTGATAAAATATAGATCTTTATGAACGCGGAGTTTTTCCAGGGTAATTGGCTGGATTTAATTATTCTTATTACTTTTGCAATTTACCTGTTATCAGGTTGGGGAAGAGGTTTCTTTTTAGGAACACTTGATCTATTGGGCTTTTTATTTTCCTTTGTTTTTGCCTTAAAGTTATATGCTCAGGCGGGACTGCTTCTTAGAAATAATTTTGGCTTAACCAGAGGCATTGCCAATGCTTTGGGATTTTTCATCGCCGGTATATTGTCTGAATTTATCTATTCTTTTGCAGTAAATTTTTCTGTAAATAAATTTTACTCAAAAGTGAGCGTTTTGCTTAATAATAAGAAGAGATTAAATTTGCTTAAAACAGTCGACAGCTGGTTGGGATTCATCCCTGCCATAGGAGAAGCAGTCATCTTTACTGCCTTTATTTTAACTCTACTGGTAACCTTGCCGATCCAGGGAAGAATTAAAAAAGATATTGTTTCTTCCCGTATCGGAGGATTACTAGTTAAATCCACCCAAGGAATTGAAAACCAGTTAAATACAGTCTTTGGTGAAGCAGTCAATGAAACTCTGACCTTTCTGACTATTAACTCCAGTCCGACATCCGCTGAGTCAATCGATCTTGGATTTATATATAAAGAAGGAAAAGTTGATACAGCTGCGGAAAATTCCATGTTAACACTGGTCAATATCGAAAGGCAAAAAAATAACCTGTCTCTTCTTCAATCATCAGCTGAATTGCAGGAACTGGCCAGAAATTATGCCCGTGATCTGTTTGGAGGAGGATATTTCTCTCATTATAATCCTGAAGGTGAATCTCCTTTCGACCGGATGAAAATAAATAATATATCCTTTTTGGCAGCCGGAGAAAATCTGGCTCTTGCACCTAATGTTGTCCTGGCTCACCAGGGTTTAATGAACTCATCAGGTCACCGGGCTAATATACTTTCAGCTGATTTTAATAAAGTCGGAATTGGCGTTATTGACGGCGGCATCTATGGACTTCTCTTTGTCCAGGAGTTTACCAACTGATGAATAATCTTCCCTTCCCTTACTTACAAAATGTTTCTCTTTCCCAGCTGTCAACTTTTGCTATCGGTGGATTGGCTAAAAAATATATTCCGCTAGCAACAATTCCTGATTTAGTCAAAGTCTTAAATTATCTTTGGCAAAACAGTCTTCCTTTCCAAATATTTTCCGGAGGCAGCAATATAGTTTTCCCGGATCAAGGTCTTGATGAAATCCTGATTCATTTAAAGGATGGAACTCTGGAGGTTAGAGATAATCTGCTGACAGCCGATAGCGGAGTTAAATTATCGCAGGTTATAAATTTTGCCATAAAAAACGGTTTATCTGGTTTGGAAAATCTGTCAGGAATTCCCGGAAGTACTGGCGGAGCAGTAGTTGGTAATGCCGGAGCTTATGGCTCATCCGTATCTGATGTAATACAAGAGGTAAATATTTGGGATAAAGGCAGAGTTTACTGGATAAATAAAAAAGATTGTTATTTTACTTATCGTGAGAGTATTTTTAAGAAAAAAAAGCGGGTTATCCTAAAAGTCAAACTCCGTTTTAAAAAGGGAAATAAAAATAATCTGTTATCAATTTCCCGTCAAATAATTAATAAGCGAAGAGTAAAATATAAAGAAGGATTGAGGTGTCCCGGTAGTTTCTTTAAAAATATATTAGTTACTGATCTGTTTCCATCGGTTTTAGAAAAAATTGACTCCTCAAAAATTGTCTTCGGAAAAATTCCTGCCGGTATCTTGCTGGAAAGTGTCGGTGCCAAAGGCATGAAAATTGGCGAAATAGAAATTGCCTCTTTCCACGGTAATTTATTTATTAATAATGGTCAGGGGACTGCCGCTGATGTCAAAAAATTAGCTGAAATCTTAAAAAAGAAAGTCTATCAAAAATTTGGAATTTTGTTGGAGGAGGAGATAAGATACTTTTGAAAATTTTCTTTACAGTTCTTCCAGTTTTATGCTGTCGCTTGTTTTCTCTTTTATAAGGTCCAAATATTTTTCTGTTGTTGACAGTCTTTTATGTCCAACCAGTCTGCTTATTACAGTCAGAGGGGTTCCCGCTGAAAGATGATGGGCAATAAATGTATGTCTCAAATCGTTAACTTTGGCATTTTCAATTCCGGCGATTCTGAAATAGCGGTCAATGGTTGTCCTGATATTCCTGACCAGAAGCGGTTTTCCTGTTTTAGTAACAAATAAAGCATTGTTAGTCGATTTTGGTTTTATAGCCAGCCATCTGTCAAGTGCCTCCCGGGCTGCCTTATTTAAAGGTACGCTTCTTTGAGGATGACTCTCCTGTGCTTCAATTATTAGTTCTTTATCTTTGACATTCTCCACTTTTATATTGGAAAGTTCACCAATGCGTATTCCTGTTTGAAGAAAAAGTTCCACAATAGAATAGGTTCTTACATCCCCCCGGCAGGCATCTCTTAATGCTCTGTATTCCATTTTTGACAAAATTCTTGGCGGTTTCACCGTGTATTTGGGATGGGTAATATCAGCTGCCGGATTGCTTGTTACTATATTATTATTCTTTAAAAAGCGGTAGAAAGTCTTTATTGAGTTGATTTTCCTCGAAAGAGATTTGAGGGTATAGCCGTCAGAAGTAAGTTTCTTTAAGAATGCATCCAGATCGTCTTTTTCGATGCTGTTTAGGTTTTTTTTACCCATATCGGACAAAAAAGCCATCAATTGCTCAATATCTTTGCTGTAGGCAACTATTGTTGCCGAGGCTCGGTGTGCCTCTTGCAGGTATGCTATAAACTGTTGCTGGGGACCTTTAAGCTGTTCATTGCCTAAATTCATAGGGCCTATAATACAATTAAACAGGTTTCTTGTCAAATTCAATCACTTTGTTGTAGAATAAATAACCTCATCATGTTCGGCCTATATGTAAAGCGTCAAAATATCAATGTAGATTTATATATTCTCTCGGCCTAACATGAAAAAAATAATCCTGATTTTTCTCTTAATTTTGTTGACTTTAGCCTCATCTTCCGGTCAAGCTTCAGCCGTTCAACCGGCCACCCCGACTCCTGTTGATTATCGATTGCCTTACCCTGGCATTCTTCCGGATCACCCTTTATACCCTGTTAAGAGATTCAGAGACTTTCTGCTGCTCACTTTTAATCGTCATCCGCTAAAAAAAATTGACCTTTTTCTTCTATTATCTGATAAGAAAATCGGTATGTCAGAGCTGCTGCTTTCTAAAAGAAAAGTTAATTTAGCCGTTGATACACTTCTCGAGAGTCAATTTGATCTTCTTAAAGCTGCCTTTTATTTGCCGGATCTTTCCAAAAATAATCTGCTGCCTACCGGTCTTTCGGACAAAATTGAGTTATCTGCTAAAAAACATCAGGAAATAATCGGGCAAATATCTGTGTCTATAACCGATCTTAAACAAAAGGAAAAAATTAACCAGGCACTTCAATTAATTAGTCAGGCAAATACTTTAACTCAATCGGTAAAGTAATATTACTTATTATTGAGCAATTAATTACTTCTTCAAGATTTAGGGCAGGGGAAGGTTTAGTGTAATAATCGAACTTTTCCCGCATTATTAATCTCTTCGAGGCTAAAAAATGAACTGATATAATATGATATAATATGATATCTTGACAGCTGATATTTAGCGTCTTACGATTTGCAAGGACACTATAGATAGGGTTGTTTCTTTAGCGACACCAATATTATGAGGTGCCCTTTTTGTGACCATCAGGATACCGAAGTTGTAGAAACCAGGGACAGCGAAGACCTGGCTACGATAAGAAGAAGACGGGAATGCACTAAATGTACCAAACGTTTTACAACATATGAACGGGTAGAACGCATACCTTTGATTGTTATCAAAAAAGACGGCCGTAAAGAGCAATTTGATCGGGATAAGTTAAAACACGGTATTTTGAAATCATGCGAGAAAACAATTGTCGGCATTGAGGATATAGAGTCAATTGTTGAGGAAGTTGATAAGGAATTAAGAAGCTTGGATACAATTGAGGTAGATAGTAAAAAAATCGGTCAATTGGTTGCCCAGAAGCTTAAGAAAATCGATAAAATAGCCTATATCCGTTTTGCCAGCGTGTTCCGACGTTTTGTTGATCTTGAAGATTTTGAGAAAGAATTACAAAAGCTGCTTTAAAAAGGTTTATTAATAGAAGGGTGAAATATAAATGAAATTAACAGGTATCAGACAGCAGGTTTTTTTGGATCGCTATTCATTGAAAAACGATAAAGGTCAGCCTGTTGAGAGTACTCCTGACAAGATGTGGGTAAGAGTAGCTAAAGGAATTGCTTCTGTTGAAAAAAAGGAAAGTAAAAACTTCTGGGAGAAAAAGTTTTATCAGGTGATGGAAGATTTTAAGTTTGTCCCCGGAGGAAGAATACTATCCGGCGCAGGTTCCGGCTACAAAGTCACTTTCTATAATTGCTTTGTCATTCCCTCCCCCAAAGATTCCCGCGACGGCATTCTGGAAACATTAAAACAGATGGTGGAAATAATGGCCAGAGGCGGAGGAGTCGGTATTAATCTGTCATCATTAAGGCCCCGAGGGGCTAGGGTTAAAAAAGTTAACGGTTTTTCATCAGGGCCCTGCAACTGGGCGGAACTTTTTTCAGTTGCCACCAAAGATATTATCCAGCAGGGCGGTACAAGAAGGGGAGCTTTAATGCTCATGCTTTGGGATTGGCATCCTGATATTGAAGAATTTATTACCGTCAAAAGGGATTTAACGAGAATTAATGGCGCTAATTTATCAGTCTGTGTTTCTGATAAATTTATGGAAGCAGTCAAAAAAGATGATGATTGGCAGCTTGTTTTCCCCGATATCTCCGACCGGGAGTATGACGGCAAATGGGATGGCTACTTGGATGATTGGGTTAAGTCAGGTAAAAAAGTTAAGGTCTATAAAACAGTTAAAGCCAGAAAGATCTGGGATTTGATCAGTCAAGCTGCCTGGGCGTCAGCTGAACCGGGTGTTGTCTTCATGGAGAGATACAATAAATGGAATAATAATTGGTACTTCAATAAAATCAACTGCGTCAATCCGTGCGGAGAGGAAGGGCTGCCTGCTTATGGTGTATGTAATCTTTGTTCCATTAATTTGGCAGCTTTGGTTAAAAACGGTCATATAGATCTTAAAGAGCTGTCCCGTATTGCTAAAATCGGCGTCCGTTTTCAGGACAATGTCATAGATGCCGATTCTTATGTTTTTCCTCAAATAGAGAAAGTTCAAAAGCATGGTGAGCGCCGTATTGGTCTTGGCACCATGGGTCTGGGGGATGCTTTTATCAAAATGAAAATCCGCTATGGTTCAGATCAATCTTTAAAAGTTATCGATAAAATTTACCAAACAATAAGAGACGCAGCTTATGAGACTTCAGCTGAAATTGCCAAAGAAAAGGGAGCTTTTCCCAAATTTGATGCTGATAAATATCTCAAGGGTTACTTTGTCAGTCAGCTCCCGAAATCCGTTAAAGATAAAATCCGCAAATGGGGAATCAGAAACTCTGTTCTTCTTCAGCAGGCTCCCACAGGCTCCACCTCGCTTTTATCCGGTGTTACCTCAGGTATTGAACCTGTTTATGAATTTTCCTTTATAAGACGCGACCGTTTAGGTGAACACCGTCTTTATCATCCTCTTTATGATGAATGGAAAAAGAAAAATCCAGATAAACCGGTGCCTGATTACTTTGTTTCCGCCAATGATTTGAATCCTGAAGATCATGTTCGGGTTCAGGCAGCTATTCAAAAATATGTTGATGCCTCAATATCCAAAACAGTCAATGCACCTAATACTCATACAGTTGCTGATGTTCAAAAGCTGTACCGTTTGGCTTACGAACTTGGTTGTAAAGGTATAACTTACATGCGCGACGGAAGCCGTCCCGGAGTTCTGGAAAGAATTGATCAGAAGAAGGAAGAAGCCAAAGCTGCCGTAGATGAACTGACTAATGGTAACGGTAAAAAAACTCCTGAAATCACCCCCCGGCCTATGGTGGTTAAAGGTGCAACTTACCAGATTGATACTCCCGTTGGTGCAGCTTTTATCACCATTAATACGGATATTGCCAATGAACCGCTTGAATTATTTATTAATGTCGGTAAAGCCGGATCAGACGTTACCGCTATGGCTGAGGCAGTCGGCCGTTTAGCTTCACTTGTTTTGAGAATGCAATCGAGCGTCCCGGCTTCTGAAAGATCAAAACAGATCTTTAATCAACTTATTGGTATCGGCGGCAGTAAATCGCTCGGATTTGGAGAGAAAAAAGTCCGTTCATTGCCTGATGCCGTTGCTAAAATATTAGCCATGCATTTCGGCTATAAAGTTAAAAACGGCAATGGTATTACCAAAGATGAAAAACTGCTTGATAAACCGGTTGCTGTTCTCACCCAAGAAGTTCTGCCGGTTGAAAAATCGGAATATGATTTATGTCCTTCTTGCGGAGAAGCAGCTCTGGCTTACGAGGAAGGCTGCAAGAAATGTTACAGCTGCGGCTACTCAGAATGCTGAGCGTCAGCGAAGTCCCGATGAATATCGGGATTGAACGGGTACAATGAACGATGGTCAAAATCTACACCAGAACCGGTGATCAGGGAAAAACTTCCCTTTATGGAGGCAAGAGGGTCCTCAAATCACATCCGCGCGTCAATGCCTATGGTACGGTTGATGAATTAAATTCGCATTTGGGTTTGTTATTAGCCGCGCTTTCTAAAGAAAAAGAAATTATAAATTTCTTAACTTCAATTCAATCCGATCTTTTCGTCATTGGCAGCCATTTATCAGGCGATAAAATACCTCTCCATTTATTAAGTAAAAGGATCAGACAAATGGAAAATTTGATTGACCGTCTGGATAAAAACCTGCCGCCTTTAAAAAATTTTATCCTCCCTCTCGGATCTCCGGAGGCATCCTTAGCTCATATTGTCAGAACTGTCTGCCGAAGGAGTGAAAGACAAGTTATAGCTTTAATATCCGATGAAAAAAGTATCGACTTAGAGATTGTTGCCTATCTAAACCGTCTTTCTGATTTAATGTTTATTATTGCCCGTTACCTCAATTCCCGTCGCGGGATAAAAGACGTTATTTGGAAAAAATTACTCTGACATTCCCCTTGTCATTAAAGCCCAATATATGACAAAATAGATGTGTTATAAAAATTCATTTGAATTTCTATGAAAAGATTAAATTATAAGAGAAAAAGTAATCCGGTTTTAATCATCCTCTTTATTTTATTAGCTGTTATTTTGGTCATGCAGTTTACTGTCTTTAAGGGCAATAAATTTAATCTTGCCCCTGATAAAACTGATCAACGCCAGAGCCAAAATAACCAAAATCAGGCTATTCAGATGGAGGAAAATACTGTTACTGTCGATTTTGGTGATGGAAGGAAAATTGAAAAAAATGTTAAAGCAGAAACACCATTCCGGGCTTTGCAAATGGTTTCCGACAGCGAAGGTTTTGCAGTTTTAACAAAAGAGTATAAATACGGTTTGATTGTTGAAGAAATTAACAATGTTAAAAATAATTCGGGAAAATATTGGCTTTATTCAGTCAATAATCAGCCGGGTAAAATTGCCGCTGATCGTTATCAGTTAAATGCAGGTGATGTCGTTAAATGGGAATATACTAGTGCCAAATAAAATTGATAAAAAAAATCATCTGCCCATTTTTAATAATACCCCTTCTTTCAGGGTTTTTTTTGCCGTACTTTTGATTATTCTGGCAGTTTTAGGAAGAACAATTTTTCATTTGGGTGAAAATATCGAGTTTGTAACTGCTGCCTCGCTTTTAGCAGGCAGTTTCCTTGGTTTATTTTGGTCAATAACAGTTCCGCTGGTTTCTATGGCCATTAGCGATCTGATAATCGGCAATACCCTGATTTTCCTTTTCACCTGGAGTGCTTATTTAATAATAGGTATTCTTGGTTTTATATTTTTACGCTCCTCGAAAGGAATTGTTTCACAGACTATTAAAGCAACCTTTACCGGAGTTCTTGCCTCTTTTGTCTTTTTTCTTTGGACTAATTTTGGCGTCTGGTTGCTTGACAGTTTCGGTATGTATTCTGATGGTTTGTCCGGACTCATAGAGTCTTATATTTTCGGCCTGCCTTTTTTAAAGATGAATCTGTTGGGAAATTTATTTTTAGTACCCCTCTCCTTTATTCTTTTTCACCTGTTTCTCATTTTTTATCCGTCAATCTTTAAGTCTGCATCAAAGACTGAAAGAAGTTATATTAAAAAAGGAAGTTATTAATAATCATGCCTGCCCAATCAGCAAATACCACATCTTCTGCCGATCCCAAGTTTCCAACATCGACTCCTTCCTCCCAACCCGCCAATGCTCCTGCTCAGGCTTCTGTTTCAATCCATGGCAAGGAAGCAGAAAGCACCCCTGTTATTAAAGGAGAAATTTCAGCATCAGAATCCCAGGAATTTGAAATTCCCAAAGAAGTGGCCAGTGTTGGTGTCCGGGAAATTAAAGGAACAATAGAACTCCCCCCGGATGTAAAAAGGTTGGGTGTTGCGCCGTCAGGCTCTCAGACACCGGTAGTTTCTCTCCCCACAGTCTCTCTGCCGTTAACTGATGATAAAATTCTTCAGGGGGTCAATGCTCCGCTTACTTCCGCTTTTAAATGGCTGGCAGTTTGGTGCATTAAAAAACTTCAAAAAGCTCATCTTGTCCTGAAAAACATACATGGTAAAATCATTCGGGTTAAAAATTAAATCATAATTCTAATTATGGATGAAGGAACTTTCGAAATAGTCAATCTGTTGATTGATTTTGGAATAACTTTATTTATCCTGGTTCTATTCCTGGCCGGAATTGCCCTCTTTCTTTATTTCTTCTTTTTATGGTGGAAATATAGAAATCGCGAAAAGCAAAGTTTGGAATTTGTTCTTCTGCAGGTTTCCGTTTCTAAAGATAATGAAGTCAAAATTGATGCTGCCGAGCAGTTTTTTACTGCTCTTTCTTCTCTTTCTCACGGAGGTTTTTTATCATTTTTAAAGCCTCAGGACTATATTGCTTTTGAGATTGTCGGTCGTCCAGGCGATATCCGCTTCTATGTTTCCGTTCATCATCACCTAAGGGATCTTATTGAAAAACAGATCTATGGAATGTATCCTGCCGCTGAAATCAGGGAAATTGATGAATATAATATTTTTAATGCTGTTGGTAAAGTTGCTTTTACTTCTTTTATTCTTAAAGATGCTGATTATCTGCCCATAAAAACCTACCGCGATCTGCCTATCGATTCTTTATCGGCCATTACCTCAACATTGGCTAAAATGCAGGATGGTGAAGGTGCCGTTATCCAAGTTCTGGTTACCCCCTCAGACGGCAAATGGAAAACAGCCGGTAAATCCCACATCTCCAATATAAAGAAAAATGAAGCTAATCCCGAAAAAGCGAAGTATAATGTTGATGCTAAATCTCTGGAAACAATTGAAAATAAGCTGACTAAACCTGGTTTTTTTACCACCATCCGTGTAGTTGTTACTTCATCAACAACAGAGTCGGCTAAAATGCATCTTCATAATATTGAATCAGTTTTTTCCCAATTTTCCTCGGACAAAAATCATTTTGGTTCAACAAAACAGCTGATAAAAAGTTCCTTTATGTTTGATTTTATCTACCGTTATTTCCCTGTTAGTAATTGGCCGTATAAACAATATAGTGTTTTAACCAGTGAGGAGTTGGCAACAGTCTTTCACTTTCCCAATAAAAGTGTGGAAACACCCCATATTGACTGGGTGACTTCCAAAAAAGCTCCTGCTCCGGCGGATATTCCTACCACCGGTCTATATCTTGGTAAAAGTGCCTACCGGGGCATCTCCCGTCCGATACATATGCAGTTGGATGACAGAAGGCGTCATATCTATATTGTCGGCAAAACTGGTGTCGGCAAATCGGTACTTTTAAAAGATATGATTCTTCAGGATATTAAATCCGGCCAAGGTGTTGCTGCTATCGATCCCCATGGAGATCTAATTGAAGGAATTTTACCCCTCATTCCTCCCGAAAGAGCCGAAGACGTTATCTATTTTGATCCCTCTGATATAGAGCGTCCCATGGGATTAAATATGCTGGAAGCCTATACAGAAGAACAGAAACATTTCATTTGTACCTCAATTATCGGACTGATGTATAAACTTTATGATCCGCAAAAAACAGGTATCATCGGCCCGAGGTTTGAGCATGCCATCAGAAATGCCATGTTAACCGTCATGGTCGAGCCAGGTGCATCTTTTGTCGAGGTGGTCAGAGTTTTGACCGATTCAGCCTTTGTCCAGGAGCTTCTTCCCAAGGTTACTGACCCGATCATCAGGCGTTATTGGACCGACCAGATTGCTCAAACTTCCGATTTTCATAAATCCGAAGTTCTGGATTATATAGTTTCCAAATTCGGCCGTTTCGTCACCAACAAATTAATGCGTAATATTATCGGCCAATCCAAAAGCGCTTTTGACTTCAGAAAAATCATGGATGAAGGTAAAATACTTCTGGTAAATCTGGCCAAAGGCAAACTCGGTGAAGAAAATTCATCATTTTTAGGCTTAATTCTTGTTCCCAAAATTCTGATTGCCGCCATGAGCCGTGTGGATACTCCCGAAGATGCCCGTCGTGACTTCTTTCTCTATGTTGACGAGTTTCAGAATTTCGCTACTCCCGATTTTGCCCAGATATTATCAGAAGCAAGAAAATTCCGTCTCAACTTATGTGTTGCCAACCAGTTTATCGGCCAGATGGAAGAGGAAGTCAAAAATGCCGTGTTCGGCAATGTCGGTACCATCATTTCCTTCAGGATTGGCGTCACTGATGCTAATTATCTTCAGCACTGGTATACTTCGGTTTTTAACGAAAGCGATCTTATTAATGTCGATGTCTATAATGCCTATGTCACAACTATAATCGGCAATAAACCGGCTACTCCTTTTTCTGTTGACATGAGAAAAGACATAAGCGAGTTGAAAAAAATGGAGAATAAAGAAGTTGCCAAGGCAATTGTCCAATTATCCCGCCTCAAATACGGCCGTCCCCGCGAACTGGTCGAAGCCGAGATCTCCCGGCGTGCCAAGTTATAATAAAAATTTGCTATAATCCCTTTGACGGACGCGTAGCTCAGTGGTAGAGCGCCAACCTTATAAGTTGGAAGTCCTTGGTCCGATCCCAAGCGCGTCCACAAATTTTTAATAAACATCTCCTCTATCTTCAATAATCCAAATTTTAATTTCTTTTTTCAGTTCATCAACCGTAAATAGAATTCTTCTTGATCCAACGCGTAATCTCACCATATTTTCAAATTTTCCTTTGAGCGCTTTTATGTCTAAATTTTTAAGTGTCTGAAGATAAGCAAGTTTGTTAATAGCGTCTGAAACTATGCGGTAGCTTTTTGGGTCAAGTTTGGAAAGAAATTTCACTGCTTTCTTACCAATGAGGATTTTGTGCATTTAGGAATTTTTCAGCTTTTTCCGCTGTTTTTTGTCAAATGAAGCGAAATCTATAAATTTATCTCCTTTTTCAATTGATTTCTCCAGTTTTTTTGTTTCTTTTTCTTCCTCAAACTCTTCAAAAAGATTAATAATTTGTTGGTATTGAGTAGGGGATAGCATGACAGCTACAGTGTCGTTATCTCTTGTAACCACTACCGGCTGGTTTTGCTCTAAATGCTTAATGATATCTGCACTTTTGTACCGAAGATCGGTTATTGATTTGATAGTCGGAATTATTGGCAGTCTCATATATCATAATTATGACTTATTTATAAGACATTGTCAAGATGGCCTACTATTTCTGCCCACGTGATTTTCACAATATGGTACACTTTTACTTAGAATTAAAAAATGGAAAATCAAATAAATATGGGTGATCAAAATACCCAGCAAATAGGACAAAACCCTATTGGTAAACCTGCACCGGTTCCAGAAAAACCAAAAGTAAACTATTGGATGGTCACAACCATAATATTTGGTTTTCTATTTTTCGTAATATCAGCAATGTTTTTATTTAGGGCGAGATTTAATGAAAAATCTACACCTATTATTCCTGCGCCAAGCCCATCATTAATACCAGTTGAGACAGACGACATTCAGATAGGAGACGATGAAAGTTATGTCGACTTTTCGACATGTGATCAATGGGCACAAAATGTGATAAATAAAAAGAGTCTTCCTCAACAGTTAATTCACTCATGTAAGTCGAGCCAGAAAATTCTTGATTCAGAAATAGTTAACCTAGTTGATATTTTTTTTGGACCACCAGATGACTGTCCCTCTGGATGCATTTATAAACGCTTTATAGGAGTTGTGAAGTTAGATAAATCTATTATTGAACAACTTCCATCCGGTCCAGAAGGAATTCTGAACTCGGTTTGGGCGCAGCCTCCTTTGGATACTGCCAGAAATTATTCTGGCTTTGAATGTCCATCTCAACTTGAGGATTATATTGATGTTACGCTCGGAAAACTAGAAACTAAATATGGCTGGAATCTGAACTTTCAAAATCCTCTTACTTGTAGTTGGGAAGAATTTGATAATGTGAAGCAGACTGTTAATAAAAGATCTTTTACTCTGAATGGAAGTATGTTTGTATATTTAGATAATGGTGAGGAACGTTGGAATCGTGATAGGTTAATTGTAAAGTAGATTAACGAATTTATACTTCAATCCGATCATAGAAATCGCGCGCGCGAAATAAAGTCCGAATTTTTTCGTAAAGAGTCCACAGCGTAAGAAATTTTTTCTTGAAAATTTCAACGCTGTTGGAACGTTTAAATCGAGGATTTATTACGTTCCACAGTTTTGAAGAAAAAGAATCATCTGGAAGAGTTATTCCAGTTTTAATAATTTTTTCTTTTCCTCAAATATTATTCTGAATCTTTTAAAGAATTCTTGTCTCCCCAGAAGATTAAAAGAAACTAAATATTCATGAGAAAAGACTACCGGGCATAAAAATTCTTTTCCAGCGATTTGAATTTTTAATCTATGAATATATCCTTTAATATGTCCGCCAACTCCGCCCAAATAAATCTCTATACCTTTTTCAATCTCAATTCCCAACTGTTTTGCGACCTCTTTTTTAAAAACAGAGACAGTTGCTCCAGAATCAATTAAAGCCGCTGAATCAATAGTCGTGTTATTATGATAAAAACGTAAAGGAATAATTGGGAAAGATTGGTTTTTAGCGTCTTGGCGATAGGGAAATACTTTTAAAGCGATTTTATCCATAAAACATAAGGACCTTCATCTTTTCTGGGCACTAAAAAAGAAAAGGGGGCTTCGCCTACTGGGGGTACTTTCTGATTTGTTGTGTGTGTTACCAGAGAAGCAATATCTTCTAAGGTTTCACCCACAGCTATTATTTTATCTTTTACAGGATCGATAACAATCCATTTACCTGCAAATTGCTCGATATCTTTGGTAGAAATATCTACTTTCTTCATAGGTTTATTATAGCATCTTCAGAAAGATAGCTTATCTTTGAAAATTAGTCCGAATTTTTTCGTAAAGAGTCCACTATTTTTCCCATCTCACACAGATTAGACTCCCGATCGGTGCCCAGGAAGATAATGTCAGATTTCCTTCCTCATCCCGGCTGTAGAAAAATGAGGCGCTTCCGCCGTCAAGATTGACCAACTCTTCCAAAGGAAAGATATTACCCTCTTTAAGTTGCCAGAAGATAACCGGAAGATCGGCTAAATGGGGACCGGCATCCAGATTATCCTTTTTGGTAATACTGATAAAATACAAATTTCCCTGGAAGTCCTTTCCCAGTAATGATCTTCGTGCTCTTTCGTCTCTTATCAATCTAAGCTGGTTTTTATTGGGAAAAATATATGGGCCGGTCTGAAAAATAAAATCGGTAAACTGAAAATTTACAGGTGGTGTCCTGATAAATCTTAAATCACCTGCTTTATCCTGCCAGACAAAAGAATTTGCAATACTGCTTTTAACGATTTTTCCGTATTGCTTCTCCCCGCTAAAAAAAAGTCCTAATGGTTGTTCATTGCCTTGGTAAAATCCTCCGTTTATCCCTAAATCGCAGTTATTCTCCTTAACCAGTTTTTCACCGGTAAATTTTTCCGAAAAATTGGCAATCAGAGATATTTTTGATAGATTTGGAATTTTTACCCCGAAGACTAAATATTTCACCCGCCCGTATTCTGTTTCCGTTATCGTTCCGTTAGGAAGTCTTAAAGGAGTCGGAGTTGCTTCAACTTTAATTCCCGTCGACAGGATATTGCTTTCCTTAAATTGCCTGATTGTTTTAACGGCAACCGACCCGATAAGAAGCAGAATAATTATCAAAATTATAGGAACAGTATATTTTTGCACCGTCTAATTATACAATTTGTTTATGCTGGATAAAAAAACACGCTATCTCCAGGTAGCTCTCAATAATACTCTTGATGAAGCCAGGGAAATAATTAGTTTACTTCCTCAAAGTCCCCGAATCATCATAGAAGCCGGAACTCCTCTGATCAAAAGGTACGGACTTGAGGCAATCCGCCAATTAAATAGCTTTTGGTCATATCAATTAAGCTCTCATAATTTAGAACCCTATATTGTTGCCGATGTCAAAACCATGGATAGGGGACAAACAGAAGTTTTGCTGGCCAAAGACGCCGGTGCATCGGCAGTTGTGGCCTTAGGATCAGCTCCAATTGAGACTATTAATATCTTCATTAAAACCTGCCATGAGAATAATTTGGACAGTATGGTAGATATGATGAATATAGATCAACCGGTAAAAACCTTAAGAAATTTAAGAAAATTGCCGGATGTAGTTATTCTTCATCGCGGAGTTGATGAAGAAATGTTTAATAAAGATAAACCGATACCTTATATTCAAATCAATAAAATAAGGGCCAGCTACAATACTTTAATTGCCATGGCCGGTGGTGATACTATCAGGGAAGTTCAAAGGGCAATATTCAATGACGCCAATATAGTTGTTGTTTGGAAGGAGTTTTATAAATCAACCGAAAATACAGCCAAACTGGCAGAAGAATTTTTACGGGCAATTAAGTAATTACTCTCCTATTAGCCGGATTGGCAGTTTTTGCTTCGATTATTGACAAACTATTAATACTATAGTATATTTAGTATGATATGAAACGAGTAATAACTACTAATTTACGAATGCCGGAAAATATGTGGTTACAGGTAAAATCCGCTGCTGGTGAATTAGGAATCAGTCTAAATGAATATTTAAATACAATTATCTGGGAAGTTTCCGGAAAAAAACAGTTAGGAATTAAACCGGAGAAAAAAAGAACGAGTGAAAAGAAATTTTGGGAATTATATAAATTAATGGACGATATCGAGTATAAACCAATGGGACTTTCTAAAGAGGATGAAATTATTTATGGAATTTAATATTAATGAAGCTATTTTTTTAGACACAGCTTATTTTAAAGCCCTTATTGATAAAAAAGATGAATTTCATAAACAGGCTGTCAAGAAATGGAAAAGCATTGCTCAAAAAGATGTAAAGTTAATTACTACAAATTTTGTTTTAGATGAAACCTTTACACTAGTAAAAGTTAAATGCGGACTTAATGCCGTAATTGAGTTCAGAAACAGACTGGCAGCCGGATTAAAAAGAATGAAAATAATCAGAACGCTTCTGATTGATGAAGAGAAAGCCTGGGATTGGTTTCTAAAAGACTGGAGCAACCTTTCTTTTACTGATTGTGTTTCTTTTGCCGTAATGGAAAGACTAGAATTAAAACGTGTCGCCACTTTTGACCGTCATTTTTCCAAAGCAGGATTTACTATTGTCTAAGAGTTAATCCAGAAACAAGTAATTACTCTTCTTATTTTCCTCCTAATTTCTTCAGTCCCTCGATTATTTCAATTGGTATTGCAAAAACAACCGTATTGGCCGGATTGGCAGTTGTTGCTTCAATCGTCTGCAGCGTCCTTAAAGAAATTGCTCCGGATGAAGCCATCTGCTGCATTGCTTTTTTAAGGTTTTCTGAAGCTGACAGTTCTCCCTGCGATCTTATGATGGTAGCCCTTCTTTCCCTTTCTGCTTCAGCTTGTTTGGCCATTGCCCTTTTCATATCAGCCGGCAGTTCTATATCCTGAATTTTGATTGCCGTCACATCAACACCCCATTCCGTTGTTTCAATATCAACAATTTTTTTAATCTCCTCGGCAATTTTCTGCCTGTCAATTAAAAGTGAATCAAGTTCCACTCCGCCGATAACATCCCTCAATGCTGTCTGGGCATATTGGGTCACCGCATAAGTATAATCCTGTATTTTCAAGACGGCATCTTCAGGTTTTGACACCTGAAAATAGACAACGGCATTAATGCCAACAGGCACATTATCGCGTGTAATCACTTCCTGTTGGGGAATGTCCGATGTGGTAATACGAATATCGACTTTAATCAGTCTTTGAACAAAAGGAATCAGTACTTTCAATCCGGGAGATAGGGTATAAGAATAAGAACCAAGTGTTAAGACAATCCCTCTTTCATATTGGTCTATGATAACTAGAGTTTTCACGAACAAAATTACGGCAAAAATAATCAGTATCCAGATAAACATGATTTTATTGTATCACTAAAATTGACTAGTAATCTATAATTATGCTACCATATAACATGGTTCCTCAAAAATCATCATCATCCACTATTTGTTTCTGCGGCAGTTTTAAATTTTATCATCAAATGGAGAATGTTGCGGCCAAATTAAGAAGCGCCGGATTTAAAGTTATCGTTCCTCAACCTTCTCACATCAGGCATGGAGCTAATCCGCAAATGTTAAAGGATAAATACGATATGAGTACCTTAACCAAATGGGAAGGCCAAGGTGCCTTCTCACACCTGGAAAATATCAGGAGAAGTGACATTGTTTACATTTTTAACAAAAACTCTTATTTGGGTCCGGCGGTTACCGTTGAAATAGGATTTGCTCTTGCCTTAAAAAAGAAATTATTTTCCTATGCCAAAATTGCTGATATAACCGTCACTAATTTTATTGAAAAAGTATTGTCACCCTCTCAATTGCTAAAAT
This sequence comes from Candidatus Gottesmanbacteria bacterium RBG_16_37_8, assembly GCA_001779055.1. Classification (GTDB taxonomy): domain Bacteria; phylum Patescibacteriota; class Microgenomatia; order 2-02-FULL-39-11; family 2-02-FULL-39-11; genus 2-02-FULL-39-14. The sequence goes on from MFJA01000011.1 coordinate 55,189, forward strand.
ACTTAAAAACGATTTAAATATTAAAAGGAGATATATGAAAACAACAGATACGGATTTCGGTACTCTTACTGAACTTCATGTTCATATCGGCTCTTCTGTTGATCCGGCCATCATGTGGGAAATTGCCCATGATCAGGGTATAAAACTGCCGACCAAAAATTATTGGGAATTCCTCAAGCTTATTACCGTTCCCGATAAAACTACCTATCAGAAATATCTTGATCTTTTTACCTGGACTGAGTTAATCCAGTCATCTCCTGAAGCAATTGATAAAAGTGTCTATTCTATTGCCTCAGGGGCTTATAGGAGAAACAACATAACTACTTTGGAAATAAGGTTTAATCCCATGAAAAGAAACCGCGGTGGTGAAAGGGATCTGGATCATATTTTAATGTCTGCCATCCACGGTATGGAAAGAGCCATGCTGGCTTATCCGGTCAGAGTGGGCTTAATCATCTGTTTTGACAGAAGTTTTTCTACTGAATTAAATGCTATCCTGGCTCAAAAAGCCATCAAATACAGTAAAAGGGGAGTCGTCGGTATTGATCTGGCCGGCAGAATTGATAAATCCTTCGAAGTTGCCTCTCTGGTTGATATGGTTAATGACTGCCGTAAGTCTGGTCTTGGCATAACCATCCATACAGGTGAAGCAACCGATAGTTTGGAAGTTACCAGAGTTGTCGAACTTTTATCTCCGGATCGTATCGGTCACGGAGTAAAATCGGTAACGGATGATAAACTGCTAAAGCTTTTAAGTGACAGAAAAATCGTTCTGGAAATCTGTCCTACCAGCAATCTCCATACCGGAGTTGTAGACAGTTGGGATAAATTCAGGAGTATTTTTGAAAAATTTAAAAAATATCAGGTTCCTTTTACTATTAATACCGACGGTCCGGAAATGCTAATTACCAATTTAAGGCGGGAGTATCAATTGTTACTGGATAATAAAGTTTTAACAAAGGAAGATTTAGACAAGGCAACAGAAATTGCCTTCAAGTCCAGTTTTATTAAAGATGGATCAATCTGACTTATACCAGCAAAAAATTTCATCTCAACAAGGACTCACCTTCGATGATGTTCTTCTTTTGCCAAATTATACCGAGATTAAGAGGGAGACAATTGATGTTTCCACCTGCCTGACAAAAAAAATAAAACTTCAAATTCCTCTTCTGTCAGCTCCAATGGATACCGTCACCGAAGACGAACTGGCTATATCACTTGGCAAATTGGGCGGTCTTGGGATTATCCACCGTAATTTGACCATCGTCAAACAGGTCAATGTAGTTGCCAAAGTTAAAAAAGAAATTGATTTGGTGGGAGCATCTGTTGGTATTGGCAGGGATTTACAGGAAAGGGTTATTGCGTTAGATAAGGCAGGTTGTAACGTCTTGGTTATTGACAGCGCCCACGGTTTTTCCAAATGGGTGATTGAGGCCACCCGTTATATCTCCGGCAAATTTCCTCATATTGAATTGATATCGGGAAGTGTAGCCACAGCGGGAGGTGCCAAAGCTTTAATTGAGGCTGGAGCAAAAGCTCTGCGGGTTGGCATGGGCCCCGGTTCAATTTGCACTACCAGATTAGTTGCCGGAATGGGTGTTCCCCAGATAACTGCTGTTTTGGAAACAGTCAAAATTGCCAGGAAATTTAATATCCCGGTTATTTCAGACGGCGGTTTGCGTTTCTCCGGCGATATCGTTAAAGCATTATCCTGCGGAGCCTCATCTGTTATGACCGGATCACTTCTGGCGGGAAGTAAGGAATCTCCCGGGAAAATAGTTACTCTTAAAGGTAAAAAGTATAAAAGTTACCGCGGTATGGGTTCGATAGCTGCTATGAGACAAGGCAGTGCTCAAAGATACGGTCAGGAGTATAGGAGAGGTCAGGAAAAAAAGCTGATCCCAGAAGGTGTTGAAGGTCTGGTTGCTTTTAAAGGTACCATCAAAGATATAGTTAATCAGTTAGTCGGCGGTTTAAAAACCGGCATGTACTACGCCGGTGTTAAAAATATACGGGAACTTCAGGAGAATACACGTCTTATTAGGCTTACACAAGCGTCTTTAATCGAAAGCCACCCCCACAACATTATTGTAAAAGAATCATGATATTAATAATCGATTTCGGCTCTCAAACCTGTCATCTGATTAGCCGGCGAATAAAAGATCTGGGTGTTGCCACCGAGATTGTCCTGCCGCATAAAGTCTTATCCGTCCTCAAAGAAAAAAAACCCAAAGGGATAATTTTATCCGGAGGCCCCGCCTCGGTTTATGCCCCAAATGCGCTTCTGGTTGATGAAAAAATATTTGAACTGGCAGTTCCCGTCTTGGGAATCTGTTACGGTCTACAGATCATGGGGCAAATGTTGGGAGGAAAAGTTACTCCAGGGAGGAAAAAAGAATACGGCCCGACAATTTGCACTCTGAAATCAAATAATTCACTTTTTAAAGGACTGCCATCCAAAATGAAAGTCTGGATGAGTCATTTCGATACTGTCACCCTGCCTCCCCAAGGTGCAGCTATCATCGGTTCAACTCCCGAGGTTCCCGTGACCGCTATAGCTGATGAAAAGAAAAAATTTTACGGTGTCCAGTTTCACCCGGAAGTTCAACATACGGAAAATGGCTCAATTATTCTAAAGAATTTTATTTTTCGAATCTGCGGAGAAACTTCAACAAAAAAAAATATCGATATAACTCAACTGGTAAAAAATATCAAAGAAACCATCAAAGATAGCCGTGCAGTTTGCGCTCTTTCAGGAGGAATTGATTCAACAGTTGCTGCAGTTTTAACTTATCAGGCAATCGGCAGTAGTCTGACCTGTTTTTATGTCGATACCGGTCTGATGCGTCTTGGTGAAACAGAAGAGGTAATAGAGAATTTTAAGAAAAATTTTAAATTTGATTTCCGGGTTATCAATGCTGAAGAAATCTTCCTTTCAAAGCTTAAAGGCATCACCGATCCCGAGGAAAAAAGAAAAATCATCGGCGAAACCTTTATCAGAGTTTTTGAGTCAGAAGCCAAAAAATTAGCTGCCGAATTTCTTATCCAGGGAACAATTTATCCGGATGTTATAGAAAGCAAAGGTACTCTTCATGCTGAAAAAATAAAAACTCATCATAATGTCGGCGGTTTGCCGGATAAACACGGATTTACCATAGTTGAACCTTTAAGAATGTTATATAAGGATGAAGTGAGACAAATAGCCAAAACATTGAAAATTCCCCAAAATATAATCCATCGTCACGTTTTTCCGGGTCCAGGCTTGGCTGTCAGAATAATCGGCGAAGTCAACAAAGAAAAACTGGAGATTTTAAGAAAGGCAGACTCAATTGTTATTGAAGAGATAAAAAAGGCAGGAATTTATGATGACATCTGGATGGCTTTTGCAGTTTTAACGGGAATTAAAACTACAGGTGTGGCCGGTGATGAAAGGAAATACGGTGAAACGATTGCCATAAGATGTATTGAGTCCAAAGATACCATGACCGCCGATTGGGTTCGTCTTCCCTATGATTTGCTGGCCAGAATTTCAGAAAGAGTAGTCAATGAAGTCTTTGAGGTTGTCAGAGTGGTTTATGATATAACCACCAAACCTCCGTCAACCATGGAATGGGAATAATTATAACCCCGCTCCTTTTAATCCGAAAAGGTAGGCTACCAATTGCACAATCCAATACGAGGTAAAAATTATAAAAAAACCGATTATTGCCTGAGTAATTTTTGTTTTCCCCATCTCCGTCTTTTTCGGGTCTCCCATCGAAGTCAGAAAATCAAATCCTCCCCAGATAAGATAAAGAAGAAGAGCAATGCCGGCCAAAGCCAATATCAGGGGAACAGCATTATTAACCAAAGACGCCAGATTAGTGAATTTTCCGGGTGGTAATGGTCCGCTTATTTTCCCTGTAACTCCGGGAATTATAAGTCCCTGTACTAATAAATAATCCATATTTACCTTTATTATTAATCAAATTCTGGTAAATCCAAAATATCAACGGCAATTATTCTCAAAAGAAAAATTGAAAAAATAATCAGCATCAGTCCTAACAAGGACGAAACGATAATTTCCTTGCCCATAGCTACCCTTTCCGGATTACCTCTTGATGTTAAGAAAATAAACGCCCCGTATAGGAAGTACAGAAAGGCAATCGCCCCGGCAAATCCCAACCCTATCCCGAATAATTGGTCTTTAATAATGCTTCCCAGATCCGTTGACAGACACCCGATAGCTGTCCATATTTTTGCTTTTTCTCCTTTACCCATGCAGTCCCAACATTTTCCTCTCAAATTATCCTCAGTTGTTAATTGATCACATAATGGTGCCAGTGACTGATAAGGCGGAATTGACGGTTCCTCCGGTTGACAGAATGGGCATTTCTGTTTGCATATTGGAAAGTCACAACCGTTAACATCCGTACATGGACTTGTCTTGCATTCAGCAGGAAGTGGCGGTTGACAGCAGACGAGCGTTCCTAAACAGAATTCATCACCCGGCGGAACCGGATCCGTACAGGAATCATAGCGTTTGCATGAATTTGGAGAATTACATATATATGTACCTTTTTCCACTACTTCAAATGTTTTGGAGGCAAATATTGTATTCCCGAAACCATATTGAAGTTCAATAAGATGTGTACCCAAAGGTAATGGTTTTAAAACAAACCAAATATCCGATTTATCTGGACTAGTCATAGTACCGGGATCTTTTATAACAGGAGGACGAGGAAATCCACCGAGATTTTCATGGTCAAGTTTCGTTACATATACGGGTATATTTGCCTTATCGGCAAATGTGACAGTTATTTTCCATTCCGAATCAAGATCATGTTTAAAATTTAAAGATTGGGCTTGGATATCAACATGAATATTACTTACCATGCTGTAATTTCCTTCACACAGGTTAAACTTGTCATTATTAGAATCCCATGTCTGTAAATACAATTTAAAATCTCCTTCAGCCGAACGCCATCCAGCTGGTACAAAACCGCAATCATTAAACATCGGTCTTTCGTCAATAATTTGGTCAGTCGTATTTTTTGGAGCTTGAGGGCGATTTCTGCAAATAGTATATCCAGCTTTAGGTGCCCAGGGAAAAGTTTGCAGGTTTTTTTCCAGGATATCAGGAATTCCCTTATCCAGATCATAGAAGGTATATTTATTCCAGAATGATGTGGGAATTTTACTCAAATCAAATATAAATTTGACACTGTTTGTTCCCTGAGCAATTTTGTTTGTACTCTGATCCAGCATACAGTTCACCGGATCGATACATTGGACTTTAAAACCGCAGTCTGCATCAATAAAAGGAGCTTCTTGAGCTTTAACTTTTTCGTAAGGACGAAAAAGCAGAAATAGCGGAAGAAATATCAGAACGATAATAATTTTCAATATTTTCATTTTTTATCCGAATCCGGGAATCTTTAGAATATCAAAGCCGATAACCCGCAGTAAAAATACCGAGAAAACAATAATCAGGATCCCCAAAATTGATGAGGTGATCATATCTTTTCCTGCCTGGATCTTTTCCGGATTGCCTGATGATGTCAGAACCGTCGCGCTTCCCCAAAGTACCGCCATAAAAGCAATTCCTCCGGCTGCTCCGAAAACAATGGTTAGTATCGACTGGACGAATTTTTCAGGCTTGGTAGAAAAACAGCCTAATACCGTATAGTAATTGCCTTTAAGTTCATTACCGCTTGAATCATAAAGGCATTGCCGGCAGGAGGTCCAGTCAGGGGGCTTGGGATTGATTGTCCGATTGCACCAGCCGCATAAATCACAGGTCGGTATTCCGGTTGGCGTCACTGCGGCAAAAACAGGAGGATGAAAAAACCGGAATAATACAAATGTTAAGAATAAAAGAGGCAATAAAAGCCTGGGCATTAAAATTAGTGTAACAGATCGGGATCTGTTCCCTCAACATTGTATAATTAAACCTGTGCCCAAACTGAAAATAGTTTCCATATTCTTGTTTCTTGTTTCTTGTTTCTTGTTTCTTAATGCTCGTCTGGTTATGGCTGACGAGCTTGAAGAAATTGAAAAAAAATTATCTGATTTAAAGCGTGCTTTGCAAATGTCTATTGCCGCCACCTCCCCCCTGGAAAAAAACCTGACTACTTTGCAAAAAAACCTCTCTGAAATCCAGAGTAAAATAACTATTATTGAAGCTGATGTAGTTTTGAAAGAAAAGGAAGTCTTGGAAGGCGAAAAACTGCTGATTTTAGCCCAGGAATTATTAGGCCAGAAGGTCCGCCAGATTTATATTTCTTCCTCTCAATTCAACAGTACCAAAGTACTTCTTCTTCTAGGAAAAAATCTCAATCTGACACTAAGGCAGTTTGGCTACCAGAAAAAGGCTATCGAAAATGACCGCGATACCATAGTCAAAGTAGTTCTCTATATCAAAGACCTGGAAAATAAGAAAAAAACTCTCGAAAGTGAAAAAGTCAGATTGGCAAGCGTCAAAAAAGAAACTGATAACCAGGCCCAGTTTTTACAAAAAGAAATAACCGGAGCCAAAAAATATCAGGGTACACTGTCTAGTCAGATAGCTCAGCTGTCTGCTCGCCAGCAACAGTTACTAGTCCAAAAGCTGGAAAGCCTGCATCTGCCGACATCCTTAGGTGCAGGACCTCTCTTTTGTACTGATGACAGAAAGCTTGACCCCGGTTTTTCTCCTTCCTTTGCGGCATTTACATATGGCATACCCCACCGGGTGGGTATGAATCAGTATGGTGCTTTAGGACGAGCTAAATCCGGACAAAATCATAAGGACATCCTCAATGCCTATTATCAGGGGATTAGTTTTGAGACCAGAGACTCCAATATGAAAATTAAAGTCCAGGGCTACGGTGAAAAAAATCTGGATGAATACCTGCTGGGAATCTATGAAATGCCGGACAGTTGGCCGCTTGAAGCTTTAAAAGCTCAAGCTGTTGCCGCCCGTTCTTATGCTTTAGCCTATACCAATAACGGACAGAGTGAAATCTGCACCACCCAAGCCTGTCAGGTTTATAAGGGAGGCAACAAAGGCGGCAATTGGGAAAAAGCCGTCAATGATACCAAAGGTGAAATCATGGTCTATCAGGGGGAAATTGTTAAAGCCTGGTACGCTTCAACTTTCGGCGGTTTCTCTTTTACCTCAGGTGATGTCTGGGGTTCGGACCGGGGATATACCAGAAGAATGAGAGACACAAGTGGTGATGTTGGCAGTTTTTCCGATCTGTCAGAAAAAGCATATGACCGAGAATCTCCCTGTTTCTATGCCGCCCAGGGTTTTAGGAGTGAGTATGCCAAATCAGCCTGGCTCAAGTCTGATGAAGTAGCCGATATAGTCAACGTGCTTCTTCTTGCCAAAAACGATGGGACAACCCAATCTCACTTATCTCAAATCGATAAACCAAATCCTGACGGTGTTGATACTTGGGATGCCGGTCGCGTTAAAAGTGAATTGAAAAACCGCGGGATTACCCCCTATAATTCCATCTCGCAGGCAAGTGTCGATTGGGATAAGGGAGGAGGCAAAGTCAACTCCATATCTATCCAGGGTGATGCAGGAACAAGTTCCTTCGATGGAACGGAATTCAGAAACTTTTTTAATTTGCGGGCACCGGCCAATATTCAAATCGTCGGCCCGTTATATAATATTGAAAGAAAATAAAATGCCGGAAATATTTGTTTCACCAGACTCCAGTCACGCTCCTATAAAAACTGGCAATTTAAATAAGCCTCATCCTTTATCTGCCTTCATGTTTATGCCAGACGGTATAAGCTTTGAGAATCAGGAGCCGGACGAAACCATAGTTCTTTTATTAAGAAAACATTTTATTACCAATCTTTCCTGGTTGTTTATAAGTTTTATTCTTCTGTTAATTCCAATTACTTTTTTCCCTTTTATTGTCATTAATAATCTCATTCCCCAGCTGCCGCTTGCTTTTTTCAGATTAGTAACTCCTGTCTGGTATCTTTTTACGGCAAGTTATATTCTGGTTAATTTTTTAATGTGGTATTTTACTATCTCGATAGTCACTACCGAAAGAATTCTTGATATCGATTTTATTAATCTCTTAAATAAAAAAGTCGCTGAAACCAGATTGACAAAAGTCGAAGATGTTACCCAGAGAACCGGCGGCTTTATGGAAGCTTTTTTTGACTACGGTAATGTCATTGTCCAAACCGCCGGAGCAGAAGCGGTTTTTCTTTTTCATGCTGTTCCCAAACCCCAGCAGGTTGTCAGGATTATCAATCAGCTTCTGGAAAGGGAAGAAGAACAGTAGTTTTATGCCTACAGATGAATTTATTCTGGATTTAATAAGCAAATTACCCTTTATCTTGATTAGAATTTTTACGGTAATTCTTCTTTTGATGCATCTTCTTTTCTCGGTAGTTATTGTCAGACAAACCAGAATTTTATCAAAAATTGTGGAAGCCAAATTCTCTCCGACTATCCAGTTAATCTCTGTTCTTCATTTAATGGCTTCACTTGGTGTTTTGCTTTTTACCATAATCTATTTGTTCTTTTTGAATCTATGAATTATCAATACCGTTCAGCCAAAATAACTTCTCCTTCAACGGAAATTTATTGGGGCGGCTGTTTTGTTGAAAATGAACTGATAGTTCTATTGGAAATTGGTTGCGATGGTTCAATTCCGGCTTCTCATCTTGGAAAGAATGTTTTTGATTCTCTGCTTGCCTTATTCAAAGAGCTTCCTTCAAAAGATAAAGATGCTGTTAAAACTCTTCTTAAAGATATATCCGGTTTCTCCTTCATAAAAACAGCCTTAATAGGCATTATCTCTGATTCACGGATTTATCTTGGTTGTCAGGGTAAAGGTCAGGCGGTTCTCATAAGAGATGAAGAAGTAGGTGCCATAGTTTCAGGCGGCTTCATTTCTCAAGGTCAAGTAGAAATAAATGACCGGATAATTTTCCATTCCGACCATCTGGCTGAAATTTTGGGTACAAAAACTTTGGACAAAATTTATCATGCCCAGCTCCTTGAAGATTTTGAAGAAGAATTAGGCGGCATTCTGTCAAGTAGTGAAAAGGCCAAAGGCTTGGCTGTGCTTGAACTGGTTATTACCGCCAAAAAAACTTTACCGGAAATAAATAGTATCAATAAATTAACCGGACTTTCCGCCCAAAAGTATATCATCTCGTTTTTACTTGAAAAATATAATCAAATTAAAACTTTCTATACCCGTAAAACCGGACGCCAAAAATTTTTCCTGATAGCGCTCTTTATTCTTTTTGTTTTTTTTATACTTAATACCTTTTCAGGTTATATCCGTTCCAATAATTCTCAAAAATTAAAACAATTAAACGAGTCGCTAAGTCAGGTTAATCAGCAATTCGAAGAAGCTGGAGCTCTTTTAGAGTTAAATCCGGTAAGGTCAAGAGAGCTTCTGGGAAGCGCCAAATTAACCGTCAGTCAACTTTTGTCAAAAACAAAAAAGAATTCCAGGGAATACAAACTCTTAGCTGAATGGTTTGAAAAAATATCATCATCAGAAATCGGTGCCTATAAAATCTATAAGTTAACAGCGGTTCCCGTCTTCTTTGATATTTCCTTAATCAAGCCGGAAGGCCGGGCTGATCTGATTTCAACTTATCAGGATAAGAACGTCATTTTGGACCGCCAAAATAAAACCCTTTATTTTTTGGACACATCAACCAAGCAGTCGGCAGTTTTAGCCGGCAGTGATGTTGTTAAAAATGCCCAAACAGTAGCCATTCACGGAAATAATGCTTATGTTCTCAGTGATGACGGTATCTTTACAATAGATATTGAAAAAAAGACTGCCGAAAAGGTTATAGAGCATGATAGCAGCTGGGGGGACATAGCTTCATTTCAGGCTTTTGCCGCTAATCTTTATCTTCTGGACAGGAAAAATAATACTATCTGGAAATATCTCTCAACAGAAACCGGTTTTTCAGATAGACGCAGTTATCTCAATGCCGGAATTGGAGTCAGTTTGGCCGCCATGACTCAAATGAATATAGACGGTTCTATCTATGTAACCGGCGGCAATGAAATCATAAAATTTACACAAGGAGCAAAAGACCAGTTTTCTTTAAAAGGTTTGGCAGACACCGTTAGTAAAATTGACTCATTCTCAACCAGTGAAAATGATAAAAATATCTATATTTTGGATAAAACCTTAAAAAGAATTGTTGTTTTTGATAAAGAAGGTTTATATCATTCCCAATATCAATGGGAGGATTTAGGTCAGGCTCAATCAATCGTCGCCTCAGAATCCGCAGGTTTTATTTTTGTCCTGATCGGTAATAAAATCTACTCCATCGATATTAAATAATTTGTTTTATGAAAGTAGTCAACCGCCGCGCTTTACATGATTATCAGGTCTTGGAAACTTTTCAAACCGGAATTGTTTTAATCGGACCCGAAGTCAAATCAGTTAGAGGCGGTAAAATTTCTCTAGAAGGATCCTTTGTCAAAATTATTGGCAGTGAAATCTATCTGCTTAATGCCCAGATTTTCCCATATCCTTATGCCCGTCCGCCGGCTGGCGGATATGATCCGAAGCGTACCCGTAAACTTCTCATGCACAAACGGGAGATTATATCTTTAAAGACCAAACTTTCCTCAGCTGAATTGACCTTAGTCCCCCTCGAATGTTATAATTCGGAAGGTCTTTTCAAGCTGACAATTGCTTTAGCCCGCGGTAAAAAAGAGTATCAGAAGCGGGAAAAATTAAGAAGACGAGCTATTGATAGGGAAACCGAAAGAGAATTGAAAAGTCATTTGCCGACTAAAGACTAATTAACGGGGATGAGACGATCGACGGGATAGTACTTTAAAAACTGCAAGCCGAGGTGATTGTACTCGCAAAATCAATCAAAACAAAACTGTCAGTAATGATGGTGAAAAAGAAGATATTTTAGCTTTAGCTGACCGAGTCCTCGGAAAGCTTGAAGCACGAAATGCTTCTTTAGCTTACGCTGCAAATTATTTGCAGGTCTAAGCTCATCTGTATTTGTCTTTTTCTGATGGGATGATGCAGGTGTAAACACAGTCAGAATGCACCCCGGTAATTGACAGACATCGGGGTAAAGACTTTGTCTTACTTTTTTTATTGATTGTCCGTTGGGACAATAAGAAAAGGACATTATAACAACGGACTACGCTTGTAGAAGTTTTTATAGTGCGTCTTCGGACTCCGGATCACCTCCGGACATCTCCACCCAGCAAAATCACTCAAAACCCGCTTTATGGCGGGTTTTTCGTGATCGCTGGGCAAGCCCTGAATAACATGAAATAGATTTTGCTGGGTG
>MFJA01000011.1:66500-79642 GCA_001779055.1 Candidatus Gottesmanbacteria bacterium RBG_16_37_8
CTTTGCGGGGACACCTCATATAATTATCTAATGTATTACGTTTATGTTTTATATTCAAAATTAGAAAAGCAATTTTATATCGGTTACACCAAAAATTTAAAGCAACGTCTAAGTCAACATTTACATAAAGAAGTTTATTCCACAAAAAATATACTACCCAAGCTGATATATTTTGAAGGCTATATCAATCAAGAAGACGCCATTGGGAGAGAAAAATTTCTAAAAGGTGGTTCTGGTCATAAATATTTAAATAAACAGTTAAAAAATTATCTTAGTACTAATTAACTCCTGTCTATATGTGGAATTCTAAGTTTATCTTTAAAAAGGATTAGGGGAATTTTTTATGGATTAAAATATATTTATGCCTCTCTTAAGTCTGTTTTTCCCCCGGCGTTGCGTCTCCTGCGGCAAGATCGGCCGCTATTTCTGTAAGAAATGTTCCAGGAATATTAGTTTTATTAATTATTTATTTTGTCCTGTCTGCCGCCATCCATCAATGGATGGTACCACTCACGCCCGCTGCCGCAACCGGTTTTCACTTGACGGACTATTTGTTTCAGCCAATTATAGAGGCCCTGTAAAAAAAGCTCTTCGTCTGATGAAATACCAGTATGTTTCCGATTTAACCAGTGAATTGACTGATTTACTGTTTACTTCTGCTCCTTCTTTTCTTAAAAATCTGGATTTTCTGATCCCTGTACCGCTTCATCCAAAAAGGGAAAAAGATAGGGGATTTAATCAAAGCTTCCTAATTGCCAAGTTATTAGGAAAAAAGTTAAATATTCCGGTCAGAAAAAACCTTCTGCAAAGGATAAAAGCAACCAAACCCCAATTCGGCTTAAAAGTTGGAGAGCGCAATCTGAACATAAGAGGTGCCTTTAATCTTATTAATCCAGAGGTTGTCAGACATAAAAAGATCGGACTCGTTGACGATGTGGCTACCACTTTTTTCACTCTTAAAGAATGCGCCAAAGAACTCAAAATTGCCCAAGCTAAATCAGTCTGGGCTATCGTTCTGGCTCACGGAAATTAAAGGAGTATTTTAGGCTGATTATGAAGAGACAATCTGCTATAATCAGATGGTTAATAAGGAGGTGTCGCATAGTTGGTCCATTGCGAGGGTTTGCTAAACCCTTGAGCTGAAAGGCTCGCGTGGGTTCGAATCCCACCGCCTCCGCAACGTAATAAATTGCAGCGCAAATTTGTATAAAAACCAGTGAATCTCAAGTTTCCGAATTTTAACTAGTTGCTTCCATAGACCAAAATCAATACAATAAATTATATGAACAGAGTTATTCATTTCGAGATCCATGCCGCCGATACCGCCAAAATGGCCGAGTTTTATAAAAAAGTTTTCGGCTGGGAAATCCGCAATTGGGGAAATGCTGACGTTGATTACTGGATCGTTATGACTGCTCCTGATAAAAGCAAAGAACCGGGTATTAACGGTGGAATCGTAGGAAGAAAAGGGTCTGAGCCAAAAGGAGGAGAGCCTGTTTCTTCTTTTGTCTGTACAATTGGTGTACCAAGTGTTGATCACTATATCAAAAAAATTGAGGCAGCCGGAGGAAAAAATGTTGCACCCAAAATGCCTATTCCCGGTTTGGCCTGGCTTGCTTATTGCACTGATATTGAAGGCAATATTTTCGGCATCTACCAAGACGATAAGAATGCAAAATAAGGCTTTTTAGCTTCTTATGACATAATGTATTAATATAACAAAACATGAAAAAGAATAACCTTTATATTGCAATCGGTTTGGTCATTTTACTTCTTCTGGGTGGTGGAGCTTATTTCATGAGGAATTCTAGTTCAACTACCCCTCAAAGACCTTCATCTCAGTCAGATTCACAAGAAAAGTCTTCCGGAAATATGACTTCATTAAAAGATTTACTGACATCCGGCAGACCGCAAAAATGTACTTTTACCGACACGACAGATGAAAGAAATACACAAGGTATTACCTATGTCGCCACTGGCAAGGTGCGCGGAGATTTCACTTCAACCGATGAAGGTAAAACAGCTAATATGCATATGATGATAGATGGGAAAACCAGCTTTATTTGGGTTGATGGTGAAAGTAGGGGTTTTAAGATGGTATTTAAACCTGAGGACCTGGACGAGGAACAGATAACCAACACTCCCAATCAGGCTATTGATCCGGATAAAAAGATTGATTTTAAATGCACTTCCTGGTCTGTTGATAATTCATTATTCGTTCCTCCGTCAAATGTAGAATTTACCGATTTTAGTACCATGTTTCCAACAGCCGGCCCCACCAAAGAAGGCCAGACAATGCCTGATCCCTGCGCTGCCTGTAATAATCTTCCGCAAGAAGCCAAAGACCAGTGCCGCACTGCCCTCAAATGTTCTTAACCTCCTAAGTTATAATATTGTCAGTGTTGCTGAATAAAAATCACTATTTAGTTATTCTTTCCGTAATTCTTCTTACCGTCATTTTATATTGGCCTTCATTTTCTTCACCCTTTTTTCAGGACGACGTGGTCGTATTAAGATCAAAAAATATTTCAAATTTTTTGACTACTCTTCCTAAAAACCGTTATTACCCTGTTTCAGTTCAGCTTTTTTATTCGTTCTCCAAATCTGTCTTTGGTCTTAATCCTTTTGGTTTTCATTTAATCCTTTTTATTTTTTCTTCATTATCGTTATTCCTGATTTTCAGTCTTGCCCGAAAAATCCTCCTTGATGATAAAAAAGCTTATCTGACAGTATTTTTCTATGCTTTTAATATCTCACTTTTCGCCAATTTCTATTGGGTAGCTGTCTCTTATTTTGTTTTTGGAGGATTTTTTATCTTTCTCTCTCTTTATTTTTATTGGCAGAAGAATTTCCTTACATTATCTCTGATTAGTTTTGTCATGGCGCTTCTCAGTAATGAATTAGCATTCGTTTACCCTTTTCTCCTCACCATCACTTCCTGGTATTTTAAAAAATGGTCAAAATCTTTAATATTTTTCTTAATAATAGGTTTTCTTTATATCCTTTTTAAAATATTTCTTATCGGTTTTTCCACCAACACCGACTATACACTGAATTTTTTTGGAATTTTCTCAACAGCCAGATGGTATCTTTTAAGAGCCTTCAATCTGCCGGAAGGAATAAAATTTGCATCTGATCGGTCTCTGTTAATTTTATTTGTAATATTCTTAATGTTTCTGTTGATCAGTTTTTATTACCGGTTAAAATCCAAAAAAATTGATTTCCGGTTATATCTTTTCTCTTTATTTTGGTTTTTAATTGGTGCCTTGCCTTTTTTCTTTCTGCCGATGCATCTCTCATCATATTATTTAACGGTTGCTCTTTTCGGCATCTCTCTTTTCTTTTCAAATCTTTTGTCGGAAAACCCCAGAATATTACTGTTGGCTATACTGGTCTATTTCTTACTCACCTTTCGCGGACTGATTTTTCTTTCCCAAACGCATTGGATTATTCTTAAAAATACCGGTCCTATTGGCATTATGTAATTTCCATCTGGCAGATCTTTGCAAAAAAGATATAATTAGTATTAATTAACTACTGCCATGACTGATGAAATAAAAAAATTTCTATCACAAAAACCGGATCTCAATCAAACTCTGTTAGAGTGGGAAAGTCCCTCCCACCCCTATAAAAAAAGAAGCAAACTTTTTTATCAGACTGTCCTTGCCTTCACTTTCCTTCTTGTAGTCATTGTCTTTTTTCTTCATGAGTTTTTACTAATAGGTGTTATTTTGTCGCTTGTCTTTGTCATCTATACCATCTATTCGGTTCCGCCGATTATTGTCGAACATAAGATTACTCCTCTTGGTATCAATAACGCCGGCAGGTTATTCCGCTGGCAGGAGCTCTATGCTTTTTGGTTTGAGGAAAAGTGGGAAAAAACCATGCTGGTTGTACAAACTCATCTGCCGTTACTCTCACAGATAAGAGCAGTCATCGATCAAAATTCTGAGGGAAAAATTAAACAAATTTTAGGCAAGTATCTTCTTTTTATTGAAAAACCTTCTAAAAGTGTTGTTGACCGTCTGTCAGATTGGATCACCAGTAATATTCCTCTGGAAGCCGCGAATAAATAAAATTGTCAGAATCCCCCTGGTTGGATTAATCGGATTTTACATATTATAATAAACTGCACTTTTGATTTGTCCCCGTAGCTTAACGGATAGAGCGCAGCCCTGCGGAGGCTGATATACCAGTTCGATTCTGGTCGGGGACGCTTTTGGAGGAGTGCTCGGAGTGGTTTAACGGCCAGGTCTCGAAAACCTTGGGGGTCCAAAAGGCCCGCGTGGGTTCGAATCCCACCTCCTCCGCCAGGTCTCAATATCTTCACTTTTATTGAGATTTTCAAGGTATTTCCAAGGTAGTTTATATTGTACTGACGCTATTTCTTCTTTTTTAATAGAAGCGTTCCAAAGTAAAGAATTTAATAAATCGCGTCTTACTAAATCATCACCCTCTTTAAACATATAAGAGAGCGAAGAGGCCTTATTTTTGATATTTCTGACCCGTTCCAAAGTTAAATCAATATTTTGCGGTTTAGAGTGCTTTAATTGGACTTCAAGATTAACTTTTTCGTTTTCAAGCTCTTTTTTCTTCAGGTCATATTTTTCTTCATTAATTCGTTTTTCCAAAAGAAGATCAAGAAGTTTATCTAATTTTTGATTAGCTTTATTTAACTGACTGTTTAATATTGAACTGTTATTCCAGGTATCACTATTTTGTTTTCTCAAATCTTCCTCATAAGCCAGTAAAGACAATGAAGCAATAGGCTCTTTTAATTGAATCCTGTTAAATAATTCAAAAAACAGGTCATAAATTGTGCTTTGAGTGAGATATTTTTTATGCGCTTCACAAATTCCTTTACCATTTGTGCAGTAATAATAATTGTGTTTTTCTTTCTTAGTAGTAGCAGTTAATTTACACCCGCAATAATCACAAATAAGAAAATCCCTATACAGAAAATCATGTTTTTGCTTCTTTGATCTGTTTTTACCAATCAAAACGTCCTGAACTAAATCAAAAATAGTTTTAGAAATAATCGGTTCATGAATTCCTTTATATAACTGACCTTTTATTCTTATTACTCCATAATAAACAGGATTAATAAGCATTCTGTAAATATCGGCCTTGCATACTTTTTTATTGGAAATTCTTGTCCTGAATCCTTGTTCATAAAGTATTTGAGTTAATTGTTTTAGACTAAAATTTCCTGTGGAGTAAAGTTCAAAAGCGGATTTTATATATTTTGCCTTTTCTGGATCAGGGAAAATTTTGCTTTCTTTATTTAAATAACCAATAGGAGCATAAGAGGGATATTCTCCTTTTAGAAGTTTTGTTTTTATTCCTTCTTTAACCCTTATAGATAAATTTCTTGAATAATGGGAGGCAAAAACGAAGTCAAAATCCATATAAAGCATGTCATGGACTGAATTATAAATTTTTGAGGGAGTTCTGATCTCTTTTAAGTATCCTTCCTCAAAGAGTTTGACGATCTGGCCGGATTCTATTCCATTTCGGCTTAATCGGTCAGTGTGAAGGACTAGAAGGGCATTTGCCAAGCCATTTCGGATGTCATTAAGCATTGAGGAAAAACGAGGTCTGTTTCCGTCAGTTTTCGCACTTTTACTTTCCGTTAATACTTTTACAATTTCCAGATTATATTTTTTCGCGTACTCTGTAAGTTCTCTTTCCTGTGTTTCAAGAGATTGGATTTGTTTAGTTTCTTCCTCTGATGATTTCCGGCAGTAAATAATATGTTTCATGAAGTTTTTTTTGGAGCAGGAATATCAACAATTTTTTCCTTGTAGTTAGGAGAATTCAAGTTATTATACACCCATACTAAATTAGCATCGACCATAGCTCTTGTAAATTCAGTTGTTTTTAAATCTTTATAAAGCTGTTTTATTTTATTTGATATAGGGCGAATACAGGTTTTACTTATTGAATATCGTCTTTGAAAAAACCGGAAATAACTTTCTGAATTATTCTCTTTAATACCTTTGACAATATAATCTGAAATATAGTTACTAACTCCGATTAAAGTTTTGACATTCTCAATCCACATGATATGTCCGCCACCCACATGAACCCATAAAGCGCTAATAAGTTTAATTGGTAAAAAGTGGTTGTAAAGTATATGCAAATGGGCGATAGAACTTTTTTGAAATTCTAATACCCACACGTATTTAATTTTTTCTTTAATTTTCTTCTCATATTTTCGTCTAAGAATAGTATTGAAATGATTAAATAATTTTGTGATATATCTGTGCGAGTTTGATAAAAATTGATCGGGTATTTTAGATGGATCTAAAGTTAATGTAAGAAAGTACGAAAGATTATTTAATACTATTACATCTCTTAGATAATATTTAACCGATAATGCTTTATTAAGTTGGCATTTTGGACAAGTCCACGAATTACAGGGTATACGGCTAAAAATTACTTGTTTAGGTTTACCATCAATAAATTTTATAAAAGCGATTCTAAAGGTATTGCAAAATTTTGGAGGGATAACTCTGGTTTTAAAAAATTTGTCTTTAAGTTTTAATTTTGATATAGAGGTTTCTTGTTGAATTGATCTAATATTAGTCAAGTATAGTGTCGTCTCGCTATCGCGAGCCGACAGATTATCACCTGACTTAATCAAATCAAAATCACTTCCCATTTCTGTTATGTCTTCCCAAAGCATGAAAACGGACAATTGCCCGCCCCAAATAATACAAACTTAAAGAACACTCCTGAATTTCCTTATCAGAAGGTTCTCTGTATAGTATCCTTTTAAGAAATACTCTTAATCGGTGATGGTAAGAAGTTTTATTATTCTTGTCCATATCTTTTTGAGATATGGACGCAACAGTTCAAGCCGCTCTTACAACTAGCCTAGCCTCTTTTCTAGGGTATCAAGGCCATATACTACACTATATGTAGTGTTAAGTCAATATGAGCACAGTTTAATAGGAGATTAGAAGAATTTTAAATAAAGTTAAATTTTATTTTCTGCTTTTAACTTTTTTATCTAATGGTTGCTGAGTTTTTTTTAACCAGTTGAGGGAGCCATTTATGAATAATAAAGCTCCAATTAGCGTGAGTAAAAAACTTATGATTCTAACAATTTCTATTTTCATCACCATAGCATCTCCTTTGTTTACTGCTACCAAAGCGTCTTTTTCCATATCGTTAGACTTATTGAATTCTATTTCAATTTTTTTTATTAATTCATTTATATTTTCCAATGTACTATTATTAATATTTTTTCCTGATCGGGTGGCATCATCTATAGTATTCATAAGATTTTTTAATTGATCTGCTAATAGTTCAGTTCTACTTACTTGGTGTTCGTATTTTTGGATAGTAGATTTTATTTCAGAAAATTCATATGGAGCTGTAATACCTAGATTGAATATTTGATACATTCCTATAGCTGATAATAAAACACCTAATGAGGTTATGAATTTGTAATAATTATCAAACGGCAGAGAAAGATTACTAAACACGGGTTGATTTTATCATTAATTACCTAAACAAAGAAGAATAAAAATTTCAGTTAAATTCTAAACCAATAAATCCTTAAGAGGAGCTTTAAGAGCAAGTGAAATTTTATGGATGGTTTTAAGTGAAGGGTTCCTCAAACCACTTTCAATTTCACTAATTGAAGTTAAATCAAGTTTTGCTTTTTCAGCTAATTCTTCTTGTGATAATCCAACTTTTTTCCTTAATTCCCTAATTCTATTTCCCAATTTTTCATATATTGTAGCCATACTTGCTAAAAGTATGGCTTCTGTGCCAAACTCAATCTATGGCATGGATGCCAAAAATTAGATAGAAAGCAAGGCTAATTTATGGACACAGAGTATATTAAAGGATTAATAAAAGGAAAAATAACTGAAATTATATTTCAGGAGATGTTTAAACAATCAGAAGAATTCACCGTAATTCCAATTGGTTATGAATATACAGTCCCAGAACTTGCCCAATATCAACATCATATACAAGTAAAACAAGTTTTGAATAATATTCGTAATGCACCTGATTTCGTTTTAATTTCACAAGATAAAAAAAGAGTATTTTTAGTAGAAGTTAAATACAGAGTAAAAATAGAAAAAGATGAAATATTAACTATCGCAAAAAGAACAGTATCTAGTTGGAGTCCTTGTTTTATTTTTATTGCTACAAAATACAGCTTTTATTTTTCACCTTGTAGTACAATAATATTAGCAAAAGGAAGTATTGAAGAATTAAGAACAACATGGGTAAAAAGTAATATTCAAAAGGAAAATATAGAAATATTGCAAGAATTTATTAAGTAAAGGTTATAATATATAGCAAGCTAAATCAGGTTTAAATATAAAAAAATGAAATTATTAAAGCTATCACATAAAAATAATCTTATAGAAGTAATATTTTTTTATATTTTTCATGTTATTTTTATGATAATAGTAAATTTTCCCTTATCGAAATTGCTTAATTTTTTATTTTATCATCCTACAGTCCCAAATTATTTGTATACTATTTCTGGAATGATAACTCAAAGCTTTTACCCAATTATCTTATCTTTATTAATTCTTAAAAATAAGAATTTAATTCAAAACAGATTGTTTTTAGTTTTATCAATATCAACTCTATTGTTGGGTTACTTTTTGGGTGGAATGGTAAGTTTAATCATTCCATCCTTTTTATCAAGCAGAGATAAACAGGAAAAGAGTTAAAAATCATCCGATTTTAAAGTAGTATTATATCAATTTGTGCTAGGAATTAATTCAAAAAAATATAATGTTAAAGATGCCTGCCTTATGGCAGGTATTTAGTATATAAATATAAATATTGAGTAAGAATATGAATAATAAAGAAAATCTAGAATATTATAGTTATCTCTATAAATTAGTTCTCCATGAATCAAAAGCAGTGTGGGATACAGGACAATTATTTCTTCTTTCAAATGCATTTTTAGCTGCGATAATTGGAACAAATTTTGGGAATAATTCAAACGATTGGAGAAACCAATTTATTTTTTGGTTGTTGGCTTTACTTGGTTTAGTCATATCATTACTTTGGCTTCTTTCATTTAACAGAACAAAAAATTATTATCATTTTAGGATGGCGCAGGCTAAAAAAATGGAAAAGAATCTATTTGAAATTTTTTCTGGAGATGGAGAAAGAATTGCTAATGGAGAAAGTATTAAAATAAATGGAAAAGAATATTCTCTAAAAATTTGTTGTTTGAATTTAAGTAGTCTTACGATTGTAAATATTGTTATTTTTGTTTTTATTATCTTTTATCTTATCGTGTGTGTTCTATTTTTTCCTATTAATAATTGATAAATTTTTATATCGTTATTAAATTGATAAACGTTCCAACATCGTTCCACGCTCCCCGCAACGTAAGAAATTTTCTTTAAAAGGAAAATTTCAACGTTGCTGGAACGCTGAAATTTCTTATAAGAAATTTCTTGCGTTACCGCCTTTATGTTCTACTATACCTACATTCTTCAAAGCCAAAAAAATAATGGTTTATATATCGGTTACACTTCAGATTTAAAGAAAAGAATCAGACAACACAATTCCGGTGAATCTCTAGCAACAAAACCCTTTATGCCTTATAAACTTATCTACTATGAAGCATTTTTAAATCGAATTGATGCAAAGAATAGGGAAGAATATCTAAAAAGCGGATATGGGAGAAGATCGATTAAAACATTACTTAACAGATATTTGAAAAACACCTCAAATCCAAAGGGACGTTGATCCGCCATAGGCGGATCTTTCGTTCCGGCTCAGGAAGAGCATTTCTGAGGAAACATATATTTATTTCATGATATATTTATCTTATTTATGATCAAAAAATTCCACAAAGTTAGTGTAGATATACTAATTGTTAAAGAAAATAAAATCCTTCTCGGACTTTTAACCAGAAAATGGAATTATAATGGTCAACAAGTTTACGGTGTTCCTGGTAGAAATATACGCTTTGGAGAAAAAATAGGTAATACTGTTGAGAGAAACATAAAAGAAGATACTGATTGTAGAGTTATAAAATATGAAATTATCTGTGTAAATGCCAATTTCGCTTTAGATAACCACTATATTGGAATTGGGGTTGTTGTTAACATTGAAGGTGATCCTAAAAATTTAATTCCCGAGGACTGGGAGAGATGGGAGTGGTTTGATAAGAATAATATTCCCAATAACTTATTTCCTGCGGCTAAGAATCTAATTGAAAGTTATCTAAATAATAAAGTCAATGTCTCGGAGTAAAATGTTGATAATAGGTTCTAACTTTGTATATAGTCTCCCGCAGCATAAGTCCAATATTACATCCGACAACGCTGCAATAAATAACTACTGAAAAAACCTAGCTACAAAACCATTTATTCTCTATAATAAGCATAGAAAGGAAAAAATATTATGAAAGGATTCACTTCCGATATTGAAAAAGATGCATTGAAGAATAGAAATTTCCGTAAAGTTCTCTATACAGGCAGACACAGTCAATTAGTGCTGATGAGTTTAAAACCCAAAGAGGAAATCGGTATGGAAGTTCATGCCCATAATGACCAATTTTTCCGGATCGAAAAAGGACAGGGTTTATGTATTATCGACGGCAATAAATACCAACTTCATGATGGAACAGCAATCGTTGTTCCAAAAGGAGCCAAACACAATGTTATTAACACTTCTCAAACGGAGGACTTGAAGCTTTATACGATATATTCACCTGCTCATCATAAGGATGGTATAGTCAGAGCTACCAAAAAGGAAGCAGAAGAAAACGAAGCGGAGTTTGACGGAAAAACCACCGAATAACAAAAATGTCCGCCTAAAAATCGCGGAAAATGAAAGCTTCTTATTCTTTTTTATTTTTACTTCTTTTTATAAGTTTTTTTACCAGAATTTTATTCCTGGATTCAATACCTCAAGGAATGTATCGGGATGAAGTCTCAGTTGGCTACAATGCTTATTCCATCATAAAAACAGGCAAGGATGAGTTTGACCGTAATTTCCCCTTTATCTTTGAAGCCTTAGGTGATTATAAACTGCCTGTCATCATCTATCTGACAGCACCGTTCGTTTTTCTTTTCGGCCTGACCGATTTTTGGGTTAGATTCCCGACTGCTTTAATTGGTTCTTTAACTCCTTTTGCGCTCTTTCTACTGACTAAAAAATTATTTGATAAAAGAATTGCCATGTTTTCCGCCATATCTTTGGCCATCTCTCCCTGGCATATCTTATTTTCCAGATCGGTCAATGAATCAGTTATCTCAGTTTTTACTAGCATTTTAGGGATATATTTTCTAATCCTCCTTTTTAATAAATGGCAGATAAAAAATCTTATCTTAAGCTTGTTGTTCCAGGTTTTGTCTGTTTTTTCCTACAGGACTCAATTCATTTTCGCCCCCCTGATGGTACTATCAGTTACTGTTATTTTGTTTTCTTCTTCTTCCATAAAATGGAATTTGCGCCAAAAAAAACTGGCTGCCATTGGACTTGCCTCTTTCCTTGTTATTTTATTTGTCACTATTTATTCGGCTGGTATTACCAGAGTCAAAGATATCGGACTGATAAGTTCTCCCGAAATAAAGCTCATCTTAGAAGAACAAATCAGGGAAGATAAGGGTACTCTGCCCTTTGTAACCAGAGCATATCACAATAAAATTATCAATTTTGCAGTTACCCTTGCCGGTAATTATGTCAGTCATTTTGATCCCGGCTATTTATTTTTCACCGGAGATAAAAAATCCTCCAATAATTCCACTCCCTTTATGGGGCATTTGTTATTTATTGATCTGCCTTTCGTCCTGATAGGAATTTATTTTCTGATAAGAAAAGATTTAAACAGGTCTTCAACTGTCCTTTTTTCCTGGCTAATATTAGGTCCTCTTGCTTCATCTTTAACTGTTGATTCTCCCTCGTCATTACGAAATCTTATTTCCATAGTTCCCTGGGCGATGGTCATTGGTTTTGGGGTATCTAAGTTTCTTGACCTGACAAGCAAATTTAAAAAACTAAAACCGGTTTTGATTTCCCTGCTTTTATTATTTGTTGCTTATAATTTTGTCTTTTTCCTTCACCAATTTTTTATCCATAAAACAGTCAATAAACCCTGGTCGCGCGATGTTGGTCTAAAAGAGGTAGCATACTTCGCCAAATCTGTAGAAGGTAATTTCGAAAAAATAACCTTTGCTCAATATCCCGATCTCTATATTTTTCTTCTTTACTATCAGAAAATTGATCCGTCTTTCATCCAGAAGAGACAGGAAAATCGGGTTTTTACTGACCGGAAAAAAGAAATTATTAATTTAATAAATCCCCGTTTTTTTCTTATGGAAAAAGACTGCGCACTGGAAGGGGAAAGCCGGCAAGTTTACGTTTGTATCAAAGACAGAATTCCCAAAGGTGTCAACGTTCTCAAATCCATAAGATATGCTGATAACCAGCCCATCTTTACTTTTTTGGAATTTGCTCCTCTTTCAGATAGTAATAACTGGCAGTTTCCTCATGGGTTTTCAGAGTATACGGAAAATATTCTCTATTAAATTTTCCTATTGTTATATAATACTCCCAACTTTCAGGAGTTAATTAAGTTATGATCAGAGAATTTTCAGCAGGCGGCATCGTCTTTAAAAAAATCAAACGACCAAAGACCAAAGAGCAACGACTGGTTTGGCTTGTTTGCCAGCATTCCCAGCATAAAGGCTGGGTTTTTCCCAAGGGTCTGATAGGTGACCACAATCATGGTGAATCAAGTGAAGAAACAGCCGTCAGGGAAGTAGCTGAGGAAACCGGAATTACAGGAAAAATTATCCAAAAACTGGGAAATCCCGTTGCTTATTTTTATACCTGGCAGGGAGAAAAAAGGTTTAAAACAGTCTATTACTACCTGATGGAATATGTCCTCGGAAATACATTGGATCATGACTGGGAAATGTCTCAGGTGGAATGGCTCAAGGAAAGTGAAGTGGAAAAAAGACTAACTTTCAAATCTGATAAAATAGCCTTTAAGCAGGCTCTAGCCTCTGTAGGCTAACGGATAGACCGCAGGATTCCGGATCCTGATGTGTGGGTTCGATTCCCGCCAGAGGCGCAACGTAAAAAATTGCGATGCAATTTCAACGTTGCTGAAACGTTTAAATTTACAAAGTAAATTT
>MFJA01000011.1:79653-96628 GCA_001779055.1 Candidatus Gottesmanbacteria bacterium RBG_16_37_8
TCTCTTTATGAAAACCAATCCATCGGATTTCCTCTTTGAAGCTGCTGCCTTAAAAAGATTAAAAAGAACAGGCTGGCAGATTCTGGGAGAAAATCAGGAATCAATTGCTGAACACACCTTTATGGTGGTAGTTATCAGTTATGTTTTAGCAAAAAAATTTAAAGTAAATCTGGAAAAAATACTAATTATGGCTCTTTTCCATGATTTTGAGGAAGGAAGAACAGGTGATGTCTATAAGTTAGCTGATCTTTATACCAAAACCGATAAAAAAAAGGCTCTCCGTGATGTTTTTTCCCATCTTGAAAAGCCAAAATCTATTATTGACATACTAAAAGATTACCATCAGGCTAATACTTTGGCAGCCAAAATAGTTAAAGATGCCGACACTTTGGCATTATGCATTGAGTTAAAGCAATTGGTAGAAAAAGGAAATATTCATGCCAAAGAGTGGTTGACTGCCAATTTAGATTCATTAAAAACATCAGAAGGTAAAAAACTGGGCAGTGATCTTGTAAAAACCGACTCCCAAAACTGGTGGAAAAAGGAAAGAAAAATACTCCATAATAGACTTAAAAAAGTAGGCAAGTAACCGGTTTTGGGATAAAATATATCACCCTGGAAGGGTCGCATATCACCGCCGTGGTCACCGCCGCAGCGGGATTCCGCCAAAGGCGGTAACGGGACCCCGCCAACGTTGTTGGCGGTGGGTTGGTCTAGGGTATGTATACTGTTTATATTATTCAAAATGATATAACGAAAAAGTATTACATTGGGATCACATCAAATATTGATGATAGATTGAGGCATCATAATTCAGGTGCTTCAAAATCAACATGTAGAATAGGAATATGGAAAGTTATTCATCATGAATATTTTGAAAATAAAAAAGATGCATGGTTAAGAGAAAAACGAATTAAAAGTTATAAAGGTGGAAATGCGTTTAAAAAATTAATATCTGGAAGGGTCGCATAGTTGGTCTAGTGCGTTCGCTTGGAAAGCGAATAACACCGCAAGGTGTTCGCGGGTTCGAATCCCGCCCCTTCCGCCGAGTAATTTTATCTGATCAGGACAATCTAAATTACTCTCCGTCCGATTTTCCTTTAATTGAGTTAATAATAATTTTAGTTTTTATTGAGATAATGAACCATTTCAAGTTATACTTAGATTGGATTTAAAGAATCGCAGCATGTTAAAGGAAAATAACCCCCAAACTACTATCACAGAATCACAAATACCTTCCTCTAAAACTTCTTTTCTCTCATTTATTAAAAAATTACAACAAAAGAAAATAGTATATCTTTTTATTTTAATAATATTAGTTTCTTTATATTACTTAGGTAATTTCGGTTCACGCTATTATAAAACTGTAAGCCAAAACGACCCAAATAGTTACTCAGAATCAACATTATTAACACCTCCGCCTAATTTCACCCCTCCAGTCACGCAAATATCTAAAGTATCCTCTCCAAAATCTGATACAGAAATAATTTTATTCAGTGGAATATTACATAAAGATTTGAGGTTTGATTCACAACCGTGGTACCGACTACCGAACGGCACATATGAATCAGAATTTGATCGGCAAAACAACGGAAATTTTCTGTTAAAAGTATTGGATAAAGACGGAAAGACGATTAAACAATACCAGCGTGATACTAAAAGTATGTTTATCATGTTTGTTGATCCGGGAGGATCAGTAGATGTTGATCAGACTCCGGTTGGAATCTCAATTCCATATAGTTGGAACGCAAGATTCTTAACTTTAGAAATCGACGGTAAAATCATTTTCAATGAACAAATTTATGTTAAGTTGTTTAATGACTATTTAAATAATTTACCCAATGATATATTCGTTACTTCGAGAACTAATTTTAATAATCGGATTAAAGGTGTATTAACAGATTTTAAAATTAAGTTGGAAGAAAATAACGATATTTCAGCAGCAAGAATATTAGAGTATGATCTTCTCCCAATTATCCAGACTGAATTAAAATCAAATATTAAAAAAAATAACATTCTTGAAACAAGCAAAGAAGAAATAATCGATCTTTTAACTAACACTGTAGCCAGGTTAGATTCATCGACTGCAACTTACCCATTATCTTCAACACCAACCATTGAAAGTAGAAATGATGATTATCCTCCAGATTTCTGTATAAATGATTTTGAGAAATCACCTTTGTATAAAACAACAGTAAAAACATTAGAACAAGAATTTGATATCTCATATGAAGATACAGCAAATGATAATGGTGACGAGCTGGATAAACGTTTATTTCTGGGCGGTACTAGAAAAGGAGACATGAAAAGTTTTCTATCGTCAGATATTGCTCTTTTAAAAACTGAAATCATCCAAAAAGCTAAAGAATTTGTATTAATGCACAAAGATATCTATGGATTTGAAGAGGAGAGTCAACTTGTAGTAAATGATAAAATGACATATTTTGACACATCAGGATACAAAGAATATCAACGATGGAATGTAGATTTTACATTTACTGATTTGGATGGAGTCAGACTCCCAGGGTCAATTTTTTTGGAACTTAACAAGGCTGGAGAAGTATTCAGATTTTGGAGAAATAATTTCTATACAAACATTCCTCTTGTAGACAGTAATGTTAATTTGCAATTAAATCCAAAGTTATCTATAAATCAGGCGTTATCTTTAATAAGGGAACAAAAAACTGAACTTAAGGATGTACCAACAACACATACAGATTTATCCATATTTCCAATAAGAAACCGTGGTTCAAAAAGCTACATGATTTCAATTAATAACAGTGTTTTAAAAGATTACTCTTATAAAGATAATTGTATCGAATACAGACTTGTCTGGGAAATAGAGTTTTCCTGTTCATCCGGATTGATAGTAGACAATATTTATTTTGTTGATGCAATTGATGGAAAAGTGTTGTTCACCAATAATCACTGTGTACTTAAGGCCGTCCCATGAGTAGTTTTAGATCGGAAAAAGGTTAGAACGTCATTAACGCTCTGCCGCCAACGCATCATATAGTATTTTAACTCCTGGGAAATTTACTCCTTCTGCACTTATATACAAAACAAAATAAAGAATCTGCCTCAAGCAGTGCATAGTAAAAATTTCCTGGTATCATAAAATCATGAAGGTTAATAAACCGCTAATAATTCTTACTATTATTTTTCTGGTCGGAATCACCTGTATTGTTTTTACTGCAAAATCACCATATGCAGCTGTACTTCCTTATCAAATTCGAATATTAGCCCAAAATTGCGGATCTTATTCTGTCTACATGGGAAAAGAAGTTAATAATAAATATAATCGGGCATTTTTCAGTTGGCTAAGAGAAAGAACCAATCAGTGTTTAGTTAAAGCAAAGGAAAATTGTCAGCAGGCAAATGCAACTGTCTTTCATTCCGACTGGCTTAAAGGACAGGGAAAAATTACTTATACAGTTAAACCAAAAAACGAAGAGCCAAAAAATTGTCCTATAGAAATAAAAAGCCAAACAAAAGCAGCTTATCTTCCAGATAATTATAAACCCCAAAGCTATACCTGCAGCAATATTATTATTGAAGAGGGTAGAATAGCCTCACCTGATTGTTCTTACCAGGACAGCACCTATGATTATTGTGTCGACCCTCTCTATATCCTAAAACATATAGGCAGATGTGCAATTAATTATGGAATACAACTTAAAGATTTACAAATCTGTAATATCCTAATTAATCAGGCAGATATCAGTAATTGTGCAAAACACGTTGCTCAATCCCTAGACACAATAGATGCCTGCTTAGAAGTAAAAAATCAGGGAGATGCTTTTAAAACATGCGTTGTCAATTATGCCTCTCGTCATCAAAATGACTCCGTCTGCTCATTATTTGCCGATAGTCAACAATGGTTGTTGGAAGAGTTTTGCTTTCGTTCATCTGCAGTTTATAATAATCGCCTGGATGAGATTTTGCAGCAGATTTCATTTTCAAATCTGGAAGAGTTTACGAAAGAATGTCGTTCTTTTCCGAATTATTATACCCAAACAAATTGTCTTGATAGAATTTATCAGGGACTTGTCTATAACTCCGGCAATTTAGTACCACAGGGTAAGGAAGTAGTCCATCGCTGGTGTTTGGATCAGCCTGTTAATGATTCTTGGGAGATGTGTCTTTATTCCAACGAAATCGGTTACAGCAATCCCTCATCAGAAATGTCATTGGGAAAAAGTGATGAATCAAATCTTGTCTTAGGCAATAAACTCCGCTCAATAATTCTCGATTTTGTTGATAGTCAAGATTATTGGAAAGAAAAACTATGTCGTGCAATTCGCTGGAAAACAATGGGAGACAAATGGAGCATAGCTGATGATTTTAAGGAATTTGCTGTAATAAATTGCGGTTACACATTTCTTAATTCAGGAGACAAAGGAGGATACTAAAATGATGAAAAAAGTACTATTTAAATTATTAATGTTTTTCACTAAAAGTTTTTCCGGTAAAGGTTATGAAAGAATTCCTGTCATTATTTCAATCTATAAATTAATTATAAAAATCTCAATACCTGAGAGGATAACTCTAATCAATTGCAGGGGAAATAAAATGTATATTGATGTTGAAGATATTGGCGTGGCCAACCATCTTTTAAATAGGGGGGTGCATGAGCCTTTTGACACTGAGCTTTTCGAAAAACTAGTAAAAGAAAATATGACAGTAATAATTATTGGAGCAAATATTGGCTATTATACATTGATTGCTGCCAAGAGAGTTGGTCCTAACGGTATGGTTTATGCTTTTGAACCAGATTCCAAAAATTATAAACTCCTTGTTAGAAACATAGAAGCAAATAACTATAAGAATGTATTGCCCGTACAGGTTGCGGTTAGCGATAAAAAAGGAGTACTAAAACTCTATCTTGATAAATCAAATTTTGCTAGCTCTTCCTTAGCAGAACAAAACATCGTTGATAAAAATGGATTCGAAGAAATCGAAACAAATTCACTTGATAATTTATTTGAAGAATATCGTAAAGATCTTAAAGCAGACCTTATTCAAATGGATACACAAGGTGCTGAAGGGTTGATATTAGGTGGCGCTAAAAAAATAATAGGAAATAACAGATTAAAAATTATTATGGAATTTTGGCCGTATGGGCTTAATAATATGGGAACTGACGCCCTATATTTATTAAAAAGACTAAAAAACTACGGATTTAAGATAGGACTTGTTGATGAAACTAACAAATGTATAAGTTATCTGCTGTCAGAAAAAATTGTTGAGATGTGTAAGAATTCAAAGAATGGTATGGGTCATGTTAATCTACTATTAGAAAAATAAAATCACCGCAATAACTTCATCTGGCAAAATATTCCGGAGAATTGCCTTGTTTCCATTTAATGTTGCAGCCGACAGAAGGTTTCTGATGAGGATCAACTTTACTGTCATTTAAAATTGCTTCTATTGCTCCCCGTAAATCTTTTCCTGTAACAGGAATATTATTTCCCGGCCGGCTGTCATCAAATTGTCCCCGGTAAACCAGTTTTCTCTCTGAGTCAAACAGGAAAAAATCCGGCGTACAGGCAGCTTTATATTTTTTGGCCACCTCTTGAGTCTCATCATATAAGTAGGGGAATGTAAAACCAAGCTCTTCTGCCATTTCCTTAAGACTAGCTGGTGCATCATTCGCATATTCTTCAATATCGTTGGAGCTAATTGCTGCAATGCCCAATTGGCTATTCCGGTAATCTCTGCCGATTATGGCAATTTCTTCCTGAACATGCCGGACATAAGGACAGTGCCTGCAGATAAACATAATAAGCAGTGCTTTCTTATCCTGAAAATCAGCCAAAGATATTCTCTTACCGGTTGAAACATCAAGAAGAGAAAAATCAAGAGCAGAAAATCCTAAAGGCATCATTGCTGAAGGAGTCAATACCATTAGCATTTCTTTATCAGAAGTGCTAATAAGAGTCAAGGATAAATTATGTTAAAATATAAAGATTCTGGAGAGGTCGCCTAGTGGCCTAGGGCGGTAGTCTTGAAAACTACTAGGGCTGCAAAGTCCTCGCGAGTTCGAATCTCGCCCTCTCCGCATATATCCTATAGTTAAATTGACTTAAATGGAAAAAACCAGTATACTTACATCTATCAACAGATTTAAACCAATAAATCTGTTTAGATTTGATTTCGTTTTAAGTAAGATCGTTTCTCTTCTTAACTCATTTCTCATTTAGACAGTTTTATTTGTTGAAATTTTATTATAAAGAATTGCTTATCCTAAAGTTTCATAAGGATAAGGACTAAAGGAGTTATAAAAAATGGCAAAAAATCTTTTTGTAGGAAGTCTTCCCTTCTCAGTTACCGAAGACACATTAGGCCAGTTATTTGCCCAATATGGTCAAGTACAGTCTGTCAATGTCATTAAAGATAAATACTCAGGTCAAAGCAGAGGATTTGGTTTTGTCGAGATGGGTACAGAAGAAGAGGCAAAACAGGCAATTGAAAAGTTAAACGGATACACGCTTGATGGCAGAAATATTGTCGTCAAGGAAGCCCTTCCCAAACCGACATATACCGGAGGTCGTGGAGGTCAGGATAACAGAAGTCGAAGTGGCGGTGGAAGAGGATTTGGCGGAAGAGGACATAGTAGATATTAAACATTATTAAGTACTAAGTAGAGGAGGTTTTTTCTTGTCGGTAAATACTCCATGTATACGCTGCGGTAAAACTCGTATTGTTGGTAAAATCTGGACTGAGAACGTCAGCGGTTCAAAAATAACCCATACGCAAACCGTCTGTCCTGATCCGGAATGCCAAAAAATAGTTGAAGAAGAACTGGCCAGAAAGATGGAAAAGGTAAAAGATATCCAAGCCAAATCACTGGAACGTAGAAAAATGGTAAAGAGAGTAAAAAAGACCAAATAAATTTCCTCTTAGCCTAATTTAACTTTAGTGTATTGATTTTATTTTTCATTTATGTTTATATTGAGGATATAAAAAAAATTGGAAGGAGGATCGATTATGGCTGAAGAAAATGAAAAACAGGATTCACCAGCTGGAGCAATTGGCGGGGATCTGGCAGGAAATAAGCTTATCTGGATTGCCGGGGCAATTATACTTCTCATCGCCGGCTGGTTTGGTTTAAGGGCAATTTTTGCCTCAATGGAAAGCTACAGGGTTACCTTAGTCGATGCTCCCAAAGAAGTCAGCGCCAATTCAACAGCTACTTTCACCTGGAGAGTGGACGGACCTGCAACCACAATTAATCATACTGCAGTTCATCTCGGAACTACCTCTCAAACAGGCGAATTAGGAAAAGACGTTAAGCCGGAAAACACACCTTACAACCATATAGTACAGGACTTTGCCAACGGTAATTTTAATATTCCGCTTCAATTTGTCGGCAATATTGGTCTTGGAAATCCGGGAACTTATTATTACCGGGTTCATGCGGAAGTTAAAGGTAAAAACTATTGGAGTGATGAATATTCTCTGGAAGTTAAGGTTCCGGAATATAAAGTTGTAATTCTGAATACACCCACAGAAGTTGTAGAGGATGCAACATTTGCTTTCACCTGGAGAATAGATGGTTTAGCAACAACCATCAATAGTACCTCCATTTATTACGGAACGGCATCTTCTCCCGGAGAATTAGCCAAAGATGTCAAGCCGGAAGATACCAAATATACCGGCTTTGTTAAGGATTTTGCTAAAGGTAATTACAATATTCCTTTGCAGTTTGTCGGTAATGCGGTAATTGCCAGTCCGGAAACCTATTATCTGAGAGGTTATGCTCTGATTAACAATCAGAATTATTGGACTGAAGAAAGAGTTTTGGAAGTAAAAAGCGCTAAGGCTCCGACAGCCACACCTGTTGAAGCAATTGGTGCAGTAACACCAACACTATCTATTGCAGTTAGTCCGACACCTTAAATTTAAGTCACGAAATATTATTGGGTTGTAGCAGAAGTAGTACCTGTGATTCCCCAATCCTGACATAGTTTTAATTGAAACGCCCTGATCTGAGAACTTGTCATTGAAGATATTTCTTTCTCCAGCGATGTTTTTAATTTCTCTTGCGACTCAATCACTTTTTTTGATACTTCTTTTTTGGTTGAATCAAATGCACCCTCCAATAAATTTTCAATATTTTCAGATGCAATTTTTGATAAAGGCAGTTTATCGTTAATGCCTAAAACAAGTGAACCGTTCCATCTTTTAAGCCAAAAAGTGTATCTACCTGATAATGTGCCGATAAAAACAATAAAAAAAATTATAATCAGGGAGATAATAGCCAGAACTAGAAGTTTTTTATTATACAGTTTTTTATTTTCTTTTTTCATTTGTCTTTATTACCATCAGTTTAGCATATATAGTTTTTAACGCCTTAGAAATAATCTTTCTGTTGTTATACCTATCTGTAATCTCCAGTAAATATTTTTTATCTTTCTTTTTTAAATCTTTAATTTGTCTGTATAAAAGAGGTAGGCAGCGGATTATATTGTCAACTATTACGACTGTAGCGCTTCCTGCTGTTCTGGATAATGGATTCAGATCAACCGCAATTACTTTTTTCCCCAAGGAAGTAAGAGCCTGACATCTGTCTCCATCCTCAAGTGGAACAAAAACGCAATCGCTGGTTCCAATTCCCTCCCGCATGACTATTGCCCTTTTGCTGGCAATATGGGGTAATATCATTTTTTTTTTAGAAACCAAAACTCGTTGCCTTTCTGTTTTTTTCAAAATAGCTTCAATTTTTTTAATCCTTAAATTAGAATAATGAAAAAGATTAACTTCAATTTTGCAGTTGAGGAGTTTAGCAATTCTTATAAAATCATTAGCAACAAGTGCCGCACTGTTGCCGTTAATTGATAATATCGGTTTCTTGGCAAGAAGAAGATAAGAAGCCGCTGCTCTGATTGCCTCTTTGGCAAAAGAATGGGTTTTCTCAGTCAATAAATAATCATAAGCTTCGCCTCTTCCGTGGGCAATTAACCCTGTCTGGGAAGTGATCCCTTTTTTAAATCCCTCAACCAGTTTTTCCCTTATTTTTAATGACAGTGCCCGGGGATGCTTTGCATTAATATTCATAATTAACTTACCGTGTCTTTGGAAATTGTCAATTCATAAATTTTGTAACTATCTGAAAGTATTGGTTCTACATTACAAAATATAACCTCACCGATAATAGCCATTGTAGCTGACCCCCCCTGTTTTGTAATCACTTTAATTAATTGTTCACCTTTTTTTGAATCAAAAATTTTGCTTTTCCGGTAAAATTCATAAGAAATATTGATGATCTCTTTTAGAGTAGGATTTTTAATACTGTTTATTTTCGTCAAAGCCGCATCTGCGTAATAATTTATATCACTAAGCTTTCTTTTATCTTCCAAAACTTTCGCAGTTGCCATTGGTCTCAATTTAACCGCATAAATTTTTTCTCCCAAAAGCGGCAGCTCCCGAAAGCGCGGCGGAATTCCGGCTTTTTTTTTAACCAAAAAACCGCCTGTTATTTGAGTGGCAACAGTACCAAGTCCGGTTTTTTCTGCAATTTCCGCAAAGTGAGAAATTAGAGCCAGTTTTTCCGAAGATTCTTTAAGATTAAAAAGTCTCCTAATCGCCCAAAGACTTGCCAGTGTTGCCGCTCCGCTAATTCCAAAGCCGCAACCAAGAGGCAGAGGTGATGAAATATTAATCTCCAATTGATCTTTAGCAAGAAAACTAACTGCCCGCCAAACAGTAGGCAGGTTTAATTTTTCGCCGTTGAAAGTAAGTCTGTTTGTTTGGCTCCGGCTTACTTCAACAGTCACTTTTTTGTCAATTGTACAGCCAACACCTACAGAACCGTAACGGCTGTAATATGTTAGAAGATCACTAATTGAAATCTGGCGGATCTTATTCTCTTTAGGAAGAATTGCTTTGAAAATAAAACTTAATGAAGAAGGACAAGTTGCTTTTGCTTTTTTCATAATATGTTAGTCGGCATAATCTTAAAAGTCCATGATACTTGTTATGTTACAATACCTCGTGGGAATAACCTCATATTATGAGTGATGTTGAACTTATTAAATCAAAGATTGATATTGTCGATTTTGTCGGAAGCTACGTTACTTTAAAAAAAGCCGGCCGAAGTTTCAAGGCCCTTTGTCCCTTCCACCCGGAAAAAACACCCTCTTTTATTGTTTCTCCCGAGCGCCAGTCCTGGCATTGTTTCGGTTCATGCGCTATAGGCGGTGATGCTATTTCTTTTTACCAGAAATGGGAAGGGATAGATTTTTTGGAAGCTTTACAAAGCCTGGCCGAAAGAACTCATGTAACTTTAGAGAAATATACTCCAACCAAGGATTCTCTGATAAAAGAAAAGCTGTATGCCATCAATAATATATCTTCTGATTTTTTTCATTATCTTTTAACCTCTCATAATATTGGTAAAAGGGCATTTGATTATCTGAAATCAAGAGGTATAAAAAAAGAAATAATCGACACTTTTTCTTTGGGGTATGCTCCGGAAAGCTGGGACAGTCTCTATAAATATATAACGAAAAAAGGTTACACGCCCCAAGATCTGGAATCAGCCGGACTCCTCATTAAAACCGATATAGGTAAATATTACGATCGCTTTAGGGGAAGACTAATCTTTACCCTTAAAGATCACCGTGGAAAAATTATCGGTTTTTCCGGAAGGAAACTTCCACCGCAAATGGAAAGGGAAGCCAAATACATCAATACACCTGAAACTGCCATCTATATAAAAGGTAATGTTCTCTATGGTCTTGATGTCACAAAAGAAGCTATAAAAAAAGAGGAATCAGCTATAGTTGTCGAAGGAGAATTTGATTTCCTTTCCTCCTACCAAAGCGGAGTAACTAATGTTGTTGCCATCAAAGGATCAGCTTTTACCGAACACCAGGTTCTTCTTATAAAAAGATATGCCCAGGAAGTTTCCCTGGCCTTAGATAGTGATTTTGCCGGAAATGAAGCTGCTAAAAGAGGTATTGAGATTGCCGAAAATGCCGGACTTATTGTCAAAGTAGTTAAGTTGTTATCTGGTAAAGATCCGGCCGAATGTATAGAACAAGGCGCTCATTTATGGAAAAAATCAGTCAAGGAGACTATTCCTATTTATGATTTCATAATTGAGACTTCTCTAAATAAATACGATCAGAAAGAAGTTATCGGTAAAAAGAAAATCGCAGATAGTGTTGTTCCTTTTTTATCCAAAATTCAAAATCCCATTATTGCCTCCCATTATTATAAAAAATTGGCCAAGATTCTTGATGTCAGTTTGGAGTCAATTGAAACTTCAGTTGACCTTTTTATTAAAAAGAAAAAGGTCGACCATGAAATAACCGCTGATAATCAGGTAAAAAAAGAAAGAAGTGAATTATTAGAGGAGCATTTTTTATCGCTAATTTTACAGTCAAAACATATAAAAGAACTGTTGGATAAATCCCTGAAAATTATAACTCCTGATGATATAAAACTGCCTCCTGTCAAAACTATACTAAAGTTACTTATTAATTTTTTAGCGAAAAATAATAAATTCGATATTAAGCTTTTCAATAAGTTGATTACTCCTGAATTAGCGTCAGTTTTTGACCGGGCTTATCTGGTTGAACTCTCCCAACTCATAAATGATGAGAAATCGTTGGAGCGGGAGCTGCATAAGACTGTCAGGGAAATAAAGAAAATTTCCCTTAGAAGGACTGTCCAAGAATTCTCGACCAAATTAAGCCTCTTGGAAGATGAAAAAAAGACAGACCAAGCCAATATATTGAATAAGGAAATTAAGAAATTGATATCAAATTATAAAGAGCTTGAGAAATAGAGATTTACTAGTAAAATAATACTGTTATGGGAAAGTTAAAAGATAAAGCTAAAATTAAAACCAAATCTAAATCCAAAGCCAAAAGCAAAATTACCGTTAAAAGAAGAGTAAAACCGGTAAGCAAATCAGGTACTTCTATAAAAACGATGGAAAAGAGTGCCAAGTCAGGTAATATTATCAAAGATCTCATCAAATCAGGTAAGGAAATGGGTTTTATCACTCAGGAGGAAATCCTAAACGTTTTTCCCAAACCGGAAGATCGCATTATGGAAATGGATGAACTATATGCCCAATTGATCAAAGCAGGAATTGATGTCTTTGAAAGCACCTCAGATGAAGAGGAAAAAGAAGCCCAAAAAACTGTCTCGGAACTGGAAAAAGAACTGGAATCTTTGGCTGTTATCCACGAAGGAGGCATCTCCGATCCGGTCAGGATGTATCTTAAAGAAATAGGCCGGACTCCTCTTCTTAAATTTGTTGATGAAATTGATTTGGCCAAACGTTATGAGAAAGGAGAAAGGGCAGCCAAACAGAAATTAATTGAATCAAATTTGCGTCTTGTCGTTTCCATTGCCAAAAAATATATCGGCCGCGGTCTGTCTCTTCTTGATCTGATCCAGGAAGGAAATCAGGGACTGATAAGAGCTGTTGAAAAATACGACTGGCGCAAAGGTTATAAATTCTCCACTTATGCCACCTGGTGGATCAGACAGGCAATAACCAGAGCCATAGCCGACCAGGCAAGAACTATTAGAATTCCTGTTCATATGGTTGAAACAATCAACCGTTATCTCAAGCTTTCCCGTCGGCTGATGCAGGAATATGGCAGAGAGCCAACACCTGAAGAAATTGCCCGGTCAATGCAGATAGAAGTTGCCAAAGTCAGGGAAATAATGAAAGTTTCCCAGGAGCCAACTTCTCTGGCAACTCCTGTCGGTGATGATGAAGATTCGCTTCTTGGTGATTTTATTCAGGATACTACCCAGCCTTCTCCGTATGATTCTGCTTCCCGCCAGCTGTTAAAAGAGCATCTTGAAGAAGTTCTTCGTACTCTTTCTGATCGGGAAAAAAGAGTCCTCATACTCCGTTTCGGTTTGGAGGATGGGCGCCCCAGAACACTTGAGGAAGTCGGTGTTGAATTTGGAGTGACCCGTGAACGAATAAGACAAATAGAAGCCAAAGCATTAAGAAAACTTCGCCATCCCAGTAGAAGTAAAAAGCTAAGGGATTATTTAGACTAAAAATTGTACTTATTTTATTTCCCGTATATTAATTTTGATAATTAATTCATTGAAAATTATTCATATGACAATTCCTCATAAAAAATTAAAAAGCGGATTTTCCCTGCCAGTTTTTGGTTTTGGCACCTGGAGATTTGGCGGTGATTTCAGACGCGATCTAAACAATAACGATGCTGAGCAGATTGACGCATTAAAGACAGCGATAAATTACGGCATTACTCACATAGATACAGCTGAAAGGTATGCTGCAGGCTTCGCTGAACAATTGGTAAGTAAAGCTATTTTTGGTTTTGATAGAAAAAAACTGTTTATAGTCTCCAAAGTCTGGCCGACAAATTTTCGCTATGATGATGTTCTTCGTTCAGCTCATAACAGTCTGAAAAGATTAAAGGTTAGTTATTTGGATTTATATCTTCTTCATAAACCTGATCTCTCAATTCCCATCAGACAAACTATGAAAGCCATGGATAAATTAAAAGAAGACGGATTAATAAAAAATATCGGCGTCAGTAATTTTTCAGTTAATTCCTTCAAATCCGCTCAAAGTCTCACCCGTAATAAAATCGTAGTTAACCAGGTTCATTATAATCTCATCTTTAGAGAGCCGGAAAAATCAGGACTTCTTGACTATTGCCGGAAAAATGACGTTTTATTAATTGCCTGGCGTCCGGTTGAAAAAGGAATTTTATCAGTAAAAGGTATCAAAATTATTGATGAGGTATGCCGAAAGTACAATAAAACTGCCGCTCAGATTGCCATTAACTGGCTCATTTCCCAAAAAAATGTTGTTACTTTAGCCAAAATGGTCAGTCAAAAACATCTCCACGAAAATCTCGGTGCCCTTAACTGGCAGATGGATAATAGTGATATTGAAAAATTGAGAAGGTCCTTTCCCGGTCAAAAATCAGTCTCCGCTGCGGTTCCCCTGGGATAGTATAATTTTTCCTAGACACACCAGGAGTGACCGAAACGGGCTCTCCTGGTGTGTGGAAACAAATATTATTTTACCAGCAGCAGCAATTCCTCTGGCTTCTCGATAATAAGTCAGGATTATATTTAATAAGTGCTTCTTTCGGATTAAATCCCCAAGTAACAACAGCAACTTTAATCTTTATTTTTCTGGCGGCATCAATATCCCTGATTTCATCCCCGACATAAATAACATTTTCTTTTATATATTTCCTTTCTTTGATTACTTTACTTAGAATTCTTCCTTTTCCAAGAAGGCTGGTTCCACAGTTTAAAAAATCAAAAAAATCCATTTTGTTTTTTTCTAAAAATATTTTTATGTTTTCTTGTGAATTAGTGGAAACAATACCTATAGATATCTCTTTCTTCTTTAGATAAGAAAGAACTTTTTTTATTCCTTTATAAGGTTTAACCAAATGTATTGATTTATTCAATTCTTTTCTTATTTCACTGATAATTTTCGCTAGTTCAAAGACTGAAATTTTTAAATGCTTTAATAAATTTTGTTGTCTTTCCAGTCTCAGTTTTTCGATTTCTTTTATAGTCAATCTCCTCTTTAGATATTTTTTAGAAAGTTTCTGAAAGATTTCAAAAACATATTTTTCACTGTCTGCCAACGTTCCGTCGAAATCAAATATTATGGTCGGCAAATCTTTCATAGTTTAACCAAACATCAATAACTCCGGTTTAAAAATCATCAGAAGTCCAATAAGTAACATAGCTATTCCTCCGATCAGATGGGAAAAACGGGCATACTTGGTATTGATGCCTATTAAATGAAAAGTAAATATTGCTCCCCAAAAAATAATCAAGTCATCAAGCATAAAGATTAATATATAAAAAAGAAGATAGGCGTAATATTGATAGGTTGGTAATTTAGACAATGTCAGAACTTTGGTATAGACTGCCGGCAGTCCTGCTGAGCAGATAAGTTCCACCAGATTTACAACAAAAGCCAAAACGATAATACCTCCAATTGCTAATAAGAAATTTTTTGAAGCTGTCACTTGTTTTAATTTTTCAAAAATCTTTCTCCTCTTTCCACTTCCGGTAACTTTGCATACCCCTTCCTTATTGGTGAAAAATTCTCTTAAGTTATATCCTCCTGCCGCCAAAGCCACTCCGCCGATAAGAGTTCTGATCCAGAAAATAAATCCTAAAAATAAGAAGAGATTCAGCCAGGCAGACAAAAAAAGGAAATACACAACTCCGGAAGCTAATATAAAGGCTGAACCCAATACAATCATTTTGAATTTATCATGCATGCCAATCAAAAGCGAAATAAGGAATATCAAAACCCACATGGCACAGGGGTTGAATCCGTCGGCCAAAGCAATTACAAAAGTGAATGCCGGCAGTGATAAATCTTTGATTGATACAATTCCGAAAAACGGTAATTTAACTTCGTCAACATCTCTTGCTACCACATCCTCAGATCCGCTTTCCAGAGCCAAAATTATCTTGCTTTCTATTTCCCGTCCTGTTGTTTCATCATCCCTGTAACCGATAATGTAATTTCTACCGACAACCGTAAACGGCACTCCCGAAACATCCGCCTTCAATTCTTTCCCAGCTTCAATCAGAAGATCAAGATTTTTTTTGTTTTTGGATATTTCATAATCTTTAACCTCCAAATTGGGATATTTTTCCTGCAAAGATTTCAGAAATATTTTTTCCTTACCGCAATGCGGACACCCGATCGTCCAGAAAAAATATAGGGTTATTTTTGAATTATTCTGGCTTAAGACAGAAAGAGGGTTTAATAAAAGAATGATTAATAATAGAAATAATAAAATTTTTTTTAACATCTATTAATAATTATTTTAATCCCTCCAAGAGAAAACAAGAAATGATCCTTCTTCCGGCTTATCTAAAAAAGTTGAATATAAAGCATTATTAAATACCGATAACCCACTTTCTAAATACATTATTAAATCTTCGTGTTGAAACGGTTTTTTTATAGAAGCAAAAAAT
Source organism: Candidatus Gottesmanbacteria bacterium RBG_16_37_8 (assembly GCA_001779055.1). Classification (GTDB taxonomy): domain Bacteria; phylum Patescibacteriota; class Microgenomatia; order 2-02-FULL-39-11; family 2-02-FULL-39-11; genus 2-02-FULL-39-14. Next base: position 95,635 of record MFJA01000011.1, read on the forward strand.
TGGGAAGGAAGTCTACCGTTTGTAGGGACAACTGATAATCGATAATCATCTACCGGCCTCTTTATTCGCCAGCCAAAAGAAATGTTTTTACTAAATATCGTCATTGGAAAGTTCACCTCATAATTTAATTTTTCTCCTTCTGTCATTTGAGGAAATACTATCACTTTTCTACCTCTCAAAAATAAACGTTCAGGTTGCTCTATTCTTCTAAAGATAATTTTTCCAAATTGGCAGCCTTCAATGGCCTCAAACCCCATTCTGAAATTGGGATTAATGTCACCCACAATATGCCCTGTTTCAGGCGGATATAAAGGAGTAATTATTGTTCTTCTTATAGCTGTAACTGTCTGCGGAAAATGATCACTATCAGGATAGGGGATGATTACTTCCGCACCATATCTTACCGGCATATTATTTTATGAGGGGTATTTTAATATTTATCGGCTTATTACACAATTAGCTTCCTGTTAATTGCTATTAACTTGCCTCTTTTTTCTTATATCAACTCGCTATAAAATAATGGCTATGCCCAACATCATCAAATTAACTATCTATAACAGCCTGACCAAAAAAAAAGAAAACTTTACCTCTCATAATAATAAAGTAGGCATTTACGTCTGTGGTGTTACTCCCTACGATATAACCCATCTGGGTCATGCCTCAACCTACGTTTTTTTTGATCTTGTCGTCAGGTTTCTGGAGTATTCAGGCCTAACTGTCACCTATATTCAAAATATTACCGACATTGATGATGATATCCTCCAAAAAGCCAAAAGAGAAAAAATTAACTGGCGACATTTGGCTGAAAAAAATTTCGCTGATTTTCTGGAAGACCTGAAATGGCTTAATGTCAGACAGCCTGATTTTTACCCCCGGGCAACCGACCATATCAAAAAAATAATCTCTCTCAATAAAATCTTACTGGAAAAAGGATTTGCCTATCAGAAGAAGGGTAATCTCTATTTCAATATTAACAAACATCAGGGATATGGTT
>MFJA01000011.1:96700-97300 GCA_001779055.1 Candidatus Gottesmanbacteria bacterium RBG_16_37_8
TCAAATTAAATCCTTTGGACTTTGTTTTATGGCAGGCCCAGAAAAACAACGAGCCCGCCTGGGATTCTCCTTGGGGAAAAGGAAGACCCGGCTGGCACATTGAATGCAGTGCTATGAGTTTGAAATATTTAAATCCTGTCATTGATATTCATGGGGGCGGGAGAGATCTGATCTTTCCTCATCACGAATCGGAAATTGCTCAAAGTGAGTCTGCTATCGGTAAAAAGTTCGCCCGCTTTTTTATGCACACTGCCATGCTTTATTATCAGGGTAAGAAAATGAGTAAGTCACTTGGCAACATGGTTTTTGTCCGTGACTTGAAAAATAAATACAGTTCCAATACTGTCAGATTGCTTCTCCTCAATCACTATTACCGTCAAAAATGGGAATTTACCGCCAAAGATTTAAATAGCGCTCAGCTGCTTTCTGATTTATTCAAAAAAGTTTGGCGCATAGAGTCTGGCCGGGGAAAGGAAATGAATATTGAAGTTTATAAAAAACTTTTTTTCCAGGCTCTGAGGGACGATTTTAAAACCCCACTGGCAATAAATATTTTAAAAGAATTAGCGGAAAAAATAATAACTTCCCCCGGTCTGGATA
>MFJA01000011.1:97321-97529 GCA_001779055.1 Candidatus Gottesmanbacteria bacterium RBG_16_37_8
CGATTAAGTTGACAGTTATTTTTCTGGTACGAATGTGAGTATCAAAATCAATTAATACTATTTTCTGCCAGGTGCCAAGATATAATTTTCCGTTAACTATCGGAACGGTAAGACTGGGACCGATCAGAGTTGCCCTGACATGGGCTGCTCCGTTATCATCATGCCAGGTCTGATGATGTTTCCAATTCTTGCCATATGGAGCCATCTC
>MFJA01000011.1:97547-97640 GCA_001779055.1 Candidatus Gottesmanbacteria bacterium RBG_16_37_8
ATCTTCATACAAATTTTCATCGTCCTCGCAGGTTGATAAAGCTGCCGTTGATCCAATCACCATCAAATGACACACTCCGTTTTTAATTTTTTG
>MFJA01000011.1:97661-98195 GCA_001779055.1 Candidatus Gottesmanbacteria bacterium RBG_16_37_8
TTCCACTATATCCGTGAATCCGCGGGTGGCAATTTCGATAGTTTTCATTGAAAAAATATTACTTCAAAAAGTGTTATTTGTATAGCATTTTAAGTTAAGTCCGCCATAATTGTTTTTTATCAGAATCTATAATATGCTTTTTATAAAGAAGGGAGGTGAGAATAGTTGAAAAAAGTAATTCTTCTTGTTTTTTTCCTTACTCTGATAGGATTACCCCAACTTAATAAACTTAATCCTTTAGACAAACTCCAACCGCTTGAACCATTAAACGGGTTGGAAAAGCTACAGCCTCTGGAAGGACTAGCTCCTCTTGAGCCGTTGTCTCCTCTTACTCCTTTATTATAAGTAGGATTTTAAATTTTTAACCGGCCGCTATCGGAGGTTTAAAAATAAATAATGAAAACTTGGATTTGTGCCTCATTTCATGATAAAATCTCATCCGTACATTTAAATATAAAAATATTCCTCTACCTGTCCGCCAGCCTGCACTTGCTGAGCATCTGCTGGCAGGCAATCGCTTAAGCGATAGCTTAT
>MFJA01000011.1:98217-100321 GCA_001779055.1 Candidatus Gottesmanbacteria bacterium RBG_16_37_8
CCCTGTAGCTCAACGGTAGAGCGGCTTCCTGTTAAGAAGAAGGTTGTAGGTTCGAATCCTACCGGGGGAGCCAAGTTTTTATAGAGCTTCATAACTATCTAAATAGTTAACTCCTCCATTTGTTATAATAATTTCATGAGTAAAAAACAACCTACCGCTTACGTTATTTGCGGATTTATCGGAGCAGGTAAAACTACTTTTGCCAGAAAACTGGAAAAGGAAACAAAAGTAATACGGATAACTAAAGACGAATGGATAATAAAAATTTTCGGAAATAAAATAACATCGGATAAGAACTTTGAGAGATATGACAAAAATATAACTGAACTGGCAACAGATATTGCTTTCAAGATCCTGAAAGCTGGACAAGATGTGATAATAGATGAAGGTTTTTGGGTTAAATCCCAAAGAGATGATATAAGGAAGAAAATACTACAAGTAGGAGCAAAGCCAATTTTTTATTATGTCGAAAGCTCGGTAGAGAAAATGAAAGAAAGGGTTATTAACCGAAGCAAAAATCCCACAAAAGATTCATTTGAGATAAGCGAAGAAATGTTTAATAGTTACCTTAAATATTGGCAAGCACCGGACGAAAGTGAAAATGTAAAAGTGGTTAAGTCTTCTGAATTGTAGTTAGAAAAATCAATTTCTCTGTTCCGGAATACATCTACTAGGGGGAGCCAAATTTTTTAGCCTCGGATTTTGGCGCTCCTGAAGGACGTTCGAACCTTTTGATATAATAGTTAATAAGCATTAGCGTAAACAAAGAATGGCATAGTAAAAATAAAATGCCTAAAAATGCAACAGAGGCACAAAGAATAAAATGGCATCTGGCTCATACTAATAATTGTAATTGTTGACCCATTCCTCCAAAACTCCAAAAAGTAATCGATAAACAAAAATAGTTTCTAGTATCGCTCGTCAGGCGGAGCAATTTAGCCTTAGAATTGACGGAACTACTGCTTTCTGGAATGATTAATTAATGGATTCCAATATTCCGCCTCAACCTGTTCAGAACGAAACTCCAGTAACTCAACCAGACCCACAGCCAATTAGCAAAATTCCTACCCCGAAAAATAAATGGAAATTAATTTTATTTATAATTATTCTTTTATTTATTGTATTTGGAGGAGGAACATATTATTTGGGAGTAAAGCAAAAAGATACATTGGAAAATCAGACAGAAAAGGTAGTGGGAAAAACTCAAAGTTCTCAGGAGAGTGACCAGCAGGCAACATCCGCAAAAGAAAAAACATCCATAAATGATACTAAAAAAAATGTTTTAGTTATTGTTGACGAAAATTATTATGCCGGTTTATCTCCTTATTTGTCTGAATTTAAGAATGATGTCAAATCCAATTTCGAAGTTAATATAACCACTGTATCTATTAACCCAAATATCTATACTTCTGAAAAAATCAGAGAACTGTTAATAAACGAATGTCAGATTGATTCAAAACTAGGTTGTAAAAATCTCGAAGGTGCAATTTTTGTAGGGGACATCCCTTACGCAATTTATGATAGCCCATATGATTCAACCCCTGCCCCATTCATGTTTTATTATCAAGACCTTGATGCAACATTTAATAAAAAATCAAACGGTAATTATGATAAATATCTCACTTTTGGAGTCCATGAGGGTCCTGAAATCTATATTTCATGGATAAAACCTATAAAAGATCAAACTTTTGGAAATTATCAAGAGCAATTAAATAATTATTTTATAAAACATCATAAATATCTTTTGGGAGAGACTCAAGCAACTAAAAAAGTTTTATTGGCAACGCATTGCGACATAGCTACTGCCGGAAGCTGGTCTTTTATTTTCGAAAACTATTATAACAAAGAAAATATTATTGAGGTCTATCCAAAAGGGAGATGTGACAATATTTGCCCGTTAAAACAAGACCTATTGACTCAATTATCAGCAAGGCCTGAAATAGCTCGCTTACATTCCCATGGCACACCAGCTGAGTTATGGTGCCTAACAAAAGAAGATATTAAAAGCTTAGAATCACTACCGGCATTAATGTCAAGTTGGGGTTGCAGTGTCGGAAATTTTCATAATTACGAAAGCGACTCTTTTCCGCTTGCGTTTATTAAT
>MFJA01000012.1:0-26297 GCA_001779055.1 Candidatus Gottesmanbacteria bacterium RBG_16_37_8
GCTGTGATTATACTTGTAATGGTGACATTTTCCTGGTAAGCGCGGTTTTCCATAAAAACTCCTAATGCCAGCATTATCGACATTGCAAAAACCGAAAGCAATTGTTTTAAGTTTAATTTTTTAATATCTTTTTTAAAAAGAGGATAGGTTAATAACAGTAAAATTTGTGAAAGAATAGCCATCCAGAGAGTGACTTCCCAATAGCCGTTTTGACTAATTGACCATTTAATAGACATACCATAGAGCGTGTAAGATAAAGTGCAGAGGATACCGATAGCGATCGGCCAACGAAAAAAAGAACGAAGAGATAATTTTTCATCAACACTGACAAATAATCCACACAGAAAGATAATGATAATTAATAAATACTGATATGGTTGTAGGATTTCTCCTAATACTATTGCACCTAATATAGCAACAAACGCTGTTCTTAGGTTAAGTAACGGTATAAGTACGGATATATCTAAAAGAGAAAGACTGAGAATATAAAGTATACCGAAAGCGGCATTAAATACTGCAACAAGAAACAGACTGGTCCAGTGTACCGGTAAACCGACATGGTTTATTAAGGCGATAGGAATTGTAATCAGAAGTGAAAATAACATCCAGAGAAAATTGAATAACCAAAAATTTGGAATAGCGTATTTGTTGGTTAATTTTCCGATGATGCTAACCATTCCGAAGGCAAAAGAAGCGATCCAGGCGAAGGCGACGAAAGTCATAATGACGACATATTACCATAGGGATTGTTGTATTGGCTAGACGCGGGAATTATGCGATAATAAATTAATCAATGTATTCTCCGAAATTTTTGATCACTAATAAAGTTTTAAAAAATATCGGTTTGGTTGAAGCATCCCGGGAAGTCGTCATGAATGCGCCTCTGGTGCCGGCATATGAGAAGAAATTCCGGGAGGAAGCAATTATCAGAACAGTCCATCACGGAACTCACATAGAAGGAAATGAACTTAATATAACAGAAGCTGCTCAGGTCTTAAAAGGCGATCCGGTGGTTGCAAGAGACCGCGATATTCAGGAAGTAATCAATTACCGCAATGTTTTAAATTATCTGGAATATGTGGGAAAAGGAGAAATATCAGAGGGAAAAATCAGCGAGGAGATAATTAAAAAAATCCATTCTTTAACTGTTGAAAAACTGATGCCAACGGAGGCATGCGGAGTTTACCGCAAAACCCAGGTTGTGGTTAAAAATTCGTTATCCGGAGAGATAACTTTCCGGCCGCCGCCGGCAATTGAAGTGCCATATCTTATAAGCGATTTCGTTGAATGGATGAAGGTGACGGATAAGGAAGAAATACATCCGGTTATTAAAGCCGGCATTACCCATTATGAACTGGTAAGAATTCATCCTTTTGTTGACGGAAACGGCAGAATGGCCCGGGCGGTAGCAACACTGGTACTTTTTCTGGAAAATTATGATATTAAGAAGTTTTTTTCCCTGGAGGAATATTTTGATAAGGATGCGGCCCACTATTATGATTCACTTAGAAGCGCGGCTGAAGGGGAACTGACTAAATGGCTGGAATATTTTACAGAAGGTTTGGCAATTGAACTAACCCGGATAAAAGAGAAAGTACACAGACTATCAACAGATATTCATCTGAAAGAAAAGCTGGGGGGACAGCAGGTGTTTTTATCTGAAAGGCAGATATCAATTATGGAATATATTCAGAGAGTAGGGTATCTGACCAATCAGGGATTTAGGGATCTTTTCCCGAAAATTTCCGAAGATACGATACTGCGGGATCTGCATGATTTGATAAAAAAAGGAATTATCAATAAAGAAGGAAGAACAAAAGCGGCGAAATATCTGTTGAAATAATATGACTTTTAAGAGACTGGCAGAATATTTACAGAGGTTGGAGGAAACAACGCTCCGGAATAAGATTACGGAGATTCTGGCTGAGCTTTATAAAGAAACTAACGGGGAAGAGATAGGTATGATATGCCAATTACTTCAGGGAAGAGTGGCACCGTTATATGAAGCAATTGAGTTTGGAGTAGCGGATAAAATGATGATAAGGGCAATTGGCCAGGGACTTAATGTCGAAATAACAGATGTGGCTGCACTATTTAGAAAAACCGGGGATTTAGGAATAACAGTAGAGAGTATTAAGAATCAACCATCAGGCATCAAGTATAAAGAAAGAAATACTATTACCGAGGTTTATGAGGTGCTCTTTAGGCTGGCAACCTCGGGAGGGGAAGGATCGCAGGAAGAAAAAATAAAACTGATGGGGGAACTAATAAAGGATTTGGATCCTTTATCCTGTCGTTATGTAGTGCGAATTCCTATCGGGAGACTTCGTTTGGGATTTTCAGATATGACAGTTTTGGATTCTTTATCCTGGATGATTAAAGGGACTAAGGAATTAAGACCAACAATTGAAAAAGCCTACAACGTCAGACCAGACATAAGTTTTATAAGTTCAACCTTAAAAGAAAAAGGAATAAAAGGGTTAGCCCAAGTGAAACCCCAAGTTGGCACACCGATTCTGATGGCAAGGGCGGAAAGAATGACTAATGGAGCGGATATTATCGAGAAAATAGGTAAATGCGCTATCGAACCGAAATATGACGGGTTCAGGGTACAAGGACACAAAAGGGGGAATAAAGTAGAACTTTTTTCGAGAAACCTGGAAAATGTTACGCTCATGTATCCGGATATAGTTAAAGGCATAATCAAGCAGGTAAAAGCGAATGAAGCGATTATTGAAGGTGAGGCGGTGGCTTTTAACCCGAATACGGGAGAATATTTGCCGTTTCAGGAAACTGTGCAGAGAAAACGGAAATATAATATTGAAGCTTACGCTCGCGAGATACCTTTAAAACTTTTTGCTTTCGAACTTTTATATAGAGATGGAATAAGCTATTTAGGTAAACCCTTTGAAGAGAGAAGAAGCGAGTTGGAGAAAATCGTTGCCAAAGGAGATACAATTCTGGTTTCTCAGGAGGAAGTAGTTGGTGATGCAAAACGGCTGGAGGAGATTTTCCAGGATGCTGTTAGCCGCGGATTGGAAGGGGTGATGGCCAAAAAACTTGATGGAATTTATCGGGCAGGATCAAGAGACTTTAATTGGATAAAATACAAAAGAAGCTATGCCGGAAAATTGGCCGATACAATAGACTGTGTGGTTTTGGGTTATGATTACGGGCAAGGGAAAAGAACAGGATTTGGTATCGGTGATTTTTTGATCGGTGTTTATGATGATAAAGATGAAAAATTCCAAACGGTTGCTAAAATCGGAACAGGATTAACCGATGAGGAATGGAAGAAGATAAAGTTAAGAAGCGATAAGTTAAAAGTAAAAAATAAACCGGAGAATTATGACGTTGATAAAATGATGGAATGTGATGTTTGGATTACCCCTTTAATTGTTGTGGAAATAAGAGCTGATGAGATAACCAGGTCTCCCGTTCATACAGCAGGAAGAGTTATGAAACCGTCAATATCAGGAAAAGCATTTGATGTGGAAGTAGCCGGATTGGCATTAAGATTTCCCAGACTTGAGAGATTTCGGGATGATAAGAAACCGATGGAGGTAACGACTCTTAAAGAATTAAAGAAGTTATACGAAATGCAGGGAAAGAAATAGATATAGTTCATAAAGTTCATAAAGTTATAAAGTTCATAAAGTAAAAAGAGATGAAGATATCAGTTGTAATTCCGGCTTATAATGAGGAAAAATATATCGGAAAGACGCTTGATTCGGTTAAAAAATTAAAAAGAGGCGATTTTGAAGTGGAGATGGTGGTTGTTAACGGGGGATCAACTGACCGGACAGCTGAAGTTGCCCAGGGTTTAGGAGCAAGAGTTTTGAATGAACCTCATAAAGGAATCGGATTTGCCAGACAGCACGGATTACTTCATGCAACCGGCGAGATAGTCTGTTTTACTGATGCTGATACAATTGTATCTGCCGACTGGCTGCTAAAATACCTGGAGGTTTTTAAAGATGAAAAAGTGGTATGTGCTTACAGTACTTACAGGGTGACTGACGGCAAATTTCCTTATTTTCAAACAACGAATTATCTGCAGCCGGCAGTGGTAGCCTTATATTACAAGTTGGGAATTTTCTTTGCGGGAGGACAGAATATTGCAACCAGGAGAGATAGGGCTATTGATGCCGGAGGATTTGATGAGAAAATGGAACAGATGGAGGATGCGGATTTTGTCAGACGGATGAGTAAATCAGGGAAAATTGCATTTTTACCTGATAATGTTGTTTATTCCTCGGGGAGGCGGTCAAAAGAGGGGATAAAATATTTTATCAGGGCAGGGATAACTGACTTTAAGTTTTTTGTCTTGGGGAAGAGGGATTTTCTGAAATTTCCGGATTACAGATAAAATTAGCGGACGGGTTTGGCACGGATTAGGGATTTGCGGAAAAAACGGGCTAATAAATAATTGAGGGTATAGTAATAAAGGGCGTGTTTAAAAAGAAAGGTGAAAAAGCCGACTTTATAACGGCGGCCGTCAGTTTGAGGACAAAGTTTATTAGTAAAAGCGATTTTACCTACTTTTTTAAGTCTAGAGAGAACATCAAGTTCATCACCTCCAAAATCAAGACTAACATCGTAACCGCCTAAATCCAGAAAGACTAATCTTTTATAAGAGAGATTGTAAGCAGGGGCATAAAGAACAGTTGCGAACAAACGATAAAACAAGGCAATAATGCGGTAAATTATTCCCCAGACAATAATGCCCCATTTGGGACCGTTGACCATGCGGGCTTTTCCTGTAACAGCCACGACCTGATCGTTCTTCAGATATTCGTTCCAAATAACTTCCAAGTGATCGGGAGGATAAAATGTATCAGCATCGGCACAGACCAATATTTCTCCTTGGGCAGCTCTTAAGCCGGCATCACGGGCGCGGACGACGTTGGAGTTTTTAACCGTGATAAATTTGGCGTTATAAATAGAGGAGATTTTTTCCGTATCGTCAGTTGAACCTCCGTCAGCAACAATTAACTCAAAATCCTTAAAAGTCTGATTTTTGAACGACTTAAGACTGACAGTAAGATATTTTTCTTCGTTGTAAGCCGGTATGACGACGGAGATTTTAGGCATAGTTTAATTTTAAGTTTAGTCTGTGGTATGATTTTGCGCAACAGTAATATGAAGAAAGTGTTGTTTATGCCGGCAGGCATTGGTCTGGCCCATGTAGGCAGATTAGTCAGTATAGCCAAAGAGCTTAAAAATAATAATGTTGAAATTGTATTTGGAAGCGGATCGGATGCTACAGCTTTGATTAAAAGGGAGGGATTTACATCACATCCAATTTATGAATTTAGCAGAGAAATTTATGATAAGAAAATAAAAAAAAATAATTTTTTTGTCTATAACCGGCATAATTTTCTTATGTTTGTTAAAGACGAATTAGCATTATACAGAAAGGTAAGACCTGATTTAATCGTTTATGATACCAAACCTACAGTAAGAGTATCTTCTCAAATTGCCGGGATACCTGTTGTTTCAATAACCAACGTTGATGCCACCAGCTACTATGATTATGAAAAAATAGCATTCCCCTTGCAGACGACTTTAGGCAGATATTTACCAAAAAAGATGATGTCTGTTTTAAGACGGGAATACGGAAAGAAATTTCTCAAAATTGTAGGAAAAAGAGCCATACCTCTAATGATTATGGCAGCCATGATGAGAATAATTCCGGCTCTCATTCAATTGGGGTATAAACCGAATAAAGACCCCTTCCAACTTTTTCTTGGAGATTTGACCTTGATTGCAGATGTGCCAGAGTTTCGACCGATCAGAAAATTACCGCCCAAAGTAAAAATCATCGGGCCTGTTTTTTGGGACGGACCAAATAGATTACCCAAATGGCATAAGGAATTAGATAAAAAAGAAAATATTATTTATGTTACCGCTTCAGGGACAGGAGATAAGGAAGTTTTCCTTAAAATACTTAAATTTTTAAAGGCGAGTCCTTATACAATCGTAGCGACAACAGGTAATACCCTAAAACCGGGAGAGGTTGATATCAAATATGAAAATCTGTTGTTGACTGATTATTTACCGGGAGACTATATCTTAAAACGGGCTAAATTAATCATCTTTCCCGGTGGAAACGCTTCCTGTTACCAGGCATTATCTTACGGAGTGCCCCAGATTTGTACACCATTACATATAGATCAGGAAGATAATGCCAATCAATTAGAAAGACTGGGTACGGGATTAATTCTTAATCCTTATAAAGGTTTTAAAAAAGAACTGTTTTTGAGATGTATCAAAAAAATTCTCATGAAGACAAGTTATAAAGAAAATTCACTGAAATTACAGAAAATCCTTTCCAATTATAACGGCGTAAAAAAAGCTGCCGGTGAAATCAAAGATATGATTGACAGGATAAACCGATGATTATTTTGTTATAATAAGCCGTCTATATGGGCAACCCCTATTTTTCAGTCATAATTCCAACCTTAAATGAAGAAAAGTACCTGCCTAAATTATTAAAAGACTTAGTAAAACAAACTTACCAGGATTTTGAGGTAGTTCTGGTTGACGGAAAATCAGATGATAAAACGGTTGAAGTTTTCAAAGAGTTTAGCCGGGAATTACCGAAACAACAACTTATTATATCCCAGAAAAGAAATGTCGGACATCAAAGAAACCTAGGAGGTTTTGCAGCTTGCGGAAAATATCTGATTTTTTTTGATGCCGATGTTCATGTAGAACCTACTTTTATGGAGGAGGTGCATTTGGCATCAATCAAACAGGGTTTTAAGTTCGCCACAACCTGGATTGCTGCTGACAGCAATAAATCAATTGATAAAACATTGGCATTGCTTTCTAATCTGGGACAGGAATTATCTAAGGCAATTGATAAACCTTTCAGCGGAGGATTTAATACCATTGTCTTAAAAAGTGTTTTTGAAAAAGTTAAGGGGTACAGGGAAGATCTGAAGATGAATGAGGATCAGGATTTAGCTATACGGGTTTATAAGAAAAATATAGACGTGGTTATACTGCAAGAACCGAAAGTGACTTTTTCCTATAGAAGATTCAGATCAGAAGGAAGATTGACGGTCCTGCGGAAATATGCCAAAGCGCTTGTTTATTTTTATCTGAAAGGCCCGATAACCCATGAACTTTTTGAGTACAAAATGGGCGGACATGTCCATAAGGAAAAAAAGAGGAAAATTAATTTAGCAAAACTTAATACTTATCTTAAAACTATTGAAAAAATGCAGAAAAAAGTAGTGAAGATATTAAGCGAGTAAGATAGAATAGATACTCATGCAGGTAATTTCTGATCTTCAACTTCATTCAAAATATGCCAGGGCAGTTTCCCAGGAGATGATAATAAGAAAAATATGGGACTGGGCCAAGATTAAAGGCATAGGGCTTATTGCTACCGGTGATTGGACGCATCCATTGTGGCTTCGGGAGATAAAAAATGATTTGGAGGAAACCGGCAAGGGACTTTATAAGTTAAAGGATAAAAGCGGTAATTTTAAAACTGAAGAAAAAGACCCGCTTTTTCTTCTGGAGACGGAAGTTTCCTGTATTTATTCACAGGGAGGAAAATTAAGAAGAATACACACACTTATTTGGTCACCATCAATTGAATCCTGTGAGAAGATCAATAAGAAATTGATATCAATGGGAGCTAACCTAATGTCAGATGGCAGACCAATAATAGGGTTAACCAGCCGACAGGTTTGCGAGACAGTATTATCTGTTGATCCCAAGTGTCTGATAATCCCGGCTCATGTTTGGACTCCCTGGTTTTCCCTGTACGGATCGGAATCAGGATTTGATTCAATAGAAGAATGCTTTGGTGAATTTTCCCGCTATATATATGCCGTTGAGACGGGATTATCAAGCAATCCCGCCATGAACTGGAGGATTAAGGAATTAGACAGCCGTTCAATTGTATCTTTCTCCGATGCCCATTCCGGTCCGAAATTAGGGAGGGAAGCCACAGTATTTGAACTATATGAATTAAGTTTTGAGGCAATAAAACAAGCAATTATGAGACCGGGGAAAAAAATACCCGGCGACGCTAAAGCTATGGCGGGCGAAGCAAAAAACAAAATTGCATATACAATCGAATTTTATCCGGAAGAGGGCAAATATCATTATACCGGTCACAGAAACTGTGACATTAAACAGAATCCGGAAGAAACCAGAAGCAAAGGGACGATTTGTCCTGTCTGCGGAAGAAAATTAACAATCGGAGTAATGCACCGGGTAGATCAATTGGCAGGCAGAGGTGAAGAGGATCTTAAGATGCATAAAAAAACAGTCGATAACATTTCCGTTAAAATGCATTATTCTGCCCAATTTCCTGACAGACCACCTTATATGATGTTTGTTCCTCTCCTTGAAATATTAGCTGAAGCGATTGGAGGCTCACCAACAAGTAAAAATGTTCAAAATGAATACTTTAAATTAATTGATTATTTCGGCTCTGAATTTAATATTTTACTGACTGTTAAACATCCCGAACTGGTAAAGATTTCCGGCGAGAGAGTGGCTGAAGCAATAGAGAGAGTAAGGAACGGACAGATTTATGTTGATCCGGGGTATGACGGAGTTTTCGGAAAGGTAAAGATTTGGTATGAACAGACAGATGAGAAAAAGACAGATAAAAAAGAGCAAATGAGCTTGTTTTAGCTTCCTGATGATGAAAAAAATTCTGGCAGTTTTCGCCCACCCTGATGATGAGACTTTCGGTCCCGGCGGTACTTTGGCAAAATACGCCCAGGAAGGAGTAGAAATACATCTTTTATGTGCGACCAGAGGGGAGAAGGGAGAGTGGTCCGCTTCCGCTAAAGCTTCAGCGGGCAAGCAAGAAAAAATTCATCATATAAGAGAGAAAGAATTATTAAGATCAGCTAAGATATTGGGGATAAAAAAAGTTGAGTTTTTGAATTTTGTAGACGGATATCTCTGCAATTCTAACTACCATGATTTGGCTCAGAAAATAATAACTAAAATCAAATCCTTCAAACCACAGGTGATACTTACATTAGACAGATTAGGCATTTCAGGACACTTGGATCATATCGCAGTTTCCATGGTGACGACTTATTCTTTTCTTAAAACTACAGATGTCTTAAAACTTTATTATTTGTGCCTGCCTCAAAAATGGTATGACAGAAGCTTGACTGAATATTTCATTTATTTTCCAGAAGGAAAAAAGGAGGAGGAAATTACTACCAGGATTAATTACCAGAAATATTGGGAGGTTAGAAAGAAATCTATGATGCAACATGAAACACAGACAAAAGATGTTAATAGTTTACTTAAGCGATTTAATAAATGGCCAAAGATAGATAATTATATTTTGGCAAAGCACAGGCTTAAAAAAGTAATACTTCCGGAAACGGATCTTTTTTCCGGAATTTAAATAATTTCTTATTGACGGTTAATTTCAGCAGATGGTATGCTGGGCTTGCCCGCCTAAACTTACTTTGCGGCTTTTCAATACTATTCGTATACGCCGCAAAGAGCGTTTGAGCGGCGGGCTCAAGAAACACTAATGCTCATAGTAATTCGCATAGTGTTTCTAGAGGAGGTGAAACGAATGGCTGAACAGGGAATGAGTAATGAAAAATTAATGGGAGCTGCGGCTTATCTACTTGGGCCGATTACCGGTATTGTTCTTCTTTTGATGGAGAAGAAAAACGGATATGTCAGATTTCATGCAATGCAATCAACGATTGTGTTCGGGGCGATTATACTTTTTAATATTGCCCTGGGAATTGTGCCTATCTTAGGTTGGCTGGTTGCCTTAATTCTATCGCCAATTATTATGATAGGATCATTTGTTTTATGGCTTTTCCTGATGTGGAAGGCCTACAGCGGAGAAAAATTTAAGCTGCCGTATTTCGGAAACTTGGCTGAAAAACAATTGGAAAAAATGAAATAAAACTATTCCGCATTTTAAGGGAAAAGCAGCTCATGTTTCAAAACAGGCAGTCGGCCGGAAGACAATTAGCAGAGAGATTAGAGGAATACCGGAATAATAAAGAGACAATAGTTTTAGCTATTCCCCGGGGGGGAGTGGTGGTGGGGAAAGGCATTTGTGAAGAATTAAATTTACCTCTGGAAGCAGTTTCTGTTAAAAAACTTGGAGCACCCTTTAACCCCGAATTGGCGATTGGAGCTGTTGCGATGGGGGGAAACCGTTATATAGATTGGGAGATGATAAAAAGAATTAATGTCGACAGCCAATATTTAGATCCAGAGGTAAAATCTAAATTAAAAGAAACAGAGGAGAGGGTTAAGAAATATAAAATCAAACTTGAGCACTTATTAAATTTCTCCAATTTTATCCTGACTGATGACGGTGTGGCCACCGGAGCAACTACAAAGGCGGCTTTGAGCGTTATTGTTAATTTGAAAATAACGAGTAATAAAAAAAAGAAGATAATTTTGGCCGTACCGGTTATATCAAATGAAGTATCCAGACAACTGGAAAAAGAAGTTTCAAAATTAATAGCAATTGAAAAGGCTTTGGATTTCGGAGCTGTCGGTCAATTTTATAACGAATTTCACCAGATAGATGATAAAGAAGTTGTAGAAATTTTAGAAAAATTAAGGAGGTATTAAAAATGATAATAATCGTTGGATTGGGAAACCCCGATTCTAAATTTCAATACAACAGACACAATATCGGTTATATGGTTGTCGAGAAACTTGCCAAAGAACTGCTGCCGGTTGACCGGTCCGAAAAGGGGTGGGTTGGAGATAAAAAATTTGCAGCAGAAATTTGCCGTATAAGCAAGTCTTTAATACTGGTAAAACCGCATACATATATGAACAGATCAGGAATAGCAGTTAAAGCAATATGCGACTTCTATAAAGTTAAAGTAGATGATTTATGGGTAATTCATGATGATATTGACTTGCCGTTAGGAAAAATAAGAATAAGAAAAGGAGGAAGCAGCGGAGGACATAACGGAGTTGAATCTATAATTGAGAAATTTTCTTCTGCCAATTTTATCCGTTTCAGATTAGGGATAGGCAGAGGGAAGCTGGATGTTAAAAAGACAACTGACATTAATTTATCCCGACAGGGAATTGAAAAATTTGTTCTTTCACCATTCAGAGACAGGGAGGCCGGAGATGCCAAAAAAATGATTAAAAATACCGTTAAGGCAATAGTTGCGGCTTTGGATAAAGGAATGGAAGCAGCAATGAATCGTTTTAATTGAGACTTAGGAAGAAAAAGCAGGGAGGGGGAGAATCTTTTTAGCTTTCAAGAAATTAAAGAGTTTGACAAGGGCATAGTAGGAAGCAGTAATGCCGCCGGCCATGAGGGCTCTTTCCATGAGTGATTGAGGGATCAGAGCCAGCCACATTTCACGGGATAAGCCGAAAGCCCAGACCCAGAGAGCACCACCAACAGCATGGGCAGTAAAAGTTGCCCCTAAACTTCTGAGATAAAGATTTTTTCTGAAGAAATGAGCAACAACGGGAATCAACCAAAGCAGCGAATATTGCCAGGCGCTACGGCCAATGGGATGTAAAACAAAAATAAACATAGAAAGCAGAGGAATCATCAAATTGACGGTTCTTTTTTTATTAAAATAAAATACAGCAAAGAGTACGGGAAATAATCTGATGACTGAACCAATACCGGTAACGGCATCGGAGTGGATGAGAAAATTTAATAACTGAATTATGAGAACAGTCAGTATGCCGGGAAGAGTTGTTAAAAAGACTCCAAGAGTGGGAGCGATAAAATCATAGAGGGTAAATCTGACACCGGCACCAAGAAGCCTGGTAAAAGGGATTTGCAGAGCAATTAATCCCAGCAGAATAAAAAATCCGGTAAAGATAAATTTTTGTCTATATGTTTTTTTCATTCAAATTATCACATTTAGCTTCGTTCAGTATAAATATTTTAGCATTTTGGATTCATTAGTCAATGGGATCGTATTTCAGTAACGATGGGATTATTGCCGTTAAAAGCGGATGCCATTTGGCAAACTCTCAATTTGGGAAATCGGAGGAAGATTTGAGGGATACGAGGAATTTTACGGATTTGGAGTGGCTATTACATTACACAAATCCCGCTTTGGCAAGTTCCCTGTAGTCCCGAAGAAGTACACACCATACCATCGGGACTGTTTCCGAGTACACATTTATGATTAACAATGCTATAGGTTTTACATTGAAGCGGTACAGGACAGACCAAATTTACGCACTGGCTGATGCCCAATTTGCAATATTGGTTATTAAGGCATTCGTTATCAGTTGTACAAATTCCCGGAGGCGGCGTCGGAAGAGGAGTCGTCGGCGGATCTGAAACAACCATAAATTCATAGACTTTGGGGAGTGCTTGTGCTCCTTTGCTGTCTGCAACTCTTATCGTGATTTTATGATAACCCGGTTGTGAGGTGGTGAAATTATTTGTCCAAATAGAAAAGCACCTTGCTTTTGCACAGATTTCTGCCGGGTACTCCGGAAGGGCGACATTAACATAGGCATTTTCCATGCTGCCGTCAGGCAGGGTAAGATCAACTGCAGCTGATACGTCATCGGAATAATCGTAACCCTCGATTAAAGGATCCAAAGGCTCGTCAAGTGAAGCAATATACGGGTAAGGACTGCCGGGAGGGGCATCGAGTAAACCTTCAATCTGGCTGCTTGTTATTATCGGCGGTGTGTTCCACCCTAAGGCAGCAGTCGGAGTAGGTGACGGTTTTGAAATTTGAACAATTAACACAGGTCTTTTTGCCGGATCGGAAACATTCCGTGATTTAAACTGCAGTTCGTTGGTGCTTGAAGTTTGTATTGCCAGAGACATCATTTTCCCAAGACTCATAAGATTTTTCCTGGTATATTGGGTAATATCTATTTCATGGTAAGTTCGGGAAGAGGTTGGATTGAATGAAGTTAAAAGGGTTCCGGCAGGCGGCCGATTATTGTAGGTTATGCCTTTTTCGGTCCAGGAATTATCAGATACCGACTGAACATTCATGATGCCATTTGAAGGATCAGTTATCCAAAACCTTAATTTAGCTGAATTTACATATAATCCAGAAAGTGCGGATAAATCAAATTTGATGTAGGTAATCTTATTCGGAGATGCTTTTATTTTTAGATCAGATTCCGTACCGCTGTTATTGTTGGGATAATTGGAATTAACATAAGAGTCTTCTTTGACATTTAAAACTATGGGTGAAGGTGTCGGTGAAGGGCAGACAACGGTTCCTTGATTTTGCCTTAGCCAGATCAAGTAGTCAATACTATCAATTACTCCATCCTGATTATAATCAGCTGGAACGTAAGTAATACAAGAGACAACCTCAGTAGCTTTTGATCTTTGTAAATATGAATTTACATAGAATAAAACGGAAAATACCACTATTAATGAGCCTAAAACCAGAAGTAAATATTTTGATTTCACAATATACTTAAACTGAATCTTATTTCCAGTGAACACCTTTCTGATTTAAATGTCAATCAGATTTATTATTATTCAAATCCCGGGCGCCAACCACCTGAAATTTCCAGATTAGCTCCGTTGATATATGAAGATTCCTCCTTTAGTAGAAAATTTACCGCGTTAGAAATATCAGCAAAATCAGCCAGACGATTGGTCGGGGTTTTGGTTTTAACAATGCTTGTTTTTAGTATTCCGGGGGAAAGAGAATTGACAGTGATATTATAAGGAGCGTATTGATAGGCTAAGACTTTGGTGTACATGATGACACCGGTTTTGGCTATATAATATGGAGTAGTGTTTTTTCTTACGGTAATTGCATCTGCAGCAACACAGCCGAAATTTATTATGCGGCCCCATTTTTCCTTAACCATACAGGGTAATACCTTCTGGCAGCAGAGAAAAGTAGAATAAAGGTTTGACTCAATTACATCCCTGAATTTTTCGAATGAAGTTTTATCTATCGGTTGGTAAATAAACGATCCGATCAGATTTATTAAGATATCAATTGTTTTGAATTTTTCTAAAACTTTGTCAATCATTGAGTACACTTCATTTTTATCGGTTAAGTCAGCCTGGACTAATAACCCTTTGGAAATTTTTTGTACCTGATTAAGGGTTTTTTGGGCAGCGTTTCGATTGCTGCGATAGTGTACGGCAATGTTCATATTTTGTTTTGCCAGATTTATAGCCAGGTGACGACCTAAATTCAGAGCTGATCCGGTGACCAATGCGGTTTTCATAACTATTGGTATAATCTTGAGGCATGATAAAGTCATTTAGCGAGGCAGTCAAGTATTTAGAGCAATATATTCCGACTGATGAGCAGAAACACCCCGGCAGGTTAGGGATAGAGCGGATGTTTTATCTAGTAAGCCTTCTTGGTAATCCCCAGGTAAATTTCCGGACAATTCATGTAGGGGGAACGTCAGGGAAGGGATCAACGGCAACATTGATTGCTACTATTCTTTCTTCAAAATATAAGGTAGGGCTGCATACCTCGCCGCATTTAGAGAGGATAAATGAGAGGATGAAATTAGTCGTTACCCGCCTGCCGGCGAGGCAGGGTCGTTCGTCGTCCCGCCGCTTGCGGGATCCCGCTGAGACGGGATTGGTCGTTAGCAAAGATATTAGCGATAAAGATTTTATTGAACTGATTAATAAGATTAAACCTGCAGTTAGAAAAATGGAGGGAAGTAAACTGGGCGTGCCGAGTTATTTCGAGATTTTAACAGGGATGGCATTTTTATATTTTAAAGAACAAAAAGTTGATTTGGCAGTTATTGAAGTGGGAATGGGAGGAAGATTTGATGCTACCAATGTGATAAAGCCAGAAGTAGCAGTAATAACCAATGTAGGATTGGATCATATAGAAGTTTTAGGAGAAACAGTTGAGGAGATTGCCCGGGATAAGACGGGAATAATTAAGAAAGGAATTACAGTTGTCAGCGGAGTTGATCAACAGTCGGTTATTAAAATATTGGAAGAAAAAACAAAGAGGGAAAAAGCAAAATTATATTTATTAAACAGGGATTTTGATTTTAAAATTCAGAGAATTTCACAACAGGGGAGTGTTTTTGATTACCGGGGGAATAAGAAAATGAGAAATCTGGCGTTGAGACTTTTGGGAGAACATCAAATAGAAAATGCAGCTATAGCTATTAAAACGGTTGAAGAATGGAATGGTATTTCAGAAAAGGACATAAGAATGGCATTAAAAAATACGCAAATTGCCGGAAGATTGGAGATTGTCAGAAAGAAACCATTGGTAATATTAGATGGAGCGCATAATCCCGATAAGATGAAAGCATTGGTCAAGGCAATTAAAACTATCTGGAGAGATAAAAAAGTGACTTTAGTTTTAGCAATAAAAGAGGGAAAAGATGCTTTGGAGATGTTAAGATTGATTTTACCTATAGCTAAGAAAGTGATTTTAACAAAATACCAATTATTAACTGATCAGGGAAATATCAGATCATATGATCCAGTAAAAATAAAAAAAATTATTGATGAAAATAAATATAATATTGAGATAGAAATAATCAACAAAGCACAGGAGGCAGTTGAAAAAACTTTAAGGACAGCGCATGAGGAAGATTTAATATTGGTAAGCGGTTCGTTATACTTAATTGGCATTATTCGCAGCTTGTATGGGTAAAGATCCTCAAAAAATCAGTGATATTCTGACAGGTTTTAATCCTTTGGAGGATAAATATATTTCGCGGGAGTTTCAGGCATACGGGTATTATCTGGCTGAAGTTTTAAATGATATGAAGCATAAGTCCTTATATATTAAATTAGCCAAGGTAATTG
Organism: Candidatus Gottesmanbacteria bacterium RBG_16_37_8; assembly: GCA_001779055.1. Lineage (GTDB taxonomy): Bacteria > Patescibacteriota > Microgenomatia > 2-02-FULL-39-11 > 2-02-FULL-39-11 > 2-02-FULL-39-14. The sequence continues at coordinate 15,761 of MFJA01000012.1, forward strand.
CCCGGCCGCTTTTGGAGAAAGCTTTGGAGTTTTGCGCTGATGCCAAAACCAGCCGGAAAGGAGCATTATTCATGTGGAAATTAAAAGAATTGGGAGTCTGGAAGAAGGAGAAAAAAAAGAAACCCGCCTTCGTCAAGACTTCGGCAGGCAAAGAAAGTCCCGCCTCAGCGGGATCCCGCAAGCGGCGGGAAAATGTTAAAGATATTCCGTTTTGAGAATAATGAGAAGTAAGAAACGATCAGAATCTAAATCATTTATTAAAGACGGATTGTTGTTCCGGCTTCTTATTTTGGCAGTCAGTTTGGCACTATTACTACTTATTTGGATTAACCGTAATGAATTGCAAAACCTTTCCCGCTACGGATATATCGGCATATTTGTTATCAATTTCATTTCCGCCTCGACTATTTTTCTGCCGGCACCGGGAACGGCCTCTGTTTTTATCGGAGGAGCTATATGGAATCCTATAATGGTTGGTATAGTTTCCGGTTTAGGATCTTCAATGGGAGAACTTTTCGGTTATTTCCTTGGTTATGGAAGTCGCGGAATTTTAAAAACCTTTGAAAAAGAAAGCAGTTATGTCAGAAGATTGGAGGGTTTTTTTCATAAATCAGGCTTTATTACCACTTTTATTTTTGCTATTTTACCAATTCCGATATTTGACATAATCGGGGTGATTGCCGGAGCAGTAAATTATCCGGTCTCAAAATTTTTTTTGGCAATGGTTTCTGCACGAATAATCCGTAATATTATATATGCCCTGACAGGTGCCAGGATTTTTTCGTAAGAACGTAAAATCACAATGACATCGGGATCACGTTCTAAATTTTCAGAGGAATATCAGAACCTGAATAAGCAGGGTTGCCAGGTAGCTTAGGAGCAGAATAGACCCTTCTTTTCTTGAAATACCCCGGCCTGACACCATAAAGACAAACATTAAAAAGCTGATCCACATCACAATCGGAATATCAAAAGAAAGCCAATTCGGTTCAATTTTTACCGGTTTGATTATAGCGATGATCCCGGTTGTAACCAATAAGGTAAAAACATTGGAGCCGATGGTTTCGGACACAGCTATTTCGGATAATCCTCTGCGGGTAGCCTTATAGGCTGCAGCAATATTTGGTATTGAGGGTACAAGAGCACCTATAGTCATACCAATAAATAACGGGTCGAAGTCAAAAATTCTGACGATATTGACCAGCTGATCAGAAAATAAATAAGCCCCTGAAAGAAGAAGAATTGAACCCATCATAAATGACAACCAACCGGCTTTGAGATGGCCAAAATCAAGACCAATAAGCTCCAGTTCGATATCAATATCCCTTGTTAGAGCTTCTTCGCTGCCTTCGATTCGTTTTTCCTGAAGAAAGACATTTGTTAAATAAGGAATAAAAAGAAGAAGGAGAGCAATTCCATGAAGCCTGTTAATTTCTCCGCCACTTGATATGGCAAAGATCAGTATGGGGACGACAAGGGAGAAGATACCATCCCTAAAGATGATATTTTTAGAAACAGTCAGAGGTTTAATCATGGCCGGAAGGCCAACCATTAAACCGATATTACAGATGATTGAACCGAAAACCACTCCCAGACTTATTGACTGATAGCCTTTAAGACCGGTATCGACAGCAACCAGGATTTCAGGCAGAGAGACAACAACAGATACCAGAATGATGGCAACAGAAATGTTTGACGTTTTAAGTTTCCGGGCAATGGGGACAAGAGAATCGGTCAGCCAATCAGAACCTTTGGAGATTAAGAAAATGCTTAAGATAATATAAATAGGCAGTAGATATGGCATTTTATGTACTTGGTACTTGATTAAGACTCATAGGAGGCGGATGTTGACCAGATGGTGGGTTAAACCAATTCTTTAAAGCTGAGACCAATTTCTGAATAAATCCCTTTTTAATTAGTTGATTAATTTCCGAATTCATAATGAGGAAATTTTTTTGAGGAGTCTTCTTACTACCTGCAAGAAGTTCTGGAATGACACCTAAAGCAATACCCTTTGCTTTGGCTAATTTTAAATAAAGCTTGGCATTGAGGTTATCAGTACCTTCAGGATGTAAACCTAACTGTTGTAAGAGAAATTCTTCACTCATTATATCCCATTCTGAGGGAGATCCATTAGCAGAATAGGCGATTAATGCAGGGGGAATATAATTATGGCTGACTCTCCGGATAGTTATTAAAGTACTTTCATAGGCTTTGAGCGCCTGATCAACAGATTGATTTGAGAAAATACCATTTTTACTATACTCCTGTTGAAAGAGTTCCAGCGATTTATTAAAATTTTCGATTTGGGATGCCGGCTGCAAAGCCCAATAAGCAACATCATGAGATAATCTGATTGCCGTATCCAGTTGCTTGAACCAGGCAAGACCATCCTGATCAGTAATATTCATATTTTCTAAATTTTTATTCGATTTTAATGTATCGAAAAACGCCATAGAGTCAGCATTTTCATAAAGTCCGAAGATTTCAGCTGAAGACATTCCGGGTTGTCTCAATAATCCGTCGTGGATTGGCAGGAAGACGTTCCTGCGAAACTCTTTGCCTTTTTCTGAAACTTCCGTAAACAACGCTTTCATCTGCGGAGAATTATCAAGAAATTTTCTTAACTGACCGGGAAAATTTTTCATGAAAGTTAGGAATTCTAAAGGATTTTGAATATTTGTTGGTATTGGAGAATTTTCTTGGGGAAGCATTGCTTCAAGATTCATATTATTTTCAGCATATCAGGATAGTATATCTGATTCAATTAATTTAGTAAGATAGAAATATGAAAAAAGTTAGAGTACATGTTTTTATAAGAGGCGATGTGACCGGGGTGGGGTACAGGCATTGGGCGAGGATTAATGCCAGAGAATTAGTGTTGGAGGGATTTGTGAAGAATGCAGATACTGGATTAGTGGAGGCAGTATTTGAGGGGGAAGAGGAAAAAGTAAAAGAAATGATCGAGAGGTGTAAAAAAGGGCCGGAGGTGGCCTGGGTGGAAAAAGTTGAGGTTAAATGGGAAATTGCAACGGGAGAGTTTATGGATTTTGAGATTAAGTTCTAAATTTCTTTACATCGTTTCCTATTTGTGGTTACAATGAGAATATGAAGCGCCAGGCGTTTATTGTTTGGTTTACTATATTTATAGTCTGGGCTTTTTACCGGGCTTACTATATTCTTCCTGAAAGCCTTGATGAGTTTATTGTCAAACCCCTGATTTTTGCAGTGCCGGTTATATTTTTAGTGTGGATTTGGGAAAATAAACCGTTAAAAAGTTTAGGCTTATGGTTTAACGCACGGGGATTAGTAATTGATATTTATATCGGAGTTGTTTTAGGAATACTTCTGGCAGTTGAGGGACTTATGGCCAACTACCTTAAATACGGCAGATTTTCCTTCGGACCGATTGAAGCTCTTTTTTTAGCCGGAGGAATAGGCAGTTTTCTGGCTATTAACTTAGCAACTTCAATATCTGAGGAAATTTTGGGTAGGGGATTTCTTTACAACAGACTTTTTAAAGCAAGCAAGCAGCAGTTGGCTTCAGCTATTGTAGCCAGTTTCCTATTTACCCTTATCCATCTGCCGATAATGTTTACCAGACTGCATTTAACGGGAAATGCGCTAATTTTCTATCCTCTGTCGATATTTACCATGGGAATGGTTAACAGTTATCTTTTCACTTTAAGGGGAAATTTAGTTCTACCAATTCTAATTCACACCTTCTGGAATATGACGATCTCCCTATACCTCTGATACGAATTTCAATTAGATTTTAGAGGCGTTGAAGTGTAGCCGGCTTTTTTGATGGCATCAATGATTTTTTCCTCATTGATAAGATTAGGATTGTATTCGACCTCGGTTTGAGCTTTGGCGTAGTTGGTTTTGACTTGCTTGACACCTTCAATATCCTCAAGTTCGAAGTCAATATTCATGGCACAGGCAGTGCAGTGCATATCGAGAATTTTAAAAACAGCTTTTTTCATATAACGTGAATTATACCTTCGTACATACCCATGCTGCAGGTAAATCTGATATCCTGCGGGGTATCCGGGGTATTGAACACCAGGTAGTCAGACGTTCCCTTACGGACTATTTTCTGGACATTCAGATTGGGAATTGTAAATGCCTGGATACAACCGCCGGCTTTTTGGTTGACCAGATTGATTCTCACTTGAGAGCTTTTGGGAACAGTAATTGTATTGGGAGAGTAGCCATCCGAACCGAAATAGATGGTGGCTTCTTTGGCAGGTTGAGATTCTGCAATAGCCAGAACCTGGTTTTGACAGACAGAAAGAGCGGTACAGGCGAAATCCCGCCAAAAATATTGAAGAGTAAATTTACTGCCCGAGAGTGAAACCGCATTATTGAGGTTAAAAACAGCCAGAATGATGATAGCAAAGGCGGCAATTTTCATGAAAACAGATTCAAAAAGAGAATTGAGTTTTGTTGCCAACAAACCCAGTAAGAAAAAAAGAGGAGCAGTCCCCAGGACAAAGGAAAAGAGAATAAGAGCTGAATAAAAAGGATTGCCCGTCCCTAAGGCGAGAGCCATCATAGCCTGAGTTGTTCCGCAGGGGATAAAGATAGTAAAGGCACCCACAAGAGCCGGCGCAAAAATATCCTTGCTTCTGGTTTGATTTTTGACAAGACGAAGGAGAAATCTTGGGGGTTGAATAACGAAATAGCGAAAGACGGGATGGACTTTAAGAATATTAAGAGCGGTGCCAATCATAAAGATACCAATAGCAATATGCAGAATGACTTGAGTAGTTATTGACAAGTGAAAGAAAGAGCCAAGGTAACCTAAAAAGAAGCCAAGAAGAGTGTAGGCAAAGAGTTTGGCAATTAAAAATGCCAATATGGGGAAAAAATTATTTTGCCTTAGGCTTTTATCGTGAAGGCGTTCTTCTTCCCTTTGGGCCAGTGTTGCTGTCAGAAGACCTCCCTGCACTGCCATACAAGTCAGACCGCCTGTTAAAAGTCCTGTTAAGAAAATTGCATAGATATCCATTAATATTGAGATTTTAACATCATGAGGTCAATTTTTAAACTCCGCAGCCGCCGCCACCCTCGACTTTGGGAAGAAGTCCTTTAGACTGTAACTCTTTATTGATTGCGGAATAACCCTGACCGCTGGAGTACTGAGTACCCAGAGCGACCTTAGGATCAACCTTGTTCCAGTCAGTTCCATCTTTTGATTTGAAATAAGTAGCCAGCTCGACATAGGTCTGCGGGAACCAATAGGAATTAAGGACCAAGGCTTTTTTATAGATTTCTTCCTTAGGCATCCCCTGGGCAACTGCCAACTCGATAAAACCAAGCATGGCGGCACCATGATTGCAGTCAGGAAAATAAGTGGAATTACCGCAGCAGGGGCGGTAGATATTCTGGGCAATTTCGGTAACGAGGGTTTCCTGATCGTCTGTTAAGGATAGAATGGGAAAGCGGTTAAACAGTTTGCCGCCGTCTTCCATACCTAAAGTCCAGCCGCCGGTTGAGGCAAAATTGCCGGCTTGGTTGCCGTATTCCTTTCCCATCGGACCCCCAGATAGGGTTTTAGTTTTATTGGCTATTCCTAACGGCCAGAGGAGATTTAAAATAATGCCGGAGTTATCACTAGTAACAGTGATTTTTTGATCGGATTCCTCATCCAAAAGTTTTATTAATTCTTCAGGCAGACCGCCCCGACCTTGGTAAAGAGCTAAAAACTTCTCTTTATCTATGGCTCCAGCCTCCACCAGTTTTTTCACAGTTGAGCCGAATGAGACTCCCAGATTATATTTTTCCGGTAAGACTTGTTTGGTGGTTTGATCACTTGTAATAGTAGACACCGGAGTAGGAGTGACCTGATTGTTATACGGAGAGGAAAGACCGCGAAGTGTAATTGGAGACCGTCTGATTAATTGAGGAATAAGAACGAACAGAAGAAATCCAGCCAATAATCCGGTGACTGCTCCGGTCAAATAGGGGTTGGAACTGTTTTTTATTTTTTTACTTTTTAATATTGCCATGACGGATCTCTTTAATGAATAACCTTAATAATAAAATTAAGGCTATCAGAACCAAAATATCCAAATATGGATTTTGCAATCTTCCTGAAATATTAAAAATAAAATTTCTTAAAGTATCTCCATAAGCCATATTCTGTTCCATTTGAATTTTGCCGGTGAGGGCTAAGATGGTAATAACCACGCTAGATACCATAAAAGTTAATGAGGCAATAATTTTTAATGGCTTATCGACTTTTTTTTTAATTTTGTAAAGATACTGGTTGGTCAGTTTTTCATAGAAAAGAGAGAGGAAGAAGAGTGGAAAGACAATACCTAAGACATAGACGATAGAGACGATAAAAGACGTCAGAAGTGTGGGTGAGAGTGAGGATAAGGTGATGGCGGCAAATAATACCGGCGCACAGCAGGAAGAAGTGATTCCGGAAAAGACACCTAATAGATAGGTTGAAAGAACAGTTGTTTTTTGAGGCATGGTGTAATGGGGCAAGGGCAGCATGAGTTTTACTTCAAAAAAAGTCATTAAACCTACCAGGAACATAAGAAGAGCACCCAAGAGATAGACAGTAGTATGAAATTGGTCAAATAAAGTGACGATTAATCTCATACCTAAAGCAACAGGAACAAGAATAGAGCCAAGGCCGGCGGCAAAAACAAGAGTAAGCAGTACGACCCGTGTCCTATCTTTGAAAATGGTGCCCAGGTAGGAAGGGAAAAGGAAGGTGATGCAACAGGGAGCAAAAAGGGCAACCATGCCGCCCAAGAAAGAAGCAGTTAAGGAAACACCGAAGAAGAGATTGCCGGTCATTTATTGGACGTCTGCTTTGACGGTAAAAGTTAATAATTTATTTTCCGGGTCGTTGGTCGAGACATAAACATCTCTGGTGACTTCGCCTTTGACCGGCATGACAAAAGGGCGATAAATAACTTCAACTGCAGCATTTTGTCCGGGCTGAATTTCTCCTGTCCAGTTACTCTTGCTGTCCATGCTAAATTCCGGGCTGGTTTTTCCACCTATAGTTACTTTGCCGACAGTGCAGCCGCAGGATGAAGTGATATTGAAAACCTGCAGCGGTTTACTGCCGGAATTTTCGATGGTAAATTTAGCCCCTTTTTCTTCATTTACTTTCATTTTACCTAAATCAGAGAAAAATCCGGTGGTCACGGCTTTAGGTTTTTCCTGATCTGTAGCAACATAAGTGGCAACATTTGCCACTTTTTTTTGTTTTTGTTCCTGCACAGAGAAAAAACCAATTAGAATCAGAGCAAGCACAGTTAATCCACCGATTATGAAAAAGATGATTTTATCGGTACTGAAAAAGGTTTTACTGGTAGCTTCCTGGTAATAAGGATATTTCATTAATATTCCTCCTTTGATAAAGCAATATTAACAGGGGAGTTATTAAGATTTTATTAAGATTATTATTCCATTGGAGATATATTTTCAGTAATTGAAGAGGCCTTAGTTTCTGCTGTTTCTAATATGGCGTTTTTTGAATCATCCATGGATGAGCTGATTTTGGCAAATCCTGCGAAGATAAAAGTGAAAAATACGGCCATAACAAGAGGAGCCAGTAATGATACATAGTTGCGTTTACCAGGCCGGAAATACCGCAAGGTTAGGGAATTGGTAACAACAGATATTGAAGAAAGCGCCATAGCCAGACCGGCCAGTTCAGGTTTTAAGACAAATCCGATAAAGGCTAAAGCGCGGGCGGCTACCGGAATGCCGGTGACATTATAAAAAAGGGCAAAGAACATGTTTTGCTTTATTTTGCTCATTGTTTCTTTGGACAGATTGATAGCGGTGATGACATCTCTTAAATCATTTTTGACAATAACAATTCCGCCTGCTTCCATGGCTACATCAGTTCCTGATCCCATGGCAATGCCCAGGTCCGCCTGGGCTAACGCGGGAGCATCATTAATGCCGTCACCGACCATGGCAACAATTTTCCCATTGTTTTGAATTTTTTTTACTTCCTGGGCTTTATCTTCAGGAAGGACTTCAGCTAAAACATTTTCTATACCGACCTGTTTGGCAATTGCTTCTGCCGTACGATGGTTGTCGCCGGTAATCATATAAATTTCGATATTCCTTTTTTTGAGCTTGTCGATAGCTTCTTTGGTTGTTTCTTTGACGGTATCAGCAACTGCTATTACTCCGAGGATTTTTTTACTGTCGGCAAGAAGCATGGCTGTTTTTCCCTGGTTTTCCAGACCCATAATTTTTTCATTAATTTGGGTAACATCTATTCCGGCGATATCTGTTATTAATTTTCTGTTGCCTAAATAATATTTACGGCCGTTAATTGTGCCTTTAACCCCATGTCCGGGGACTGCCTGGAAATTTTCCACATTGTCTAAAACGGATAATTTCACTTCTGCATGCTGAACAATAGCTTCAGCCAGAGGATGTTCTGATGATTTTTCCAGACTGGCGGCAAAAGAGAGAACGCTTTTTTCATCTGTTTTACCAAAGGAATGAATATCTGTGACTACGGGTTTGCCGTTTGTAAGCGTACCTGTTTTATCAAAGACAATAGCATTAACTTTACAGGCTTTTTCCAAAGGTTCGCCGCCTTTAATAAGGATGCCGTGTTCGGCGCCTTTACCGGTGCCAACCATTAAGGCTGTTGGTGTTGCCAATCCTAAAGCGCAGGGACAGGCGATGACGATAACCGCGGTAAAGGCCATTAAAGCAAAGGAGAGAGCAGCGCCTAAAACAAAATACCAGACAACAAATGTGCCGATTGCAATTAAAATAACCGCAGGAACAAACCAGGAAGAAATGCGGTCGGCAAATGCCTGAATGGGGGCCTTGGATCCCTGGGCTTCTTCAATAAGCCTGATGATTTGAGAAAGTGTTGTTTCTGAACCAACCCGGGTTGCTTCAAATTCAAAACTGCCAGTTTTATTGATGGTTGCGCCTATTACAGAATCACCTGTATTTTTTTCAACAGGAAGGCTTTCACCGGTAACAAGCGATTCATCAACTGAAGATGATCCTTTAATAATTTTGCCGTCAACCGGAACTTTTTCACCCGGGCGGACAAGAACTACATCTCCTTTGATGACTTCTTCAAGAGGGATATCGAAAGTCTGTTTATTGCGGATTACCCTGGCAGTTTTGGCCTGCAAGCCCATCAACTTTTTAATTGCATCAGAAGTTTTTCCCTTGGCACGGATTTCCAGCCATTTACCCAGAAGGACAAAGGTAATCAAAAAGGCAGAAGTTTCAAAATAAAGTTCGGGAATCTTTTCCAGTAGGGGGCCAAGAAAAGTATTCGTTGCTGAAACATATTTTAAAAAATTTACGGTACTGTAAAAATAAGCGGTTGAAGTGCCGATGGCAATAAGGCTGTCCATGTTAAAAGTTTTCATTCTTAAGGCTGACCACATGCCTTTGTAAAAGCCCGCTCCCATAACAAACTGTACCGGTGTTGAAAGGATAAAAGACAGAATGCCTATAAAGGGTGCGAAAAACAGCCGGCCGGGTGTGCCGGGTATAAAATCAAAAATCATAAAGTAAAGCATAGGCAGGCTTAATAGTAAACTTGAAATAAATTTGGAGAAAAGAAGTGTCGTTTCTTTTTGCCGTTTTCTGGTTTCAAACTCCGTATCATTTTGGTCAACCAAATTTGCCCGGTAACCTGCTTTTTGAACCGCTTTTATCAAATCGTCAACTTTTGTTCTGGAAGCATCAAAATCAACCATGGCCTTTTCGGCAGCAAAATTGACATTAGCAAGAGTTACACCATCAACTTTTTTCAAAGAACGTTCAATAAGCCCCGCGCAGGAAGAACAGTGCATGCCGGATAAAGAAAGAGAAATACGGGATTTATTTTCTTTGACCGGTTGAACGGAAGGACTTACGGGTTGGGAAGATGGGGGAGGTAAATGGTTTGTTATTCCATTCTCTGAATATGGGGAGATTTCGATTGTGATTTTGACTCCTTTTTCAGGAATTTTGAGAACGATGGGGGAGGTAATACCGTTGCCAATTTTTTCAGGCTGGTTATCGGGTACAAACGATGCATTATAGCCGGCGCGTTTGACAGCTTCAATGACATCTGTCTCGCTGTTTTTGTCATAATCAAGCATCATTTTTGCCAGTTGTTTTTGGTAGCTTACTTCTATATCACTTACACCATTTAAAAGTGATAATTCTTCTTTGGTAAGAATTTCACAGGACCGGCAGTGCATGCCGGAAATTTTCAGTTCGATGGGTTTTTTCATTGAGAAATTTCAGTTAACTTTATAATCAGTTCCTTCAAGAGCTTTGGTAATTTCTATTATTTCAATTGTTCTGTCAGCAATGACAGAAGCGTTACCAGACAAAGATACATTAATATCTTTGACTCCGGCAATTACGCCGACCCGGCGTTTAATGAGCTTAAGACAAGCTTCGCAAGTAATACCGGAAACAGAGAAATTAGTAGTAATATTCATAAAATTATCCTTTCAAAAACGACTATATGATTACGTCACTTTAATAGCACCTCTTGGGACACCCATGGCGCAGG
>MFJA01000012.1:26308-39833 GCA_001779055.1 Candidatus Gottesmanbacteria bacterium RBG_16_37_8
TCGCCGGGAGTTTCGGGAGTAAACTCAAAAACTATTTTTTGTCCCTTTTTTAGGACTTGGGGTTCATCGGCAAGACTAGGGACGACTATTGTGCCCATGCATCCAGAACCGTTATCCTTGACATCAATTTCCATGCGGACAGGTATTCCGGCTTTGACAGTGAATGTATTGGGGTTAATATCCAAATCAGATGTATAGACAGTTTTAATAATCTGTTTTTCATTGATGACCTTGGCTGTAACAGGATTAGCTTGAGTGGTTTTTTGTTGTGTTTTGGCTCCTGCGCCGCAACCGCAGCCGCCACCGCTGCCGCAAGATCCGGCAGATGGCGGATTTTGTATCTGCTGATTATCGGGAGTAGCAGTTTGGGTAATTTGAGTTCCATCTTGGACAACCGAGATTGAGCCGGAAAACATGCCCATACTGCAGGTGAAACGGATGATTCCTTCATCTTTGGGCGTAAATTCGATAATATTTTCTCCCGGATGGAGAAGCTTGTTTACTCTCAGTTTGTCGGAAACTATACTGGCGGCACAGGTATTGGGATCTTTGGAGTCAATAATCCAGCGGACCGGAATGTCTTTTTTTACCGTAAAAGAATTTGGTCTATAACCCCGGGAGTCCTGTATCATGCGGATAACCTGCTGGCCGTTTTCCAATTTAACGGCAGAATCAGCTGCCGCCAGGACATTAACAGCACTCTGAAAATTAAAATAGCGCGGATTAAAACCGGTTAAATTTAAGCCATTATTTAGATTAAAAATGCTTAATAATATGACTACTATTCCGGCAATGCGGAAAAAACTTTGGGCAAAAGTGCCTTTGACTATTGATGTCAATCCGCCGATTCCAAGAAGCCCCGGGGCGGTGCCGAGGGCAAATATTCCCATAATCAGAGCTCCTGAAAGAGGATTACCTGTCGTCATAGCATACAGCTGCATCGCCTGAGTAAAGCCGCAGGGCAAAAAGAAGGTGAGTGCACCCATAAAAGCAGCATTTTTATTGCTGTATTCGTTATCCTTTTTCTGATTAATCCCTAGAAACCTGCCTAAATTGGCCGGCAGGGTAATTTTGAAGTCTTCCAGACGGGGAGAAAGACCTGTTAACTGAATACCCATTAAAAGCATGACCAAACTTACGAAAACTGTCAGAATGCCTAAATTGAAACCCGAAAGCTGGAAAAAAGAACCAATCATGCCGATTATTGCGCCAAAGACTATATAAGAGATAATCCTTCCGGCATTAAAAAAGAGATGCGGAGAAAATTTCTCAAGCGGGGAGGCAAGGGGGTGTTTTTCGGCAAAACGGGCAGAAACTCCCAGTATCAGCCCGCCAATTAAAGCCATGCAGGTAGAAAAGCCGGCAGTTAAACCAATAAGGAGAACGACAAACAAACTGGAAGGATGGTTGGCAACAGCAGGCAGAGTGATTTTCAAATCGAAAATATCCAGGAGAATGTAACCCAAGAAAATAATAAAAAGAAAAATAAAAATATCCTGATAAACATTAAAGTTTTTGGTCAAAAAAGGCTTTTTTTGGGCCAAATCTATAGAATAGCCTGCATTTTCCACAGTCTGGTTGACGGCTTCATAATTAAGATTTCCTTCGTAAGATATTTCGGCAGTGCCTTTTTTTTGGCTGACTTCTACTTTTTTAACACCGTCTATTGAACAAAGTTCTCCTTCAATAAGAAGCTCGCAGGAACGGCAATGCATGCCGTTAATGGGGATCAATGTTTTTTTCACAATAAGAAAAATCTTAACAGGCGAATCATTAAGATTTTATTAAGACGAAGGATAGAGCATAAATAGCGTGAATTAGGAACATAAAATGGGTTAAATTCACGGGAAATTGACAAAATCGCGTGAATTTAGCGGGAAAAAGGTGTCTGGAAAATCGGGGCTTAATTTAGAATGACTACCTGCTATTCTTGACAAAAAGATAATCTTAAGATAATCTTTAATTATGACGGCACAAACAATTTCTACCAAGGAATTACGCGAGAATTTCCTGCAGGTTAAAGCCACACTCGAGAGGGGACAATCGATGATACTTCTTTACAGATCAAAACCGTTGGCTGAACTGAAACCAATCTCAATGCCTAAATGGAGGCGCCGGATTTTCAGCCGGAAGCAATTGGAAAGCTTTATTGCCGACGATCAATTATCAGAAAAAGAACAAAAACAAATAGATGAAACTATTAAAAATCTTCCTTGATACCTCGGTAATTCTTTCCGGACTTTTCTCTTCAACGGGCGGATCAAGAAAACTCTTCGCGGCGGCTTCCGCCAAAAAACTTAAACTTGTTACCTGTTTCTATGCAATAGAGGAGGCTGCCGATCATCTGGATAAATTGAAAATCAATCCAAACCAACTAAGTGAACTTTTGACAACAGAAATCGTCTATCTTGTAAAGAATCCATCCGAAAAGGTAATTGAGAAATTCATTCAAGTTTCTCCCGATCCAAATGATGCTCCTATATTAGCGGCAGCTTTGTTATGCGGATCAGATTTCCTGGTATCTTTGGATAAAATACATATATTAACTTCTAACGTCAGGAAAACTTTGAAACCAATGAAAATTGGCTCTCCCAAAGACTTCTGGAAGTGGGTTAGAGCGAGAAAACAATAGTTGCCACTGGCGCATCATGTTAATTTCATTGTTTTGACAGAGACGATGTCGTCGGCTATATTTACAAATTAATAAATTGTTCCGGGTTCTGGTCGAACTGGGATTTGCAATGTTCCGAACAAAAATAATAAGTAGTTCCCTTAAATTCACTTTTAAATTTAGAGTTTTGGGGATCGACGGTCATACCGCAAACCGGATCTTTGACTTTTCCTTCAGATGAAAACATTTTTTTGATAAAATCAAACATAAGATTCCTTTCACCAATTATACTAATGTTTCATAAACTAATTCTAATGCTACTAAATCAAAATAATCAAAATCCTTCTTCCATCGATTTACCCCAACCTCAAACTGATCCTCAATCATCTTCTACAACTCCACCTCCAGAAGTTCCTTCGCAAAAATCATCCAAATTCATTTTAATTGGTCTCATATTACTGATAATTGCTGAAGTGTTTGGCGCCGGCTATTATTTAATTAGAATTCAAAATTCAAAAAATATATCTCTCCAACCCCAACCAACCCAAGTCTTTCTCCCTCAGCAACAAGAATCAAAACTTATCAAAGATCCGACTGAAGATTGGAAATTATATAATGACAGTCGCTTTAATTATACTTTTAGGTATCCGCCGGACTGGCAATCGTCAGTATTAAATCCACGAGTTTTTGAGGGAGAAACTGTAAAGTTAGGAAAAGGATTATACAGTCCAAAATACAGGTTGAGTGCTGATATACAGCGGGCAGATGTCCCTTTTCAGGATTTTATCAAAAGTAGAAAGGAGTCTAGCGGTTTTTATAACATTACGGAAGAAAGAAATAATCCTATCTCTAATGTTTCATCTTTATGGATAAAAGGTCAGGCTGAAAGTAGTTTCGAAGGTTTAGTAGATCAATATTGGAAAATTAACGTTTTTTTAAAAAAAGATGACTTAGTAGGAACATTGGAGTTTTCAAGTCCTGCTTATCCTGATGACGAAAATATCGACATAATATTCACCCAAGTCCTCTCCACTTTCAAATTCATTGAAAGGAATAAAGATACTGGAAAATTAAGAGTTTGTCCAGATATGTGGGTAGATCAAAAAAGTTCAATGCTTAAAAATGGCATTGCAAGTGGAGAACAGATATTTTTGGAAATCAATGGAATATTAGAACCAAAAGATCCGAACGAATTTGATTTAGAATGGATAAAGGAAAATTGTGAGATTAAAGAACCAGATATCGTTGGCTAAAGAATACTTTAGACATTAAGAAACTTTTTCACAGATATTTTTTAGGTTGACAATTGTTATATTTATGTTATATTTATGTTATAAATTATGATAAATCAGCAGACAATCAGTACCATTTCCGAACTCCGATTTAAAACAAAGGAGGTTCTGAAGAAAGTGAAAGAGGCCCCTGTTTATCTTTTTCACAGAAGCGTTCCACAAGGGGTGATACTTTCTTTAGAGAAGTATCAGGAAATGATGGAAGCGCTTGAGGATTATTATTTGTCACTTCGTGCCGAGGAATATGAGAGACAGGATAAAAACCAAATCAAATGGGTATCTCATGAAGAAGTAAAGAAACATATTCGCGGTCAATCATGAAGCTAATTTACCATCCGAGGGCGGTAAAGTTTTTGCGAAAACTTCCCCAGAAAGAAGCAGAACGGGTTCTTTCAAAAATTGAACTAATAAAGACAACTCCATCACAAACCAATCTTGATATAAAGAAATTGACAACAACCAAAAGGACATATCGATTACGGGTGGGGAATATCAGAGTGATATATGAGATAGATCCAACTTCAGAAATGATTTATATCCATGAAATTGATTTCCGCGGGAATATTTATTGACGAATATTTTGTCCAGCACTCATTTCATTTTCATTTGTTGAGGTGGGCATCTGGTATCGGCGTAGGAGCAAAATACGCAGCAGTCACCCGGTTTGGGTTTTAGTATTTCTTCACAACTTTGACATTTATAGAAATGCTGACAGGCATTGACGGGCATTTCCGCCGATTGAATTTTACCGCACTTTGGGCAAGTCAGATGACCTGTGGTGATAACCTGATCCATAAAACAAGTATAAAATATTAATTTTTCAAAAGAGAGTAGCCTTTGGATTGCCAGTCGTGCATACCAAGAAGGAGATTGCCAATATTGGTGTAGCCCAGTTCCGTCAAACGTTTGGCTGCAATGGTACTCATCCGGCCGCTCCGGCAATAGAGGACGATTTTAGCATTTTTGTCCTTCGGTAGTTTTTCCAGATTTTTTTCAATTTCATTGTAAGGGATAAAAGCATCGGTTTTTTCAATTTCGCCTTCATATGGAACATGGACATTAACGAAATAAAAATCTTTCTTCTGCAGCATGGTTTTTAATTGATTACTGGTAATATCAGTATATTTAATTTCAGTTGGAATCCGGTGAATTTTATAGATATAAAGCCAGCCGCCAAGAAAAAGAGAAAGAAGAGTGATATAAACAATTTTGTTCATTTATGATCTCTATGGTTTTTCATCATGAAGATATGCATTAGGGGACAGAGAAGAAAAAATCCATAATAAAGCAGACTGGAAAGCGATAATTTAAAAACAGTAACCGCGATGAAAACACCAAACATTCCCAAAACGCATAATAATAGCCATTTAGGGGTTCTATTTTTATGGACAGTATCGTTTTGAGTGTGATTTCCATGACAATTCATATCCTGAAAATACAGCAATCAAGATGAAGATATTATGAAGAAAAGGGAGATTTTGTTGTTAGCGGTTATGTTTGGTTAAGGGGAGAGTAATAGTTATTCTTGTTCCTTTACCGGGGGTACTATCAACATGGAGATGTCCCTGATGGGCGTTAATTATCCCTTCAGCAATTGCCAATCCCAGACCAGAGCCTTCGATATTTTTGACACTATCTGCACGGTAAAACCTGTCAAAAATATGAGGCAGATCTTTTTGAGTAATACCTTTTCCCTGATCTTTGATTTCAAGGTGAGCATTTTGCCCTTTTTTGCTTAGAGAAATAGTAATGGTAGTTTTTGCCGGAGAATATTTGACGGCGTTATCAATGATATTGAGAATGCTTCTTATCAGTTTATCGGGGTGGCCGGAGACAAAGAGATTTTTTACCAGGGATGATTTGACAGTTATTTTTTTCGGGCGGGCTAAACTTGCGGCAATTTCATTAAGATCTTCAAGGATTTTTGAAAGATTAAAAGTTTTCAGATTAATTTTGAAATTATCCGCCTGGCTCCAAGCCAAATCTAATATGTTATTTAATGTCCGGGACATGTTATTTGCGTCAATCGCAGTTTCTTTTAAAACTTTTTGGTATTCTTTTGGCGGGTGATATTTTGATAAAGCCAATTCAATGTTGCCGCTCATAATTGATAAAGGAGTTTTTAATTCGTGGGCGATATCACCGATAAACTGTCTTTCTCTTTTGAAAGCTAAACTTAAGCGGTCAAGGAGAAGATTGAAACTTTGTATAAGTTTTTCTATTTCATCACTTGAATGTGGATCGGCTACTTTTTGATGGAGATTTTCCGTGGTTATAAATTTTAACTTTTCTGATAAATCACTAATTGGCAACAAAGCCTTTTTGGATAACAGATAGCCGCCTATAACTGTGGGGATAAGAAGTAAAACAGAGATTACAGCAAGAATAATTAAAATGGAATTTAATGATTTTTGAATAATATCAATAGGATGGCTGACAAGAACAACTCCTAAAAATAAATTTTGGGAATAAACCGGAGAGACAAAAAAACGCATATTTTCACCCGAAATTGCCTGGTTGGTTATTAGAAACTCTTTTTTGGCAATTGCCTGTTGGAAGAGACTTTCAAAAATCTTTTGATCATAGCAGCACATCATTGATGAGGAAACAACCTGGCTTTTGTTGTCCAAAATGGTAACCAACATGCCGGGTATTTCTGAAAATTCGTTGATAAAAGATCTTTGGGATTGAATTTCATTGATGCTGTCAGGTTTACGGGAGACGACTTCAACGACTTTTTGTCCGTGATCGATCAGGGAGGAATCAGTTTGTTTAAAAAGAACGCGGTTCGTTATCAGATAAAATGAAGCAAAGGCCAATAAAAGGCCGAGAAAAAAGGTAAGGCTGTACCAAAAAGTCAGGCGGAAGCGGATGGAATGAAAGTTCATAATATGTTAAGCCCCACTTCGCTAAAGCTTCGAGGGGCAAATAATTTTATTTAAAATTATTTGAGATTTTGTAACCGACGCCATGCAGGGTATGAATCAGTTTGACTTTGGCTTTATGATCTATTTTTTTTCTTAAAGCAGCGACAAAGACATCAACGACATTACTCATTCCTTCAAAATTGTAATCCCAGACATGTTCCAGAATCATTGTACGCGAGACGACTTCGTTTTTATGACGAAGCAATAATTCCAGAATAGCAAATTCTTTAGGAGTTAAATTAACAGGTTGATTATTTCTTGTAACTGAATGTTTAAGAGGGTCGACGATAAGGTTGGCAATTTTTAAAATGGGGGAGGGATGCTGTTTGCTACGTCTGATAAGTGAATGAATTCTAGATCTTAACTCAAGAAAGGAAAAGGGTTTAGTAAGATAATCGTCAGCACCGCTATCCAAGCCTTGAACCTTTTCTTCAACCGTGGTTTTGGCGGTTAAGATAAGAATCGGGGTTTTGAGATTTTTTTTCCTTAAATTTCTGCAAATAGTCAGACCATCAATTTTGGGCAGCATGAGATCCAGGATAATCAAATCGTAAGGCTCTGATTCAGCCAAGTATTGCCCGTCTTCTCCATCAAAACTTAAATCAACGGCAAAACCGTCTTCAATCAGACCTTTTTTGATGACATTGGCCAACCTTCTTTCGTCTTCAATAACGAGAATTCTCATAGGTTTGGGGTATTATAACCTAAATTAGATTAAAAATTCATGAAGATTTGATTATGGTTCGGCGGAGGAGGTTGGCGTTACCAACGACAGTAATGGAGCTTGAGGCCATGGCAATCTCAGCAACAACGGGGTGGAGCAGTCCGAAAAAGGCAAGGGGTATGGCCACTACATTATAAAAGAACGCCCAGAAGAGATTTTGGACGATTTTGGTAAAAGCTGCTTTTGACAGTTTTATAGCTGATACCAGAAGGGAAAGCTCCCCGCGGACCAAAATTATATCTCCTGATTCGATAGCTATATCCGTGCCTGTGCCCATAGCAATCCCAACGTCCGCTTGAGTAAGAGCAGGTGCATCATTAATGCCATCGCCGACAAAAGCAACAGGATATTTTTTTTGTAACTCTTTCACTTTTTGGGCTTTTTGGTCAGGAAGAACATGAGCAAGGACATTTTCTTTGGGGATACCGACTTTCCCGGCAATTGCTTGGGCAGTTCTTTGGTTATCACCGGTGATCATGTAAACAACAAATCCCTGACTTATCAGATCCAAGATGGCTTTTTGGCTATCTTCTTTGACAGTATCGGCGATGGCAATCGAACCGTGATATTTTTGGTCAATGGCGATATGAACGACTGTTTTGCCCTCACTTTCCAGATTTTCGATTATTTTCTCTGCAAACCCTTTGAGATTTATTTTTTCTTCATTTAATAATTTTATAGTGCCGATGAGGATTTTTTTGTTATCAATTTCAGCAGCTACTCCTCCGCCCGAAATTGCTTTGAATCCCTCGACAATGCTTACGGCAAGGTTTTTTTCTTTAGCTTTATTAACAATTGCTTTTCCAAGTGGGTGCTCGCTGCCGGATTCAGCGGAAGCAGCGATTTGCAAAATGTCATCGCGAGCGAAGCGTGGCGATCCCGAACTGGATTGCTTCGTCGTTTCACTCCTCGCAATGACATCAGTCACGGTAGCTTTTCCTTTAGTTATAGTGCCGGTTTTGTCCAGAATTATAGCTTTGATGTCTTTCATGGTCTGGAGGGCGGCACCTTTTCTTATCAGGATGCCGTTTTCAGCTCCCATGCCTGAGGCAACCATTAAGGCAGTCGGTGTAGCAAGACCCAAAGCGCAGGGACAGGCAATAACCAGAACGGATATGGCAGCAAAAAGAGCCTGGGAGAGGGGAGAAGCAAATCCTTCATTCATCATCCACGGAATGGCCGGCCGGAAGGTATTTGATAGGGAAGAGAGAAATTCCGGAAATGCCAACCAAAGAGTGATAGTGGCAATTGTCAGCATAAGAATAACAGGAACAAAAATGGAAGTGATGCGATCGGCAAATTCCTGAATGGGAATGCGGGAGCCTTGAGCCTCTCCTACCAGTTTTATCACTTGTGAGAGAAAGGTATCATTACCTACTTTGGTGACTTTGATTTTTAAGAGACCTTCCTGATTTATGGTTGCTCCCAGTACTTTATCTCCTTTGTTTTTTCCGACAGGCAGGCTTTCACCTGTGGCCATGGATTCATCAATTGAGGATTGGCCTTCTATTATAAGACCGTCTGTAGGGATTTTTTCTCCGGGACGGACGATCATTATGTTATTTAAACGAAGATTTTCAACAGGAACTTGTTTTTCCTCTCCGTCAATTAAAAGAGTGGCAGTTTTAGCTCCCAATTCCAATAAACGTTTGATTGCCTGAGAGGCGCGGCCTCGAGCTTTGGCTTCTATAAATCTGCCGGTCAGATGAAAAGCCATGATCATAGCTCCGACTCCGGCGTAATTGTCAATTGCCGGCTGACTTACGGCGGCAAAGAGGAAGTTTAATGGGCCGGTCGAGAAGGCGATTGTAGTGCCAAGAGCAATCAGGGTATCCATATTGGCAGTTCTTTTGCTTAAAGCTTTGAAGCCTGTTTTAAGAGTATCCAACCCCGGGAAAAATAAGGGGATAATAGAAAGCAAAATAATCCCAAAATTATAAATAAACATATCCGGCCAGGGGCCGAAAAACATTTCCCAGAGCATCCAAAGGGCAATAGGAATTGAGAAACTCCAAGCAAGCCACATTCTTTGACGGGCTTTTTCCATTTCAATAATTGAAGGATCTTCTTCTTTATCTGATTTTTCTTTGATGCCGTAACCGACTGCCTCAACTTCTTTTTTAGCCAAATTCATATCCAAGTCTTTTTCGGTTTTAAGATATGCCTGATTGGTGGCCAGATTGGCGGATACTTCAATTACTCCGGGGACTTTTTTAAGAGCCCGTTCAATCAACTTGACGCAGGAAACACAGTTCATTCCTGTTATATCCAGTACACGGTTTTCAGATTTCGGGTTTTGGGAGGATTTAATCATTTTATTTAACAATTATTTTTCCGTGGAACATGTTCATGCCACAGTGAAAGGGATAAACTCCTTCTTTTTTCGGTTCAATACTTATACTGATTTTTTTATTAAGCGGAAGAAATTTCTTAATATTCCATTCGGGTAAAATAATTTCTTCCAGGCAATCGCTTGAGTCAGATCTTAAGATGTTCAGAGTAACAGAAGTGTCTTTTTTGATAACGATATTTGAAGGAGAATAGCCGGCATCTACCCTGATATTAATGCTTGAACCGGAAACCTGAGCCAGTTCTTCCTTTTTTCCGAAAAAAAACCAGTAAGTGAAGGCGATGGCAATAGTTCCCATTAATAATGTGATAATTTGGTCAAGCGACATTTTTTTAAATTCTTCCTCTTTTAAAAACGCTCATAATTTCTTTAATAACTTCTTTAGATTTTCCCTTTTTTATAGAATCAGCAACACAGGTATTCAAGTGATTTTGAAGAATAAGATTATCGATTTCTTTCAGAGCCGCTTGGACGGCTTGAGACTGATGGAGAACATCAATGCAATAGACGTCATTTTCCATCATTGAGGTTACTTTGCGGAGGTGTCCTTCTGCTATTTTTAATCTCTTGACGACTTGATTTTTGGGTGTCATATATATCCCCTAGGGGGGGATAGGGATAATATAACAGGGGATTAATGAAATGTCAAGATATATGTGGTGGTGATTGGTGTGTTGTGGGAGGATAAAAGAAATTAAGATTTGAGGAATGGGTAGAGGTCGAGGGCTTTTGATTTTAGTTGCTGACCTTGAAGTAATCCGGATTCTGTGACGAAGGTAATATTGTCATCATAGGGGATATAGTCAAAGGCAGGAGCGTAAAATTTTAAACCTGTTGGAGCTTGCGGCCAGATTTCAGAACCATCTCTTGTTTCAAGAAGTGAATGATTGAAAGGGCGGGGATCATATTTTAAGAGAATACTAAGGCAAAAAATAGGAATTTGGCTCTGGCGGGCGGCATATGCAATTCCTCTGCTTCCGACTTTATTGACAAAGCCTTTTTCTGACAAAAGATCAGCTCCGATAAAGACAGCTGAAATGTTTTTTATATTATCTAAAAGCAGCGATACAGCAACATCATCTAAAATCATGGTGGTATCGATGTTTTCTTTGAGCAGTTCACTAACAGTTGTTCTTCCCTGAAAAAGAGGTCTGGTTTCAGTGGCTATTAAGGAAAATTTCCTGCCTTGTTTATGGGCATTAATAATCATGCCAGTAACGGTTGAGGAATGGCAATGGGTAAGATATACTCCACCGTTTGTTATAAGTTCTGCCCCATATTTCCCCATTTTATTCTTACTGTCCTTAATCAGATTTTCATATTCTTTGGCCTTTTTACGATAATTTTGCGGGTTTTCTTGAGGTTGACCGAAAATAAAACGGAGAGCATTTTGAGCCAGAGGTTCGGTCGGCCGGGCATAGGCTAAAGGAGTAACTTTTTTAAGAAGATAGCTTGTCGGATCAGGCGGATTTTTCTTTTTTAACTGATCCAGAGCGATAGATAAACCATAAATTGTTGCCAGGGCTATAGCTGTTGCACCCTGGATTTTTACGTTTCTGATATCTTCCTCAATTTGGGATATTAGATCCACAGTTTTATTATAAAATAGAGACATGCTTTATACACCGCATTTCTTAACCGGGGCTTTAGTCATGAAATATTTCCCTAATCCGATTATCGGCCTACCTTTGGCATTTTTATCACATATTGTTCTTGATCTTATGCCTCATAATGATTTCGGACTGACTCCGGGAATAACACTTAGAGAATTCTTCAGAATGGAAAAAAAGAGAAGAAATCTGATTATAGCGGCGATGGGAATAGATTATATACTATTCTTGATCGTCTTTATCTGGCTTTTTTTAACTTTTAAAAACTGGTGGCTGAATTTGGCCGGAATCGTTGGAGTATTGCCGGATTTGGCCGAGCAATTTTTGATGCTTTTCGGGCTAGCCTTACCCGGTTGGCAGGACAAACTGCAATGGCGGGTATCAGCCAAATACGGGTTTATCTATTATCCGGTGATAACAAGTTTAACAATATATTTATTGCTTCGTTGACAAGACGTACGATTAGTGGTACGATTATCTCATGAACAACACAATGGTTTATACAGCCAGCGAAGCCCGTAAGAACTTATATAATTTAATCCGCTCTGCTGCCAAAGGCCTAAAGACTTACGAGATAAAACTGCGGGACAGTGATCCGGTAGTTCTGGTTAATAAAGCTGAGCTTGAAGCATGGCAGGAAACTCTGGATATTCTTTCAAATCCTGCCGAAATCAAAGTTATCAGACAGGCAAAAAAAGAAAAAAAGACTATTTCTCATAAAGAACTACTTAAATCATTAAATTTAGGTCAATGATTCTATCGTATAAACCTCAAGCGGTTAAGCAATTAAAGAAACTCCCACAGAGTGAAAAGAAAAAGATAATAAGAAAACTGGAACTTTTAGCAACAGACCCATTTGCTGGAAAAATATTGAAAGGGGAGCTTGAAGGACTTTTCTCGATGCGTGCCTGGCCATACAGAATTGTTTACGAGATCAGGAAGAAATCAGTAATAATTTATTCCATCGCCCAAAGACAGGGGGTGTATAGATAAGAAATTAAAGGTTACATCCTTAACTATCAAGCTATTCCACTTCGGGAGGGGGAGAATATATAAATATAAAAGAAATGTTACCTCTTGTAAAAAACTGAAATTCAGTATAGAATGAATTCCATGACTAATCAAGTAAAGTATGTTAAATCTTTCAGCAAAGGACAGATTACAATTCCTAAAGAATTTAGGGAAGTTTTTGGTATGACAGACGAGTTCTGGCTTAGGTTGTATATCAAAGAGGGAAAAATTATTGCTGAACCAGTTGAGAGAGAGAAAAATAAGAAGGAATATAGAGATAAACTTTTGAAAATAAAAGGTAAGTGGCTTTCACTTCATGAAATTATTAAAAATAGGCAACAGGTAGAAAAGCAAATCGCTAAGCGTTTATTATGAGAAAGCTTCTTTTGGATACCTCAATTATCATTGATTTTCTAAGGCATAAGGATAAAGAAGAAACTCATCTCTATAAACTTTCAGAAGAAGACCTCTATATGTCAATTATCACGCACACAGAGCTCTATGCAGGCAAAAGTGTGTGGGAGAAAAAAACCGCCAGGAAAGAATTAGAAGAGCTCTTTTCTGGTATTGACATTTTACCTTTAAACCAAGAGATTTCCATACTTGCCGGTCAGATAAAAGCATTTCATCAAAATCTTACTCTTTTGGATTGCCTTATTGCGGCAACTGCAGTTTACTTCAAATTAGACTTGGTTACTTTCAATACCAAAGATTTTGGCGTTCTTAAGGAGGTAAGACTTTTCAAAGAAAACCTCGTCTCTTAGATAATTTATTCCATCGCCCAGCGGCAAGGAGTATATAGATGAGTTGTTATTGGAGAGAGTTTGGGGTTATTGAGGATTAACGGAATCGAAAGTTCCGCCTTCTGAGGTTCCTTCTCCTGGCTCGATAAATCCTGTGGGAGATCGAGGCAAAAGATTGTCTTTTAGAAAATCAATTATTCTGAAAAAGACAGGTCGGGTCAAAACCCAACCTTTTTTGGCCGGCGGACAAGGATCTT
>MFJA01000012.1:39847-50340 GCA_001779055.1 Candidatus Gottesmanbacteria bacterium RBG_16_37_8
TAGAGAAGCAGACAAGGCCTTGGCAGGGTTTGGTAAGAGGGGATGGGGAGAAAGAAGATGACAAGGATAATCAGGATGATAAGAAGCGTTTTTTTAGATATGGAAAAAGTGATTTTATCTTTTTTCATGGTGTACGTAAAATAATTATCTGATAAAATAAATAAGTTATCAAGTTTTAGATTGCCCGCCTTCGTCCCGATCTAATCGGGACTACGGCGAGGCGAAGGAGGATAGAAATGGCGGAAGTGACAGTAACCGACAGTAATTTTGAGAGTGAAGTATTGAAATCAGATATACCGGTATTGGTTGATTTTTGGGCGGAATGGTGTACTCCCTGCCGGATTCAAGATCCGATATTAGAAGAGATGGCTAGACTATTTACAGGTAAAGTAAAAGTGGCCAAACTAAATGTTGACGATAATCCTACAACGGCCGGTAAATACGGAGTAATGAGTATACCGACTTTAATATTCTTCAAAAACGGTCAGACGGTAAAACAATTGATCGGGGTTCAGAGCAAGGAAACATTAACTGCGGAATTTAATAAAGTTCTTCAGTAAAGTCAGGTTCCGTATGTTATTCATTATTTTAAGAGGATTTAAATTCTATGATTTACGACGTGATCGTATTAGGATCAGGACCAGCCGGATTTACAGCAGCTATCTATGCAGTGAGAGCCGGCAGGAGAACTTTAATGATTGCCGGTACAAGATGGGGTGGACAACTGATGCTGACTACACTGGTTGAGAATTTTCCGGGTTTTAGCAATGGAATCCAGGGACCGGAATTAATGGTGAATATGCGCAGTCAGACAGAGCGCTTAGGAGTGGAGGTTTTGAATATAGATATTACCCAGGCAGATTTTACTAAAAAACCCTTCGAAATAACTGCTGATGGAAAAAAATATTTGGCAAAATCAGTAATTGTGGCAACGGGGGCTGACAGTATTTGGCTCAATGTTCCGGGAGAACTGCCGCTTAGAGGAAAAGGTATATCAACATGTGCGACCTGTGATGCTTTCTTTTTTAAAGAGAAAAATGTGATAGTTGTCGGTGGCGGAGATTCAGCCATGGAAGAAGCTTTAGTTTTAGCACAAGTGGCAAAATCAGTAACTATCGTCTACCGGCGTGATCAGTTCAGAGCATCTAAGGCTATGCAGGATAGAGTATTTAAAGAGCCAAAAATTAAGATAATCTGGAATACGGAACTGGTTAAATATAAGGGAACAGACAAGCTGGAAGCGGTAATATTGAAAGATACAAACAGCGGAAAGGAGAAAGAGATGAAGATTGACGGAGTATTTATTGCAATTGGCCATAAACCCAATTCAGAAGTTTTTAAAGGATTGGAAATTGATGCTAAAGGTTATATTGTCAGAAAAGAAATTACTGATGAGAAAGGACTTCTTAAATACCGCAGTGCTACTAATATTGACGGAGTGTTTACGGCAGGCGATGTTCATGACTACCGTTACCGGCAGGCGATTACCGCAGCTGCATTTGGCTGTATGGCGGCACTTGATGCCGATAAATGGCTGGGGGAAAAAAAGTAAGAGTTTATAAAGTTTATAAAGTAAAAAGTTTCTAAAGAAAGAAGATGTAATATGAAAAAAACAAAAAAAGAAGATCAGTTTAAAGTTAAAGGGGAGGAGCTTCTTAAAAAAATCAAGGAGCTGATTAAAGAGGGGAATGTGAGGAAGATAACCATAGTAAATAAGGAAGGCAAGACTATTGTGGTATTACCTTTAACATTAGGAGTGGTCGGGGCGGCTATTGCTCCGGTTTTGGCAGCTGTTGGAGCAATTGCGGCACTGGTTACCGAATGCACAATTACTGTTGAAAGAGAGTGATGGTGTTGACAAAAATATTAAGTCTGATAAAATTCTACGAAATTAGTAAAAACGCCATTATACCGGAAATTTCCACCGGTAGACCCCGATTAAATCGGGGGCGTTGTCTCTGAAAACATGACAAAAGGCATGAGTAAGGAGCGGAACGTAAAATCCCGATAAAATCGGGATCACGTTCCAAGCCGGGAGTTCCCGTAACAGAACATAAATGAGTCCTGATGATTATCGGGGAAAGTTAGGTGGCACCACGGCGAAAAATCGCCTGGCGGCGATCTCGCCGCAAGCGTTTTACCCGTCCTATAAGAGGATGGGTTTTTTTATGGTTGAATTTATATGAATGAAGTTTTACCTGTTACACCTCAACAAATAAAAGAAAATGGTTTTTTCCTGTATAAAGAAAGACTGGAAAAAGCCAAAGAATTAGCTCTGAAAGGAGCAGGAACTCTACTTGGTGACGGGGAGAGCACTTTCTGGAAGGGGGAAGCATTTGTTATTTGGGGCATAGAACGGGGTGCGGGCGATACTTTGAAAGCGATGACAGAATATGCACAGACAGAGGATGATTTCGGAAAATCATTGAAATTAAGATTGCCGATAGCAGCTCCTACTGATTCGATGATTCAACAGGTTGACAAAAAATTCTCAAATTCGATAACCCCAGGTGTAATCACAATAAGAGAGCTATTAGAGGATTTAAAAGTGAGGGTGGAAATTGTAAGCGGAGGATGGATACAGACGATGGATGGAGTAAGTAAGAAGCTGAGAAGAATTCCTATTAGTGCTAATAGACTAGTGAAGGGTCCAAACGGCAGATATATATTTTATGAAGATCAAAGACTATTAGCTCAAAAAAACAGCAAAAAAGGTCATGTAGAGTCAGTAATAAATGATTATAAACCGCCTATTTTTGTTATGGGAGATGGGAAACCAGATATGCAAATTGTCCCAGCTGATTTAAAAATTTTGTTTACCCAGCATTGCGGTCCCAGACCCATTGAAATTGAAGAAATGGCAGATGTAGTTATTGATAATATTTCCCTGGTATTGCCTTTAATTCTTGGAGAGGAAAGATGGGATACAGCAAGATATAACCGAGATCCAAATGTCAGAAAGTTATTTACAGAAGGTGCTTTAAGTATTCTTGCCGGACAAGGAGTTAAATTTAAAAATAAAGAATACGGTTGTGAGATTATTAACAGATTATCAAGATATATGGATTTAAGTATTGATTTCGATACTGCACCTATTCAGGCTAGACCAAATTTAATATATAGTTATAGTTAGGAGGATTATGCTGGACATAAAATTTATAAGGGAAAATTTGGAGAAGGTTAAAAAAGCAGCCACTGATAAGAACCGCAAGGTTGATTTTGACAAGTTATTAACACTTGATGAAGAGAGGAGAAAGCTGATTACCGAGGTAGAGAAAGTACGTGCAGAGAGAAATAAAATCAGTGTACAGAGAACAGAAAACAGAGAACAAAGGGATAAGGGGAAAAAATTAAAAGAACAAATAAAAATACTTGAAGAAAAATTAAAAACTGTTGAGGTAGATTTTAAGAATTTGATGTATCAGGTTCCCAATGTACCTGATAAAAGCGTACCTATCGGTTCTGATGCCAGTTATAACAAGGAGGTTAAAAAATGGGGAAAAGTGCCTAAGTTTGATTTTAAACCTTTAGACCACATTGAGATTGCCAAAAAACTGGATTTGGTTGATTTTGACAGAGGTACTAAAATTGCCGGTTTCAGAGGCTATTTTCTTAAAAATGAAGCGGCTTTGATGGAAATGGGGATTTTGGCCCATACTTTTAAAAAACTGGTGATGAAGGGATATACGCCTTTAATTGCTCCATCCTTGGTGCGCGAATTTACTTTATTCGGCAACGGGCAGTTTCCCTGGGGAAGGGAAGAAGTATATTTAATGGAGAAAGATAGTTTGTATCTGGCAGGAACAGCGGAAGTGCCGGTGACAGCTTATTTTGCCGGAGAGGTTTTAAAAGAGAGCGATTTGCCGAAGAAATATGTGGCTTTTTCTCCCTGTTTCAGACGGGAGGCAGGCAGTTACGGCAAGGATACCAAAGGATTATACAGACTGCACCAGTTTAACAAAGTAGAGCAGGTAATAATTAATAAAAACGATTATCAGGGATCTTTAGAGCTTCATGAGGAACTACTTAGAAACAGTGAGGAAGTATTGCAGGATCTGAAACTTCCCTTTAGGGTGATGCTGATGTGTACAGGGGATATGGGAGAGCCGCAGGTTAAAAAATATGATATAGAGACCTTTATGCCGGTCAGAGGGGGATACGGGGAGACGATGTCCAATTCATTTATGGGTGATTTTCAGACCAGGAGGCTTAATATCAGATATAAAACAGCTAAGGGAGAGATGGAATTTACCCACAGTCTTAATAATACGGCTGTTGCCTCGCCGAGAATCTTAATTGCCATTTTGGAGAATTATCAGAAAGGCGATGGCACTGTTGAGGTGCCTGAAATTCTGCAGGAATATGTCGGAAAAAAAGTTATAACTTTGAAAAAATAAAAGATTGGACAGACAGATGTGCTATTATCAGATCAAATGGAAACAAAAGACTTATTTGATCTGATAATCATTGGTAGCGGGCCGGCAGGACTTACTTCTTCTATTTACGCCTCCTGTTTTCATCTCAAGCATTTGGTTATCGGAAGTATGGTTGGAGGACAACTGGAGTATGCTCCTCATATTCTTAATTATCCGGGATTTACCGATATATCAGGTAAGGAATTGAGAGACAGAATGGTAGAACAGGTAAAGATCCGGGGAGGAGAGATAGTGACACAAAGTGTCACCAGAATTTCCAATGATACAGAAAACCAATCGTTTGAAGTTGAAACTTTGGAAGGCGGAAAGTATATCTCTAAAGCAATTATTTTAGCAACAGGGACGGAAAGAAGAAAATTAAATGTTGCGGGTGAAGTGGAATATACAGCCAGGGGCGTTCATTACTGTGCTACCTGCGAGCAGTTTGATTACGAGGGAAAGGATTGTGCGGTTATCGGGGGAGCCAACAGTGCAGTTCAGGCGGCGGTGGAGCTGGCTCAGGCTGCAGGGAAGGTTTATATCATTTACAGGGGAATGGAGTTACGCGGCGATCCGATCTGGCTTGAACAGATATATAAGAGCAGGAATATTGAGGTAATTTTTAACACTGTCGTGACGGAGATAATCGGTGACGGAAACAAGGTTAAAGGAGTAAAGATTAAGCGCGGGACAGTGTCCAATGAAGAAAATGAAAAGCTTTTAACAGCGGAGAAAGTTTTTATCGAAATAGGAGGTGTACCGGGGACGGCTTTAGTTATTCCTCTGGGAGTAAAGATGGATGCGGGAGGTTATATTATCGTTGATGAAAGGCTGTCAACTAATGTACCGGGAATATTTGCTGCGGGGGATCTGGTCAGTTACGGACTGTCTATTGAACAGATTTCATCAGCGGTTGGACTGGGGGCAAGAGCTGCTGCTTCGGCATTTGCTTATCTTAAAAAGATAAAAGCTCCAATTCTCTGGGGAGGCAGCCAGATCAGAAGATGAATTACCGGTAGAGTATAATTTTTAATATGGATAAGAAGAAGAAAAAGAGAAGATTTCATCTGGCGATATTAAAGCAGATGGTGACTTTGTCCACCAGCGGGTTTGGACTGGTGGCGGCTCTGGCCTGGAACAGCTTTATACAGGAACTAGTATCCAACTATATCAAGCCCTATTTTAAAGAAGGAAGTTCAGTTATTTCACTTCTTATTTATGCCTTATTAGTAACGGTTTTGGCAGTGACGGTTACTTATAACCTGACAAAAATAGTTGAGAAAGTGGAAGAATTGGATGAGAGATTTAGAAAGAGAAATTGATCTCGATGTTTTGATCGGGGCAGGCACTATTTGACAAATTATAGTTTTATTAGATAAAATCCCAGTTTAAACATGCAGAAAAATTTCTTTATCTCCCTTTTCGTCTTCCAACTTATTGTTGGAGGGTAAATGTGGGAGATAGAGGATGAGAAAAAGAATTTAAAAGTAAGTAGGAAACAACGAAGTCTCCCGCTAAAAAGGGAGATTTTTTTTAAAGGAAAATAACATATGGTAAGAGAAATATTAGTTTTTACTCCTCCGTTTCCCACACATGCAGCATTTCATAAAGATCTGATTACAACTTATAAACAACATTTCAAGATGGGTCTTGTATTTACCGGATGGACTAACGTTCAACCTGATTTACACGGAGTAGAAAAAGACTCGGTGGTTCTGGCAAGATCTGAACTTAATGGAGGTCATCATCCTGCTTTATCGACATTACCGAGGGCAGCAGAATTGTTTAATGGTTGTTTGGAAGTAATGAAGGAAAGCCAGCCAAAACTAATAATTGCTGACTATTGGTCGATAGAAGCAACTTTAGCAGCTAAAGAATTAGGAATTACTTCCTGGACATCGATTCCTGCAGTTATAGGTTCATATACAACTCAAGAGGCATTTAGAGAAAGATTGTCAAAAGAAGAAAGTGTTAGAGCTTTAGAAAGACTAGAGAACGACGGGGTTGAGATAGATCTAAATAGGACAGAAATGATTTTTGACAGTTTGTATTACCCAGGAGATGCTAATTTAATATATACCTATGTAGGAATACCACCAGATGATTATCTAGATCAACGATTTCCAGCACCTTATTATCTTGCAGGAAATTTGCAGGCAGAAAAGTCTGCAAGAAAAGAAACTTCAGGAGAAACACCAACAATTGTAATCTCATTGGGAAGAAGAGTGATGAGTTTATTCAGTAGACAACCTGAAAGTCGTGATAAACTTCGAGATTTTATTATTACCCTAACTGCTTTGTTTAATAGTAATAAACAAAGAGTAATATTTTATACCAAAGGTAATAAAATTTTATCTGATTATCCAGAAAACTGGGAGGTAAATGATGAGTATGAGTTGGGAAATTCTTCAGCGAATTCTGTTCTTATAACTGATGGTGATTATAATAGTTTTCATAAGGCTCTTGTGAGGCGTACACCTATGGTAGTAATTCCTTTTACCAATCGTCATCAGTTAATAGGGGAGCGAGTTGAAGCACTCGGGATAGGTATAAATATAGGAAGGAATTGGATTTTAGATGGTGAAATTAATGTTGATAATTTATCGAGTTCTTTAGCTCAACAAATAGGTGATGCAACTGAGGCAATATTTTCTGATATGGGATTTAAACAAAGCTGTAACTCAATAGATTTATCGGCAACTTCAATGTATGCCTTGCTTAAATCAACTTTGTATATGAACAATTTGACTGTAAAAAAACCCAGAGACATTAAAGTCAGAAGATTTCCAGATTTACCAGTACAATTTCCGTTGGCACCTGGTCAAGTATTATTCGGAACAGATAATGCGCGGATAATATTAGAAGAACAAGCAGGAATACCAAGACTTTATATATGGAATGATGAACCTTACTCGAGACTCGCTAATGTTCCAGATGAATTACCACTTACTCTAGATAAATATCTTGATGCTTTACGTTTTGATGAAATAGGACAAATAGATTTTCGTTCCAACATGCCTGGGTATACTAGACTGTTAACTGCATTCAATATATTTCTAAACGGGGAGAGAGATCTTAGTGAAATGTGTGAAAAAGGGATAGAATTTTTTGCAAATTTGTTTGGAATAAGAATTTTAGTAGATCATTTTGATCCAAGTTCAAATTATATTACTGCTAGAGAAATTACCCATGTATTGAGAAAGAAAGAACAATACCAGGGAAAGACTATTTTTTATCGTCAGAATAGTAAAGGATGGCAACAAATATCATTTGATGAAGTGGAGCAAATTATTTCCATAGATGGAGAGACAATTGAGTTTGGTAGGGAGTTTCCAGATGGAGAATCTATTCCTTGGGAGAAAGGGGTCTTTATATCTTCAGGAGAACCAGAGACAGTGGAAGTTTTAAAGAAAGAATTGAAACAGGAGGTGAAAGATTTATCTTATGTGAAAGGAATAATACCAATTATCGAAACTACTGAAGAGGTGGTAGGAATTGAATCTACGGTATTTGTTGGTGCTCATAATTTATTATCTCTTAGGAAAAAATTGGACGATAACCAAACTCCTTATGGACTTCTAGCGAGTGTTGCTGATGGAGTTATAAAACAGAATGGCATAGAGGCGGCTGTTTTTATTGTAATGTTGATGGATGCTTTTGGTAGAACAGCAATCGCTAAATCTGACGGGATACAATTTCCAGAAATGAAAAAGAGAGAATTACTTAAAAATGCCTTTACCACAGCCCTGCAGCAGATAGAGTAGTTTTTTGGAAAGCATTTATAGGAGGTTTTTGAAAAAAATAATTCAGACAAGTTTTACCTGTTGCAGAGATTTTTTGAGGGGGATGTTGAGGTGGCGGTAGGCTTTTTCGGTAGCCTCACGGCCACGGGGGGTGCGCTTGAGGAGTCCGATCTGCATAAGATAGGGTTCGATGACTTCTTCGAGAGTACCTATATCTTCTGAAAGGGTGGCAGCCATTGTTTCAATGCCGACCGGACCACCGCCGTGTTTTTCAATCAGTGCTTTTATTAAGCGGCGATCGGAATCATCCAGACCTAAGTTATCTATTTCCAGAAGATTGAAAGCTTCAATTAAAACATTTTCATCTATTTCGTCACTGCCTTTGACTTGAGCAAAATCGCGGGCACGTTTTAATAACTTGAGTCCGATTCTGGGAGTGCCTCTGGCTCTTTGGGCCAGTTCTTTGGTTGATTGGCTGTTGAGCTTTAATTTTAATTTCCTGGCGGCGTTGGTGATGATTATTTCAAGATCATCCGGCGAATAGAAATTTAACCTCTGGACAATACCGAAACGATCTCTTAAAGGAGCGGACATCAGACCAATGCGGGTGGTGGCGCCGATTATGGTAAATTTCGGCAGGTCAAGCCGGAGAGTTCTGGCTGACGGACCCTTGCCAATAACAATATCAAGAGCATAGTCCTCCATGGCCGGATAGAGGGTTTCTTCAACTACTTTATTGAGGCGGTGGATCTCATCAATAAAAAGGACATCTCCAGGTTCCAGATTGGTAAGAATGGAGGCCAGATCACCTGATCTTTCGATAGCAGGACCCGATGTGATTCTGATATTGACACCCATTTCTTTGGCAATAAGGTGGGAAAGAGTGGTTTTACCAAGACCGGGAGGACCATAAAGAAGAATATGTTCCATGGGTTCTTTTCTTTTCTTGGCTGCGGTGAGCGCTACGTGAAGAGAACGTTTTACTTTTGGCTGGCCGAAAAACTCCTGCCAGTCACCTGCGCGCAGGGATGTGAAAAGCACTTCTTCTTCAACGTTTTCTGATTCTTTATTTTTTTTAGGATTGATGTCTTTTTTCATTTTTTGCCTAAGTATTTCAAAGCTTGTCTTATTTTATCGGAGGTTGAGCCTTCAGATGTGGCAATTGATTTGATAGCTTCTCTGGCTTCAACGGTGGAAAAGCCGAAGGTATGAAGAGCGTCTATTATTCCTTTGGTTTCGCCTGAATCTTCCGAGAGATCAAGGTCTGACAAGCTTCCAAGTTTTGGCCGCAGTTCAATTATCAGTTTTTGGGCATTTTTTTTACCTAAACGGGGAACAGCGGTAAAAAAGGAGATATCTCCTTTGATAATGGCCTCTTTTATTTTAGTTAATTTACCAATTGAGAAGATGGAAAGAGCCAGTTTGGGACCAATTCCCGAGACTGTCAGAAACAGCTCAAAAAAAGCCAGATTTTCGGGATCAGTAAAACCATAGAGATCAAGAGCATCATCGCGGACATGAGTATAAGTGAAAATTGAGAGAGGTTTATTCAGATTAGCATGAGTGATCAGGTCAACAGGGGTGTGAATTTTGTAGCCGACTCCACCGGAAGTCATGATGATCAGATAGGATGGACCTTTTAATTTTACAATACCTTCAAGATAAGAAATCATTTTATATTTAAATTCATTTTATACGAAAAACAATGGGTTAAGGCAATGGCTGCAGCATCAGCCACGTCATCGGGTTTTAAGATTTGGGGAAGTTTTAAGACCTGTTTAACCATAATCTGAATCTGATTTTTTTCAGCCCTTCCATAGCCTGTTAAAGCCATTTTTACCTGGAGCGGAGTATATTCGAAAATGGGAATATGGTTTTGGAAGAGAGAGAGTTGAATTACTCCTCTTGACTGGCCGACTAAAAAAGCAGTTTTGGCATTAGTATTGAAAAAGAGATTTTCCAGAACGGCAACCTCAGGATGGAATTTTTTAAGAATAGCTGATAATTTTAAGTAAACAATTGACAGACGAGCGGCGAAGTTTTGTTTGGATGGAGTAATAATTGCATCAGAGTAGAGGAGCGATTGCCGGCCTTTATTATCAGTAACTATGGCACAACCTGTGATGGCAATTCCGGGGTCGATACCAACGACAATCATACAGGGGGATTATAGCATGCTATAATTTTTTTAATTTCAGAAGATTAACAAATGAAAATATTAAATACAGAACGGGGATACCGGGTTGTTTTTATTCTTCTTTCCATCTTACTAATTTTTTTCTGCTATAAGCCTATTTATGAGAATTATAAAAAAGCACCTGCAGACCGTTTTTAT
>MFJA01000012.1:50396-55760 GCA_001779055.1 Candidatus Gottesmanbacteria bacterium RBG_16_37_8
AATCCAAAACATCTACAACGATAAATTCGCCAGCGACGCTTACAAAATTTGAATATATTCCGATAGGTCATTTAGCCAGATTGACGAAAAGCCACCCGCTTCTAATGTTTCACCTGACGAGATTTTTTATTACAATATTATTTTTGTGGTTTATTGGCTGGGTCTTCCTGCCAAAACTCTTCGTTGATCCATTATTGAGAATATTGGCGGCGATTTTAGTGCTTTTTTCCAACGGCATATTGCCGGCAATTGACAATGAAAATTTGCGGATTCTACTTACTTTACCTACAGACATGTTTGTTTTTCAAAGATTGACTACTGCCGCCCATCACTATATATTAGGGTCGTTTTTTTCACTGGCGTCCATTTATTATCTGGCAAAGTCTTTTGAGAAAAGGAGCATAATTGACCTATTACTGGCTTCAATTTCCGGCTTTCTGACTGCTTTTATTTTTGTCCCGGCAATTTTACTTGTTTACATAAGTATTCCAGTGTTTCTTATCCTTTTTCTAACCAGAGTTTCTTATAAGTTAAACAAAAATAAATACAGAAGAATTTTTATTTCATTGTTGATTTTTATTTCTTTATCAATAGTTCCGATTATTTATTTACGGTATGTAGCGCAGTTTCCGGAATTCAAAGCTTTTATAAATACAGAACAGATCGCGCCGTATGATATAAGACCGTCCAATTACCTAATGATTGTCGGAATGACTTATTTATTCAGCTTTTTTTCAATCCGGAGAATTCTTGCTAAAGGGAAAAGCCTGGAGTTATTATTGTTTAGCTATCTAATTATTCATCCTGCGGCGGTATTTTTGGCGACAAAAGTATTGGAGATTAATAAAGTCAGATTTTTCTTCACTTCATATTTTATTGTTTTTGGCGTATTGGCAACATTCGGAATTATTGAAATTGCTGAATTTATTAAGCGCAGATGGAATAAGATTCCAACTGTTTTAATCTTAGGGATTCTTCTTTTTATAATTCTTTATCCAAGCCGGCATAATTTTGGAATGAGTTATGCCAGAAACCGGGTATGTTTTTGCCAGAAAGAATTTTTCGATTACGGTTATCCGCAAAAGGAAGTGATGGAGACGATAAATTATTTAAAGAAAGAAAGCGGTGAGTATGATGCCGTTCTGTCAGGATACTTTGCAGGAGTATTAATTCCGGCATTTTCAGGCAATCGCGTCTATACCAGCTGGTGGCAAAGGTTAATGCAGACAGATAATTTGGGAGTTGTTTCAGAGAATGTTGAGAGATTTTATTCAAGACGTATGCAGAATGAGGAAGCTTTAAGTTTTCTCAGGAAAGAAGGGATAAAATTTGTTTTTCTGGGAGATGAGGAGAGGAACAAATCTGCAGATAGAAAAGATTTGAATTACCCGTTTTTAACAGAGAAATCAAGATTTGGTACTACAATACTTTATAGAGTAGAGGAGGGAATATAATTTCAATGTTGGCCAAACCGAAATTTTTGATTTTCTATTTCCTTTTTTTTGCCGGAATTATATTCCGATTGTGGTTTATAACTTTGTATCCTCAACCTCAGCTGATTGCCGATCAATACGTTTACAACTGGTATGCCGATGGAATATTGAAATACGGAATATTTGCAGTATCTGACAGACTATACGGTTACCCCTTAATATTGGCTGTAATTAAAATTTTCTTCGGAAACAATTACTTAGCGGTACATTTATTCCAAGCAATTCTGGATACATTGACTGCATTCATGATTTATTTTATGGGAAGTCAACTATTTAAGAGTAAAATTCCGAGTTATTTGGCATTAATTACCTACCTATTCAATCCTTTTACATCAGCTTATGTAGGTATGCTTTCAACTGAAATTACGGCAATTTTTCTGACTCTGCTCATTTATATTCTATTTCAGCAAGTACTTCTTAAAGGCAAGATTTTTGTCATTTTATTAGTGTCTTTATTATTAGGATTTCTACCACAATTGAGACCTTCATTCGTGTTATTTCCTGTAATTTTTATATTAGTTTTATTTTTTTTGTTGAGGGAAAAAATAAGAATTAGCCAGTTATTACTTGTATTTACTATCCCGATTTTATTCATTTTACCGTTTATTTATACCGCGATCGGCAATATTAAATATTTCAATCAATTTAGTTTTTTGACAGTTGATAAACTTATAGCACGGGAATTTTATTTCAGCATGTTAGTTGGTAAGTATCCGCACCATACTCCACTTGAGATGTTACCCAAAAAAATGCAGGAAATTTACTATGAATTTACACCAATACCCAGGAATAAAGACGAAAGAAAAGCCATGGCAGATAAATATATTAATTTGGGATTGATTGAACTCAAGAATGACTTATCAGGACAGATTATCCGTCATTTCAAAAAGATGTATTATGTGTGGGAGAAAAACTATCTGTTTTATTATACCGGACTTATAAAACCAATTAGCCGAATAGTTTACATTGGTAACTCAATCCTACTGTTTTTAGGAATTTACGGATTCATATATTATTGGAGGAGGGAAGCAATATACTTGCAGAAATATAAAAATCTTAAGGTTTACTTAATTATGATAGCATTTTTATGGGTATATATTTCAGTTATCCATATGATATCAACTGCTGATGAAAGGTACTCTTTGCCCGGATATCCGTTGATGTTTCTCTTTGCCGGATATGCAATTTATAAAATTACTACTTATCGGAAAAAAGAAAATTAATTTTGTTTAATGACGATAATTCTGTTTAATTCTGATGATGCTTAGCAGGGATTTGAGGTATTCTTCAAGACTTATTTTGGTCTTGCCAAGCTTGCGGTTGACAAAGGTGGTCGGTACTTCGATAAATTTAAAACGGTGAAGATAGAGGATATAAGCAGTTTCCGAAAGAGTCGTATAGCCTTTTTCCGCGGGATTGACACCGACGATTATGCGGGCAGCTTTTTGCGAATAGAGCCTGAAACCGTTGGTGAAATCGTGAAGCGGAATTTTTAAAATTGTCCGAATGTAGAGGTTGGCAAGACTGCTTAACGTACGACGGATTTGAGGCCAATTAACGATCAGGGAACCGGATACATAACGGGAGCCGATGACCAGAGTATCGGGGGATTTTTTTTCAAGGAGTCTGACTACTTCCTGCGGATCATGGGAAAAGTCGGCATCCATTTCAAGATAATATTGGGTTTTGGCTGTTTTTAGCGCGTATTTGAGCCCATCAATAACTGCGGAACCACGGCCAAGCTTTCCTTTTCTTTTTAAGAGTAGAATACGGGAAAATCGGGAAGAAATCTTATTGATAAAAACATCGGTGCCATCTTGAGAATTGTCGTCAACAATAAAAATATGGGAAGCGGGGTAGAGTTTTTTGAGCCGGGGAATGAGAATTACTAAATTTTCTTTTTCATTGTAGGTAGGGATAATAATACTGAATTTGTCCTGGAGGGTCATGGAGTAATTATATATTATTGAATTGCAGATGGTTTTTATACTATTGGTTTATTTTCTTATTAAGCTATTTTTTATCAACTATGTGCCTTTGTGGGACGGCTGGGCAAACAGCGGAGAATTAATACATAAGGCAGTTTCTACTCCATTTGATTTTTTTAATTTTGATATAATCGGACATTCATCCTTCATTTATTTTTTTCTTATCAGTTTTCTTCAGTATTTAAATCCCGGAAATATCGCCTTGGTACATATTCCAATAACAATTCTGACATTGTTGTCTATTTGGTCATTTTATAATCTTCTAAAGATAATTTTTGATGAAAGAAAGTACAAATGGGAGAATTGGCTATTAACTTTCCTTTATGCTTTTTTCCCAATAATAATATCCAATAGTCTTCACATAAACATAGATTACGGAGTAATGGTTTTTTATGTTATTTTCCTGAATTTACTGCTTTGCCGAAAGTATTTTTTCTCCATGATTGCGGCAATATTAATGATATCTTCCAAAGAGACAGGTCTCGGGTTATACGGAATTACTTTACTAATATTTACTGCCTACAAAACAATCTTAAAGAAATTGAAAATCAGGGCTTTAAGACAAATTATAATATCTAAATTTTATTTTTTTCTTCCGCCAATCCTTTTTCTGGCGAGAGTTATTTATATTATCAATTCGAAAAAAGAAGGATTGTGGTTTTCAGCTTTAAAAGATGTTTTCTCCACTAATTTTGGCACACCGGGATTTGATTCTTCGGTAATAGCGAGGATTCCGAAAGCATATTTTTTGGGAATTTTCGTAGTTAATTTCAACTGGATATTGAGTATTTTCCTATTGTTGGGGTTACTAAAATTAATATATAAATTGTTTATTAAAAAAGATAAATTAGAATACACAACCGACAATGGAAAAATAATTCTTTTATACTTTCTTTTTACTGCAAATGCACTTTTTTTGACTTTATATAAGACTTTTACCAATTTAAGATATTTCCTGACGCTATACCCCCTGATGATAATTCTTTTTGGATATGGAGTAATAATTTTCATACCCAATTCCGTTATAAGAAGAGGAATTTTTGTAGCTGTTTCTTTAATTTTTTTTGTGGCTAATTTTTATACATTTGATCCTCTGTCAAGACAAATTTACGGTACTTTTAACTTCGGGAATCATAAGATGCTGAAAATAACTTCTGTCACCGGTGAATGCTGCGGATACGGCCGGGATCAACTGGTATATAACTTGGAATCAACAGCTTTCCATTATTTACTTAATAAGATTATCGCTGATATCAGACCAAATGAGAGTACTTTTTTTGCTTATCATCCTGTAGTTGGTCCTTCTATCATGTTTAGTTTTGATAAAAGGACATTGAAAAGAACAATAAGCTGGAGTAATTCCTTTATTCTCAATACAGCAATCTGGACTTTTGATTACTTGCAGGATAAACCTGATACTATATATTATTTAGAATTTCCGATTGATGATAACAGTGCAGAAATAAATAAATATTTGAATTTATATACGATGGCTGAAAAAAGGAACTATAAATATTTTGATTTTGAAATGAATGTCTATATTTTTAAGAAGAGGATGAGTGCTTGATGAGCTTCCGGAAAACGCTATTATACTTTTGGGCAGTTTTTTCCCAGGAGAAGTGTTTTTTAGGAATAGTTATAAATTTACCCTTATAAGCTTTTATCATGGCGTTTGCCAAACTTTGACTTGAAGCAGGTGTAGTAAAAATTACCTTACCGAAAACTACTTCGGGCAAAGCTCCGGATCTGGCAACAATAAGAGGAAGTCCCATTTGGGATACTTCAAGGGCTGACAGACCAAATGAAGCTGAGACATCCGGGACAACAACACAATCGGCTATTGAAAGGTGAGCTGACAGCTCTTTTTCGGGTATTGAAGGATT
>MFJA01000012.1:55766-57425 GCA_001779055.1 Candidatus Gottesmanbacteria bacterium RBG_16_37_8
AATGTTTCTTTTTAAAAATTCTGGAAGATTTTTATGAAAGATTCCATTTTGACCATCAGGAGAAAAAAATACAAGTAAAATATTGGGAAATTGGGAAGCAATTTGTTCAAAGGCGGTGATCAAATATTTTACTCCTTTGCTAATACCAATGCGGCCGTAATAGAGGTAAACGAATTTGCCATCTAAATGAAATTTCCGACGAAGTCTAAAACGCCCCTTTTTGTTAAAACGTAAATCTTTTCCGGAAAGATAGGACAGATTTTTTTTATGAAGCGGAATAAAGGGCAGCTGATGATAGACAAATTGGGAGGGAGCAATGAAAAAATTAAAAGGCAAGTGCAGGGTAATTTTTTCATACAGCCAATAAAAAAAAGCAATAAAAGGCGGAAAATAGGAAAACCAATTACTTCCCCAAATTTCCCAGACGGAAATAGTGACCGGTTTTTGCAGCATTTTTGCCAATAGGAAGCTGGGAATAGCCACAGAATAATTATTGGCACTATGGATAAGATCTACATGTCCAAACATCATAAAAGATATGGGAAGACCAATGAAGGGAAAAAGATAGCGCTTTAAAAACTTTGGAAGAGATAATCTGACGACTCTAATACCCTTAATATCATACTCTTTGAGTAATCCTGCGAGATATGTTTTTTTCTTTTTAATTATTTTATTTGCAGTTTGATAAGGTTCATCTGTAGTAAAAACAATTATTTCATTCTTCTTTGCAATCAATCTTTTGCCTACTTCAAGAAATACCTGTTCGACACCGCCGATGTGAGGATAAAAATATTCTATGTAGATTAATATTTTCATTTTAACTAGATATAATTTTTCGGATTCAAACTCTGGCGATAAACATTAAGTTTTTCACTTTGGTAAAACAAAACAAACGATAAAACCAGTTTTCCGGACGATTGATAGTTTTCCTAAAGGAAAATAACATAAGAAAATTAAATAGACGATAATCATAGAAAATCATAGTGATTCTTATTAAAAAGGAACATATAGGCCAGAGATTACTTTTATTGGTTAACCACAGAGTAAAGTCATAATAGTCATGGATATTCAAATCAGAGAGCTGGTTGTCATAAAATGCCATAGCTACATTCCTTTTGGTGGTAGGAAAGCTATGGGTATAGTCCATATTCCAGAATTCCATTTTTAGAGAGAGTGCATCG
Organism: Candidatus Gottesmanbacteria bacterium RBG_16_37_8; assembly: GCA_001779055.1. GTDB lineage: Bacteria > Patescibacteriota > Microgenomatia > 2-02-FULL-39-11 > 2-02-FULL-39-11 > 2-02-FULL-39-14. The sequence goes on from MFJA01000012.1 coordinate 56,948, forward strand.
GGTGCCAAAAAGACAATCAAGCCACCCGGTGAGAGATTTTTTTTACACTTTCTTATCAGTTCAAATACTTCTTCTCCGCTTTTCAAATGTTCTATCAAGTAAGCTGAAAAAATTATATCGAATTTCTTTTTAAACAACGGTAAGTTAGGTGCTTTTCCTTTAAAAACAGATTTTATATTGAGACTTTTTAAGATCAGGTCATTTCTGTCAAAAGCATGATAGGAGATTTTCTTATCCCACTTTTGGCAAGCTTCATAAAAGTAACCTTTTCCCGGACCAAGCTCTAAAAGATTAATCTGCTTTCTATCAGGGAAAAAAGAAAGGAGATGGAAGAGGATATTTTGATTGTAGCGGATAAAAAGATTATTCAACCAATCCGGATGAGATTTATAGTAGTAAAAATCGTAAAAACTCATAGTTATTGTTAGATTTCTTCTTTAATCAAGGATAGGAGCAGAGAGGAAAAGACGAATTGAGT
>MFJA01000013.1:0-11355 GCA_001779055.1 Candidatus Gottesmanbacteria bacterium RBG_16_37_8
GTGCCTGATACAGTAGCGTCAATAGTTTCCAGGTCTTCAGATTTCAGGCTTTCAGTTGTCAGAGCAGCGGAAATTGAGGCAGAATCGGCTGAAAGGACAGATGCGTTCAGTTGGCCAAATACAGTAACGGATCCGGCTATTTTGATCTCTTTTTCATCAGCTAAAGGCGAGATAAATCCCACCGAAAGATTATCAGTTTTGATGCTGTCAGCTTCTACAACAGCTGAAATAATTGTATCCGATTGAAGGGAGGAGGCATTTATTGATGAGGCAATCAGTGTATCAAAAGATGATTTACCAGTTTGGATACTGTCAGAAATTATATTTCCAGCCCGAAGGAGGTCATGGGCGATAATTTCGTTTGATTCCAACAGGCCGGTTTTGATCTGAGCGCTTAAAACTTTCGAATAGACGCCTATTTGGGTCAACAATCTAGCGGAGGCATTTAATAATTGATCTTTCAATTCCAGAAGATAGGCAGATTGACTGGTGGCATTTGCAGATGGGAGTAGTTTTCCGGGAATAATAACCAGATTAGCCAGTTCATCGGAGGTCCAGGGTTTTTCGTACCAGCTGATATTGATAAAAACAATTATTTTTCCGCAGATTATTTCAGGCCTCGAATTGACAGGACAGGGAATAATTTGAGCCGAATTGTCATTTTCCGGAAAGCTTTGCATGGCTTTTCCAACAATTGATCCGGAACTATCAGCTTTCATACCAAATCCTTCTATTGTTCCTGTAGTTATCAGATCTCCTGAACTGATTGGACCGTTTTCTGTTGATACTTTAAGAGGGACTCTTCCTGCCAGGGTAACCGGGACGGGAAATTCTTCGGAAGTGAATACTCCGTCTGAGAGAATTTCCGGGAAAGGATTGGTAGAGACGATACCAATTATGTTATTTTGATATGGATAAGATGATTTTGATACATAAGCTTTGGAGGATTGATCAATACGATTGGTAGTAAACTGATAAGCTTCTTTCCCCACAGCTACGATGTCTCCGGCTTCAATTCCCGGACCGGCTCCATAATATTCAGCTAAGTCCTGACCACCGGCCGAGCAGTCACCTAACTTCAGATCGTTTGTTGCTCCATCAGCTCCACTATGACAAAGACGCTCAGTATAAGAGGTAACTGAGGCGTCAATTTCTATATTTCCCTCGACATCTAACCTTTCATTGGGAGATGCCGTTCCGATACCAAAATCACCACCTGAAACATTTATCCAGGAGTCGTTGGAGGCTGTCGGACTGAAATAGATTTTTGCTGATAGAGTGGCATCAGAGCCAAGTGCAAGTGATTGATCGGCCTCATTGAGATTGGGAAAGATAAGACCGCACCAACCGTCAGGTCCGGCACAATTATTATATTCCCAGAGAAGAGAAGTACCGTTGGGGCCAACCGGACCGGTGGCGCCGGTGGAGCCTGAAGGACCTTGTGAGCCTGAAGTGCCGGTTGAGCCTGTGGGACCTTCCTGACCGGTTGATCCTGTTGGGCCAGTTGGTCCCTCAACTCCGGTTGCTCCAGTTGGTCCTGTCGGGCCGGTTTGTCCGGTTGAACCTGTCGGGCCGGTTGAACCCTGAGGTCCGGTTGGTCCGGTTTGACCGGTTGCTCCTGTAACTCCAACGCTTCCTGTCGGGCCGGTATCCCCTAAATTAGTAGATACCCAGGAAGATGAATTCCAATAATAAAGTTTATTATCACTGCTATTATAGTAGAGAGCTCCATTTCCTTCGGCTGAAGGGGCTGATGAATAGGAACCGGTTTTTAGCTGACCGCTGGTTAATATATGGTCATCAACAGTAAGTCTTCCTCCTATTGCTGCGTTACCGGCGGAGAGGACAAGATTAGTTGTAGGAGAGATCTGGAGGTCGTTGACAGCTGTTACACCTTCTGCAAATTTGATGAATCCAGCTGACAACTTAGGGACGTCTGTTGCAGTTGTTGCTGATAATATTTTACTACCTTTATTCAGATTGTATTTGATATTAGTGCCTGAAAAACTGATATATCCATGATGCCAACTGTCATTGGTCCAGGTTAAGCTGTCTGACGATAATTGACTGCAGGCAGGCGTACATTTCTCTACAGTCAAACTGCCGTTGGTATCCCAGGTAAAGAGATAATATTTTGAACCGTCATCGTTAATATTAGTTTGTATTTTGATCTTTTTTGACCCTGTTTTAAACTCAAATTCAATGACTGTATCTTTGGTGAAGTCGATTGATATGGGAATTTTGGCTCCATTACTTCCAAAAATACCCAGACCTCCATCATAAATTGCACCTCCAACAACCAAATTAGAATTGACCAGGGTTCCGGAAGAAGAGGAGGATAAGCTTTGATTGACGTCTAAATTACCGGAAATTAGCACATTGCCGGCGGCATCTACCGAGAACTTGGTGGAGGAGGGATTACCCGATGAGAGATCAATCAGCTTATATCCGGCAGTCAGAGAAGAGCCAAGTGCTGAAATTAAATTGCCGGAGATGATATTTTGACCATTTATATTGAGGAGTCCCGAGCCAGATGCCGGGAAGAAGCCTGACAAATTCAGATTTACTGAACCGTTGCCATCCGGTGAGAGATTGATTGAACCGGAAGATCCTGCCGAAGTTTCAATTGAAATATTATTGCCTTGAAGAGTAAATGTTCCGGAGGTAGATTTAATAAGGGGATTTGTCAGACCTATAAGCAGGTGACCGTCTTTATTGATATAGGGGATAGTGGCAAAATTGGCCGGTGAGGAAGGAGGAAAACCCTGTAATGTTTCACTATTGAGGGCGAAGCCTACTGAAGCAATCTGTTGACGAGGCTGCATTTCCTGATCACTGCCTACAGTAATACCAAGAAAAGTATTCATGCTTTCGGAAAATACAGAAGAGGGTATTTCCTGACCGCAGGTTGATCCGATAATGGTATAGAAGATACCGTTTTGATCGGGTGTTATTTTACAGAAACCGGAATCATAAAGTTCAAGACCGCCTGTGATCTGATTCCAGATTCTGAAGCTGATTTGAGTTTGTTCAACAATAGGAGTTGAGTCTTTGTCAGATAAACGACCTTGAAAACTGAGAATTCTGGCTGGTCTGACCGGTTGACCGGGGAAAGCTTGAGGTGTTTCTACCTTTCTGAAAAACTGCTGATATATTCCTATAGATAATGATATAGAAAGGACGATTAAAATTAGGGAATAGAATAAAACTTGAAAGTTGAATTTATAGCTTCGACTTGATGGAGTATGGTCAGATTGAACATCTTGAATAATATTCATGTTGTGATGATCTGCATTGTTTTTCAGAATATTAAATTTAGGTTTTATTTCGGTAATATTAGCTTCAGTGTCCTGGAAAAAATCAGTTTTTTTCTTAGCCCATTTAATAAATGAAGAAATAGCGGAAAATTTTCTCTTTACTGAATCAGAGTCTAAAAGCAGTCTATTATCCAGGTAGTCCGAATAGGATTTAAGAAGATCAGCATCAGAGATATCTTCCAGGTTTATATTGTTTTCATTCAAATATTGCAGAAGCTGTTTTAGATCAGCTTTGTAATTTCTGACAGTGGAGGAGGAGAACTTTTCAGTTTCAAGATAAGTGATGAATTTGTCCAACAAGTCCTGATAGGTAATGGTGTAATTTGATACTGTTTGATAATTATTTTCAGATCGGATAAGATGCATTTTGAAGGAATTAAGCTTACCAATGAATTGATCCCATCTTTTAGCATTTTTATATTTAGCCATGAATAATTGTTTGGATGTATTAATGGTTCTTGCGGAGAATAGCTTCCTGTAATTTCCGTAAATTTTTGCGGGATTTGATAATTTCAGTAGACTAATATAGTCTTTAAAGTCATTTCTAAGACGTTTTTTAACAATGCGGGAAATACTTGAATATTGAATATATCTAATAAATTTAGCTTCAAAATTAGATAAATTATTGTTTGATACAGTCATTAATATAAGTAAACACAATAATAATAAGTTTGTCAAGTAGAAATGACCTATTAAAGTATAAGTTGGATAGTGTATATTCAAGCAGACAACAACTGAGCAAATTGCTATTTTCACGATTTCCCGCATTATATTTTACGCACAATAAATACATCAAACGATATACTGTTAAATTATTTTGAATTCAAACCTCTAAGAGAGGATTTGATATACTTTTTGATCTAGAGGATAAAACTTATCTGCAGTCGTTTAAAAAGACAATTTTTCCGCAGAGTATAAAGGGTAAACAATATATCAAAACATATGTTATATTATTATGGGATAAGGGGATTAGGTTCATTATCGGTAAAAATAATTGTTCGAATTAGATGTAACCCTATTATTATTACTATAAGATAATAATCAATAAGTAATTATGTTTTGGGTTTTTTTCGAAACCGGAAGTTTTATCAGTCTTTAATTAAAAATATTAATTTTTAGCAATCTTGATTCTTGATTGCTAGAAGATATAAAGTTGTTATTTAGAGCATCTCAACAATATAAATAGAAGCATTATTTTACTAAATATTTTAATTAAATTTTTGCCTTTATCAATTAAAGCTAAATTTCATTTAAACCTTTATAATCTCTTTAACTTTAGTTTCTAAAACCTCTAATATTTGGTATATTTATTATAGGGTCTTGTATTATATCCTACAAAAAATACCGGCTCTTGACCTGTTTGTTAATAATTTGTCAAAATTTATCTATGAAGTCACTTAAACTTTACTTGATCAGCGGTATTACATTTTCTTTAGTAATTATAATTACCGCATTAACTGTTGCCCGAGAACGATCTTCAACCAGCGGCAGAGCATCATCAGGCAATTCACTATTTTCCAGCTTTATTTCCCGCGAGAATTCTTATATCTTTGCTTCACCAATCTCTGCTCCGGCAGACGGAGAGAGTGTCATTCGCATTACCGTATTTTTATTAAACAGTCAAGGAATGGGAGTTGCCGGACAGAAAGTTATGCTTAAAACAATTCCAAATATTACTATTACTACTGTTAATGAACTAACTGATAGTGTCGGTAAAGCTACTTTTGATTTAACCTCAAGTACTCCCGGAGATTATACCATAAACGCTTCTGTTTCAAACGTATCATTGCTGCAGCAGGTCTCCATTTCTTTTCATTAAGATCGCTTAGAAGAATTTTGAGCTCCGGTTGGATTTCTTTGATAAATTGCCTGATATTGCCTGTTTTTCTGTCGTAGATAAGGCCGGTGACAGAAAGCAGCGTGAAGAGCATTGTCCAGAGAAGAAGAGGAATAAGCATTTTAAGGAGAAGATAGCTTTTGGGATTGACAAAGAAATAGATAGTCCGGCTATTGGGAATGGGATTATTTTGGAATTGACCTTTGGCAAAAACCCTGAAACCAATGGATTTAGCGCTTGGCAGTGAGAAATTAAAGTTACCATGACTGTCAGTTTTTACCTCCAATTGGGGTATGGCAAATGCATGGACTGTACCTACAGTAAATACTTTACTTAGATTTCTTTTAATAAATCCTGATCTTTCTTCAAATAGAGCAATGGAGATTTGCTGATTGGGAAGGCTTTTTCCTTCAGCATAAATTCTTTGTCCAACATAAAAGATGTTATGGGAGAGCGATAAGGTGGGTGGCATTATTATCGGACCAATGTTTTTCTTAATTACAGTTTGAGGAACAGGCAGACAAAGAGGACTGGAGGTTCTTTCTTCCTGATCGCGGGCTAATAAACAGATCTCGCGGGCTTCATTTGACAAAGAGAGATTATCAATGACGAAAAAGCCATTACTGTCTGAAACGGTTAAACCTTCCGTTCTTACAGCATCGGCATAGACGATAGTACGGGGTGAGGTATAGCCATAAAGGCGGACATAAGAGCGGAATGGAAGTTGCGCCTCAATTGTAACTTTGGAACCTGATTGAATAGGGGTTTGAGCCAGGACTTTTGTGGTCGGCAGGAAAAAGCACATAGCGAATATTGTTATATAAAGATAGTTAAAAGTTATAATTTGATATATTATTTTGATCATTTCTTGGATGAGCGTTTTTTCATTAGCATGGCAGCAGCTATTAAAACAGATAACATTTTCCAGGGAAGAGCATAGAAGACCTTTTCCCCGTCAACCTTAAGGCTGCCTTCATCAAGAATAAAATCAGCTTTTAAAGTATATTTGCCCAGGAAAAAACCGCTGATTTTTTTCGTATTTGGGCTGTCAATAAGAATCTCTTTTTCCTGTCCGGTCAAATGAATGCGGGGAATAATAGGGAATTTGGCCTGACCTATCAGACCTTTTAATAACAGCTGGCCGTTGATATGGAAGAATGTCTGCCCGGTGTTTTTGACAGCCAGATCAATATTAATTCCGTCAAATGAATCTACAATCCGGGGAAGATTAAATATAGTGATTTTGGCCTGTTTGGGAAGCCCGGAATCGGTTACGGAAATGAGAATTAGGGAGTTCAGACTCTGTTTGATAGCCGACCGGCTGATATTAGCTGATATTGGAGCGGTGGAAAAGGCCAGAGATTGATAATAGTCCTGTTGCGGTGTTCCAATCGGCGGGCTTATTTTGACGAGCATTTTTAACTGCCCGCTTTTTTTAAAGAGAAAAGGTTTATCCAACGGCAAATTTTTAATTTCTTCAGTAATTGGTGCGGGCGGCGGCGGCTGGAACTTTTGGGCCAGATCGGTTTGGATAGGTGAAGGCAGTGAATTGGAGGGACCTTTTGCTGCAGAGACCGGGGTTTTGGTTGGATTTTCCTGATTAAGAGAGCTTGGGGATATCAATTGTGCTGAGACAATTTCCAGCCAGGGAACAATTTTTTCCTTATCATCAATAACTATTCCATTTCCGTCTAAAGCTAAAATTTGAAAAGTCAGAATTGTGTCATCGCCATTATTGGTCAAAAGATAGGTTTGAGAAACAGAAACTCCCGGTTTTATCATGACTTCAGTTACAGGCGGAGACAACGAGAGGGAGATAGATTGGGCATGAGTGAATGGGGTAAATATTAAACTCTTCAAAAAGATTAGAATAAAGGTAAGAGCTTTTATAAACTTCATAAGATCAGATACCCGGAGAAAGTGTAAAATTCAACTGATTTTGATAAATTCCCACAGACTGTTGCGGTGAAACATGGAGTTTCAGCTTAATAGCGGCTGTATGGCTGACCTTCTTTTCAGCTGATTCCATGATAAGAACGGCTGATTCTTTTTTGGAGAGTGATGAAAATGGCCGGTAGTTTTCCTCTTTATTGAAGTCTTTGGGAACCGTTTGGCCTTTGATATTAAAACCAAAGCCATAAGACTGCTTTTCTTTCCACTGACTGCTTTTATTTATATTGCAGAGTCTGTTTTTAAGCGCATCGCAGAGGGTATCCGGAATTTGCGCACCTGCTTCCGTAGTAAGAGGCTGGTTTTGGGAAGTTGTAACAGAATAACCGGGGAAATTGCCGCTGCCGACAGTCAGAGTGATATTTTTATAGACGGATTGGTTGGGAGTAAGCAAGCCAAAGTTAACTGACATCGGGGAAATTGTAAAATTAAGGCTTGTGCCGGCCGCTTTATTGAGAAAACCTGATTGCAAAAGAAATCCTTTGGAGGAAAATATCTGGGCGGAGGTTTGGCCTACCAGATCAACCAGGCGATAGTTGGCGGAGGATTTGGAGCCGGCAGTGACATTAAAATTACCGCCCTCTATAGTGTAGTTTGGTGACGTCATGGTTTGAGCCCCGATTGGATGGGGGTTAAAGTAAAAAGTAAAAAAAAGTAGAGAGAAAAGAGTAAAAAGGAAAATTTTCATTTATTCAGCTTAATTTAAGCCTAGAACAGAAGGGAGAAAATGTCCATTATTGATGTAATAAGGCGGAGTTTGATGTCTGGCAGAATAGTATGATGACTGCTAATATTAGGTAATAATCTATATTTTAGCTTTTAATGACGGGAAATTCAGTTCCGTATTCCAGGTTTTCGATTTTCCGGGATAAATTATTGATTTCTTTTCTTTGATTAATGACTTTCCGGTAAATATTACCAACCAGATAAGCTAAAGGAGTCATAAAAAGGAAAGAAAGAAATGCAGTCAAATTATAGAGCGATGGTCCAACCTGGTTGGTAAAGAGATAGAAAACCATGAGAGATAGAGTCAGGATGATTGCTATGGATGGCTCCAGCAGAAGTGAGAGTTCAAAGAGAAGAAAAAGATTGAGAAAGAAAAAGGGTGAAGTAAGACCGCCGGTTGCTGATGTGATCAGAGCAACGCTGATTACGGAAACTGTAGATTCGGTTAATAAGAATGAGCGGATTTTGAAGATTTTATGGGCCAGAACAAGAAAAATAATCAGGGCAGCAGTCAGCTGAAGAGAAAAATCTACCAGAAACGGATTTTCAACCCAGAGAAAGGTAAGAAAAAGGGCTGTTAATAAGATAAGGGAGTGCTTAGTGGCATCTTTGAACATTTTTTCCAGTATAGCACAGGGAAAATTATTTTTTAACCTTGACAATTGTATATTTAAATGTATACTTAAATGACTATGAATTATATTACGACAACTGAATTAAGAACGAAATCCTCAAGCCTTGTTCAAAAACTTCTTAACGGAGAAGAGGTCACTTTAATTCACAGGTCAAAAATTATAGGCGAAATCGTTCCCAAGGAATTTGAACAAAAAAAACCGATTGATCCAAAAAAATTTGCTCAAGCTCTTAAAAAACTTGAGCCAAAAAAGAAAGTTTCCTACAAAGCGCTTATGAAAAATTACGATCATTATATGATGTATCGACATGGCCCGAATTTTTCTTGATGCCAATTTTGTAGTTGAAACGATAGGTCTTAGAAAATCAGAGGCTGAAAGCGTAAAACTTAAAGGCCATGACGGCTTTATTTCTCCATTAACCATACATATAATTTGCTACTCATTTAAGGTTAAAGTCCCCAGCGATAAAATCAATGACTTTATAAGTCAAATAAATGTAGTGGATATTACTGAAAAACTAATAGAGTTGGCACTTTTGGGACCGACAGATGATTTTGAAGATAATATTCAGCTCCACTCAGCAACGGAGGCACAATGCAAGTATTTTCTTACGCATGATGAAGATCTGCTGAAGATGAGATTTTTCGGCAAAGCGGCCATAAAAAGCAGTTTGGGTTGATTTTTTTTGGTATAGAGAGTATAAAATAGATAAAAATGAAAAGATTTCTTTCGTTTCTCCTTCTTAATTTCGCTTAACGGCGAGGAGGGAAGAGTGGAAGAATATTTTCCTCCCGCCAAGGGAGGATTTTTTGTATGATAAAGATATATGAATAAAGATAATAAATTTAAACCAAGCGAGTTTGAATCTAAATGGCAAGAAGTTTGGGAAAAGAATAGAGTTTATCAGCCTGATCTAAAGACTGCTAATAAGCCTTTCTACAACTTAATGATGTTTCCGTATCCTTCGGCTGAAGGACTTCATGTGGGGAATATGTATGCTTTTACGGGAGCTGATATTTACGGCCGGTTTAAGAGAATGAGAGGATATGACGTTTTTGAGCCGATAGGATTGGATGGATTTGGCATCCACAGCGAGAATTACGCTTTGAAAGTCGGCCGGCATCCGGGGCTACAAGCCAAGATTTCGGCAAAGAATTTTTACCGGCAGCTTCATGCCATCGGCAACGGTTTTGCCTGGGAAAATACTTTAGAGACTTATGATCCGGATTATTATAGATGGACACAGTGGATTTTTGTGCAGATGTTTAAGAAGGGCCTTGCTTACAGGAAAAAGTCACTGATTAATTTTTGTCCTTCTTGTAAAACTGTTTTATCCGATGAACAGGTAATACCTGCCTCGCCGAGTGCGAGTCAAGGCGGGGACGGAAGATGCGAGCGCTGTAAAACAGCGGTTGAGAAAAGGGAAATGGAACAGTGGTTTTTTAAAATTACCGTCTATGCGGAGAAACTGCTGCAAAATACCTATAAAGAATCCTTTAAGTGGAGCGAGAAGGTAAAAATAGGCCAAAGGAACTGGATCGGGAAGAAAGAGGGAATAAATATTACCTATAAAATAAGAGGATTTAATGAAAAAATCACTGTATTTACAACCGCTCCCGTAAACTTTGGTGCAACTTTTATAGTCGCGGCTCCCGAATATGTTCAAAAGTATCTATATAAAATAATTCCTGACAATAAAAAGATTGAAGTTGATAAATATATCAAAACATCTCTTAATAAATCAGAACTACAGAGAAAGGAAGATATAAAAGAAAAAACAGGAGTATTTACCGGTTTGTATGTTATTAATCATGTTACAAGTAAAAATATCCCAGTATGGATGACTGATTTTGTATTAATGGATGTTGGGACAGGAGCAGTACAAGGATGTCCGGGACATGACCAGCGTGATTTTGAATTTGCAAAAAAGTTTGGCTTACCCATTGTGAGAGTGATTGTAGGTGAGGACAAAGATGAATCTGAAATAACTAACGTCAATCAGGTCGTTGAGCATGGTATGAAAGGTGTTTTTGTAAATTCTGATTTTTTGAACGGCTTAGATTTTGAAACCGGATTGCATAAAACAATGGATTATTTCGAAGAAAAAGGCTGGGGGAAAAGAGTGACAACTTATAAGTTGCGTGATTGGTGCATATCCCGTCAGAGGTATTGGGGGGCGCCGATTCCGATGATTTTATGCAAAAAGTGCAACTGGGTGCCGGTTCCTGAAGATCAGCTGCCTGTTCTTTTGCCTCCACTATCTGATTGGAAGCCGGAGGGTACAGGGAAAGGACCACTGGCTAAAGTTAAATCATTTGTCGAGACCAAATGTCCAAAATGCGGTGGTAAAGCCGATAGAGAAACTGATGTATGTGATACGTTTCTTGATAGTTCGTGGTACTTTTTACGCTACCCTTCGATTCGCTCCGCTTCCTCAGGACAAGCCTCTTGGGATCCGGAGATCACTAGAAAATGGCTGCCGGTTAATCAGTATACAGGAGGGGCTGAACATACTGTATTACATCTTCTTTATGCCCGATTTATCACTATGGCTTTCAAAGACATGGGATTTGTTGATTTTGAAGAACCGTTTTCCCACTTTTATGCTCACGGACTGATTATTGCCGAGGGGGCAAAGATGAGTAAATCCAAGGGTAATATTGTTGTACCTGATATTTACATTAGTAAGTACGGGGCTGATGCACTTCGTACATATTTGATGTTTTTAGGACCATTTGACCAAGGAGGTGATTTCCGGGATACGGGAATTGCGGGGATGCACAGGTTTCTTTCACGCGTCTGGCGACTGGTAAATGAAAAGGGTAAAAAAGACACCTCGGATGGTGGCAGGCTGAAGCGAAGCGAAAGCCGTGACTCCTCCCTGCCTAGC
>MFJA01000013.1:11406-12370 GCA_001779055.1 Candidatus Gottesmanbacteria bacterium RBG_16_37_8
ACTATTAAAGAAGTAACAGAAGATATTGAAAGCCTCCGCTACAACACGGCTATTGCCCATATTATGGAGTACGTTAATGAACTCCAGAATTCAGAATTCAGAAGTCAGAAGTCAGAATTCGTAAAAGTATTGCTTTTACTTCTTGCTCCGTTTGCCCCGCATATGACTGAAGAATTGTGGCAAAGAACTAAGAATAAATTTCAATCAATACATTTGGAGAAGTGGCCGGAATATGATCCTAAATATTTAGAGGAAGATGAGGTGACAATAATTATTCAGGTGAATGGGAAGCTGAGGGAGACAATAAGAATAAAGAGGCAAGAAGCAAGAATTCAGAATAAAATTGAGGAAATAGCCAGAGAATCCGAGAGAGTCAGGAAATATATTGACGGGAGGACGATCAGAAAGACAATATTTGTTCCCGGAAAACTGATTAACTTTGTGGTTTAGTCTTGTTCGATCCCGGATCGTCATAGCTATACCGATCCGGGATCGGTATAAATAATGCCATATCTTGGGTGATTCTCAAAGTTTGGTCGGAGTGGAATTTTTAAACCAAATGAAATTCTGTCTTGATTTAAGAGAAAATAAGATAGAATTGTCTTAGAATTGAGAAAAGCTGATTAACTTCGTGGTGTAAGAAGTATTTGACAGGAGATTTAATATTAATTTATTGATTAAATTAAAATAAAATTTGCATGAGTGAAATAGGAGCAGGTACAATAGAACAGAGAGCCGGAAGTGAATATCTTAATGAATTGGAAATATTTATAACGGGAGTTTGGGAACATCCATTATTAGATGAAAAAACACGTCGACATCGGGAAGTTGGAAAAGATGTTTTTGCTGAATTTTTAAATACTTACGGTCTTGATTCAGATAAATATACCGCTATTCCTGTAGGAAGTGTTGTATGGGATACAAATGAAAATTCCGATTGGGATTATATTGTAGTAGCAAGAAC
>MFJA01000013.1:12380-13096 GCA_001779055.1 Candidatus Gottesmanbacteria bacterium RBG_16_37_8
TCAATTAAAGCAGGCTAAAGAAATGGTTAGAGAAAAAAAATTTAATGAAGACAAATATGGTAAACTTGAATTTCACGATGTACTTACAGCAAATGATGCCACTCAAAGTTTAGGAATCTCTAAATTCTTTCCTTTACTTTTAACACCAGATGATTATATTGCCGGAAATATCAATTTTGCCCAAGAATTGAGAAGATTCTTAGCCTCGAGAATGAAAATAGACGGGACTCATTTTGACCCTAATGCTATTTGGGATACAGCAGAACATTTGGATGCCGCAATAAAAGATTTTTTTATTATTTACTTTAAAGGATGGCCATTTATTGTACATGAACTCAGTCCAAAAAAAATTAAAGAAAAACAAGACCGTTTTGGAAAAATACTTGATGAAAGAGCAAGTCAAGCAAAAATAATTCCAAAGCAAGCTTATAAAACAAAATTTTTAAGCTCATTGAATAAAATTACACCCCCTAATTTAGATGTTTTCTTGAACGCCCTTGCTTATTCAGATGGAAAATTAAGAATTAGAAAGATCTATGGAGCCACTGGTAGGAAGTGAAATTTATTTAATATCTAAAATGTAGTCCAAGGAAAGCTAATATACTTCGTGGTGTAAGAAGCATTTGACAAGATTTCAGTTTTGGTTCTATGATGGATTTATGGCGGTAAATAAACCTCCACTACTTCCGAGTCCGTCGGTTAATGAAAGCCAATGG
>MFJA01000013.1:13117-15865 GCA_001779055.1 Candidatus Gottesmanbacteria bacterium RBG_16_37_8
GCAATTGCATTTACACTGATGCTGCATCAGTTTGTCGATATTCTTGTACCAGGAGAAAAATACACAAGTATGGGGAATTATTTCAATTCGTTTTCGATTTATATATTGAGAGGATATATGGCGTCATTAATAGTAGCCTATCCTCTTTTTTCCTTCTTTTTCTTGAGAGTCAAAAAGCGGGTCATCTCTAACCCGGAAATACGTCATTTGAGACCGAGGAAAACCTTAATATATTTTACGATGGTAGTAGCTTTTATCATTGTTCTTTCCAGTGTCATTTCCATAATATTTAATTTCCTGAACGGGAATGTAACGTTTAATTTCGCGTTGCATTTTCTAGCAACTGTTCTGGTGGCCGGGCTGATATTCGCTTACCTACTTAATGAAGTCACGGAAGAAAGAAAAGTCTATGCGTAAGTATAATATTTTTATAGCCATATTAGGAATGGTGACTTTGGCGGTTTTAATCGGCGGATTCAAGCTGGTAGGTACTCCGATTTCCAGCCGGCAGGAAAAACTTGATGAGGAGCGGTTAGCTGATTTTAATTCGATTAAATATCAAATAGAGAATTATTACCGGGAAAAAGGAAATTTACCTACTGATTTGTGGAGGTTATCCACTAATGTGAGGCTGTCCGATCCTAAAACAGGCAAAATGTATGATTATGCACCGATAAACGAAACCGGATATAAATTATGCACAATATTTGCAACAGATACATGGCAAAAACAGTTTGACGGCAGGGTAGGCTTTGCAGGTCCTACTACTGGTCATCGGAGCGGTTATGATTGTATCAGTTATACAATTCCAAGCTATATCAGAATACCGACACCGACAGTGCGACCTTACCGTTCGCCAACCCCTCCGGTAACATCATTCTGTCCTGGTAATTTGATTAACGGTGAATGTGTGATTCCCAGAAATTGCCGTGATTCGGACGGAGTAAATATTTACAGCCGAGGATATGCTGCTTATAACAATCCTAATGGAGAGGGATTCGTGACAGTTTATGACAAATGTGTTGAAGGTGCCAATCAAGTAAGGGAGAATATTTGTCAGGCTGAGATTCCCGGTGCTGCGGAATTGGTTTGGACTGAAAAGATATACGATTGCCCTTACGCATGCTCTAACGGCGTCTGTGTTAATAAAAGAATTTATCCGATGACCGATGAGATTTCACCTGTACCTAAGATCATATATTAGGTTTAAACCATGAGCTTTGCTGGTCGGTTGAAGACCATATCTTCATTGATAGCCCGTATAACTTTCTGAGGATTTTTTGCCAGCATAACAATACCGTGACCGCGAAGACGGACGATAATTGTTCTATTATCTAAAAAGTGTTTACCTTCTTGATATTTGGATGTAAACCATTTTGATTTTGCCAGAGCACTGCGTAGGGATCCGTTTCCTCCCATAGTGCCGCATGCCATATCAACCTGAGGATAGAGTTGATAATCCGGCTCGACGACCTCAACTTTATTCTTGTCGTATTTATCCGGCATTCCATGGAGGTGAACAATGGTAAAGTCTTCCTGGGGTGCACTTTCCTGATAAACCGGAATCATACCATGCTCATTTAATTCATTGTCCTGCCACTCTTCATATTCTGCCAGAGTACTAACAGTACCTGAAGCAAATCTTTGTCTCATAATATAAGCATCCATATTTTCTCTTGCCTCAACAGAGCCATTGGCATATTTAAAATCCTCATCTTCTGGTGCTCCAGTAGGTTTATAAACTACGGTACCTGTAGCTGTCATATGAGAGATTGGTGTAAAGTGATGGGCTAATGGATCTTCCGAATAATTTACTTTTCCACCTCCTGAAGGACTCATAGCGACAACTTTGCCGATTTTTGCTGAATACATACCTTCACCTAAATCGCTTCTATTAATGGCGTCTCTGATTCGTTTGCCGTGTTTAGGGGCATCTGGTGTATAGCTTTCCATTTCGACATGATCATCCAGATCATCTTCTTCATGAAGTTGAGAAGCCATCTCGTGAAGCTCATGGTGGATCGGGTGGGAACTCCATTGATCCCAGGTAATAATCGATTCTCCTTTACCTTGAGGATAATCAGATCTATCAGTAACAAAAATATCGCCGTTGTGGACACAAAATCGAAGAGCAATACTGTCTAATAATTTCTCTTCATCTCCCAATTCAACCCAGTGGTTTCCCTGCATACTCATCCACCAGAAACCGGTAATCTTGTTAATATCACTATCTACTTGGAAAATAACTCCGTTTTGAGCTGCAGCCCGGACTAATTGACGTCGGGCATAGTGGTAATCAGAAGCTTCTTCGGGTAAGCTTTCAACGGCGGAGACATAGAAGAATAAAGGTTTGGGTTCGGGCATCTTCAAGTAATCATATGGATCAAGTAACAGATCCAACTCCCCAGTACCCGGCCGGATAACAGCTCGGGGTAATTCTCCAGCATTTTTTTTTATTCCTGAAGTTAAAGCCATCAGTTTTTTACCAATTTTGGAATCTGCAATTCGGTAGACAATTCCCTCTGGTAAGAAGCCTAAAACAGATTCAGCAACCCTCCATCTCCTTTTGTCCATTCTTTTAGGATCCAATGGGATATTTCTATTTCCGAGATCCGATGCAGTTAATCGGTTTACCAATTTTTCTATGGCAACATTTACAATTGGATCCCGAGTCACAGTTTGATCTTGCGGAAGATTTTCGATCGTTGGATTAGGATAAACAGCGATATTAATAGGTCGAAATTGCCA
>MFJA01000013.1:15897-19515 GCA_001779055.1 Candidatus Gottesmanbacteria bacterium RBG_16_37_8
TATCGGGAGAAAGCTCACCTGGTCCTTGCCAAACCAACGTTCGGGGTAGGATCTCAGCGATAGCCTGCATTTGAAGGATTTATAATATATAGAGTTATTATTTTCAACTATCAATACAATGTTTTATGGCAGAAATTCTTCGGAGCGGATTGGGGGATCTTCATCAAAAACTTCATAATAAGGGAAGTGAATTGTTAGAACAGAACCGATCTATAATTTTTGAGAAAGCTTCGACAGGTAGGGATTTTTCCCAAAAAGAGAGGCTTATCGGGAAAGACAGGGGATAATTATCAGATAGGGGGACTGATTAACATGTCTGTTCCGGGTATGTAAGAGGAAGTAGACTGGTAAGCTTGGCGAGTGTTATATCTTAGTTATGGCCGAGATTGACGATTTGCCTTTGGTTAATTTGGAAAAGATTTCTTCATTAATCTCCTTTTATAAATTTCCTCTGGTTTTAGCTTGTATCGGAGTTGTTCTGGCTGTTATTTCTGTGATAATTTTAACAAAGCCTGCATCTGATAATGGGAAAGTTGTTTTTTCCACTGAGGCAACAGGGTCGGCTAAATTGGACGGAGGGCGGATTAAAGTTGACGTTGAGGGGAGTGTAAATAAGCCCGGAGTCTATGAGTTTGACGAAGAGGAAAGAGTGAGCGATGCTATAGAATCTGCAGGAGGATTAACTGAAAAGGCAGATTTAACCTGGATGGAGAAAAATCTTAATAAGGCGGCAAAATTAATTGACGGAGGAAAAATTTATATACCGGCAAAAGGGGAATCAGGAATTCAGAGTTCAGTTGTCAGCAGTCAGAAAAGTGGAAACGTGATAGGAGTGACAACGGGACTTATTAATATCAACAGCGCTTCACAAACTGAACTGGAGATTTTGCCGGGGGTGGGGCCGGTAACAGCAGGCAAAATCATAGACGGCAGACCTTACGGGGCAATAGAGGAGCTTAAAACAAAGAAAATAGTCGGTAATAGCCTCTATGACAAGATAAAAGAAAAATTGACGATTTGAATCTGTTAACGATATAATCTTCTAGGTAATATGTTGACAGGCATACTTCTTATTTCTCTGGTAATTTTTATTGCGGTTGTTTCCTATAAAAGACCACGACTGGAACAGAGAGTAATTAAAAAAATTCCCGTTATTGACTGGTTCATTATTTTTGTCTTTCCGATTATTTTTTACTTTGGATTGGTGATGATTATACGGAGTATTATGCAGAGGCCGAGATTAAATATTCTTGATTTTGACGATATACAACTTCTGTCTTCCGGAGCCTTATTTTTAATCTATGCTTTCGTAGGGTTGAGCGTTCATTTTGTCGGTAAGGTTTTATCACGCTATATCAAAAAATCAATCCAATCAAGGATTTATTACATCAATGAGATTTTTCATGGAAAACTTAGCCATTTTATTGTTTTCGTCTGCTGTTATATGGTTATTTTTATACTGGCACTGTTGGAGATTAACTATCCATCAACTTATAAAATGAGTCTTTTTTCCGCATTGGTTGTTATGGCAGCTGCTATTGTGGCCGGGTTTTCATCAACTAAAACTATTTATTATACCAATGCCTGGTTCGGGGGATATAATAAACCACTGTTTTCCATAACATTTGTAATGCTGATTGTTTTGGCCGGTATTTACCGGGCAAACAGCCTAAAACTCTATTATTATCCGATCAATATTTTTATCTCAACAATCCTTTTTACTATAGTCTGTGTTTTTTTGGCCAGGCAGTTTTTGGTTTATACACGATTATCAAAAAGGAGAAGGTTGAAGTTTATTTCACGGATTCTGAGCGCATAAGTTTATTGTGGCTAATCCATTTCTTTTAGTCGTTAACTCTTTACTTCCCGAACCGCAAGCTTCACTTCTTAACGGAATCTTATTCGGCGTCAGAGGTAGCATCAGCAAGTCTTTATACCAGTCGCTGATTGACACCGGGACACTGCATATTATTGCTTTGTCGGGGATGAATATTACCATTTTGACTAATCTGACGGCCAGATTGACTTTATTTCTGGGCAGAAAAGCTTCCTGTTTAATTACGATTCTGTTAATCGGCCTTTTTGTTTTGTTTGTCGGGCCCAGTCCATCGATTGTCCGGGCTGCCATAATGGGCAGTTTATCTTTGACGGCAATTTATTTTGGCAGGCGGTATTTTGGACTGCTAACTTTATTTTTAGCTTCCCTGATAATGCTTTTATTTAATTTTAGCCTTATGAAAAATTTATCTTTTCAGTTATCTTTTTTAGCATCTCTGGGAATTATTTTGGCAAACAAAACAACAGTCCGCCAGTTCAAACGGGGAGCATGGGAAAGATTATTTTCGATTTTTTCAGAAAATTTTAAGCTGACTGTTAGCGCTCAACTTTTTACTTTGCCAGTGATTTTATATAATTTTAAAAGGATATCTTTAATTGCTCCTCTGGCAAATTTAATGATTGAATGGGCAGTCCAGCCGATAATGGTTTTAGGTTTTATGACATCAATACTTGGACTTATATGGCGGCCTTTGGGGATAATTCCCGGCTGGCTGACTTGGGTGCCATTGACATACTTGATTACTATTATTCAAGAATTAGCAAAAATACCCATGGCGTCTATTCAATTCTAGATTGTTGCGATACCGAGGTGTCCTAGCTAAGACACTCCTAAGGTGTATCTAGTATTTATTTATGTTTTCAACAAAATATTTTTTAAGCGGAGGAGTATTCGGACTTATCCTTCTGATGGTTTACTTCTTCTCATTGCCTGACGGGAAGCTCCATATAGTTTTTTGTGATGTGGGGCAGGGAGATGCTGCCTATATCAGGACAGGGAACGGACAGGATATGCTGATTGACGGGGGGCCAAATGATAAAGTCCTGACTTGCCTGGGTAATAATATGCCTTTTTATGACAGAACAATTGATGTGGTTTTATTAACCCATCCCCAGAAAGACCATCTGCAGGGACTGATTTCTGTATTAGAAAGATATAGTGTGAAATATTTTGTTATAGGGGTTGAGGGCAATAATACTGAAGGATACAGGAAGCTGGCGGATCTGATTAAGAATAAAGGAATTATTTATAAAAATCTTTATCAGGGAGATAATTTTTTATTGGGAGATGTTCGAATGAATGTTTTATGGCCGGAGAAAAAGTGGGTGGCAGATAGAATTCAGAGTTCAGAATTCAGAATTCAGAATGTAGGGGTGGCAGTGCTGGGGATGTCAACAGATACGAATATCAATGATTTTTCTTATTATTTACATCTTAGTTACGGGGAGTTTGATGCCTTATTTAGCGGAGACGGAGACAGCAGGATACAGCCGGAGGTGATGTTAACAGCCAATTTGCCAGACGTGGAATTGTTGAAATTTCCCCATCACGGGTCAAAAACCGGCATTTTGCCGGAATTCTTGGATAAAATTAAACCGGAGACTGCAGTTATTTCTTCCGGTAAAAATCCCTGGGGGCATCCGACGAAGGAGGCTTTACAACTTTTAGTAGAGCGGGGTATAAATATATTAAGGACCGATAAGGAGGGGGATATTGAATTTCAGACCGACGGGACACACTGGGGATTGAATTAAGATTAATAGTATTTTATATTATAGGAT
>MFJA01000014.1:0-346 GCA_001779055.1 Candidatus Gottesmanbacteria bacterium RBG_16_37_8
TTTTTTGGATATTGGCCGGGGATTCCTGGACATTCTTCTTGTTGAGGAGATAAATTTGCTCTTCAGGTGTGCGATTAGCCGTTTTTATCTGCCAAAAGAACTGGCGGTCAGGGGTCCAAACTTTAAAAAATTTGTCATAGGTTAAATACCTCGGTTCATATCTTTCAGGCAGTTCCATTATATATTTGCCCGGTGCATATTTTTCTGATGGCGGAGAAACATTAAGCCAGACGCCGTTTTGGTCAAACCCAACCAGAGAAGAAAACAGCCCGCCAACTATTGGCTCAAACGGGTCGCGGATAAGAGTAACAATAGGAACAATATTAGCGCTAAGCAGCCTTTTCAT
>MFJA01000014.1:386-983 GCA_001779055.1 Candidatus Gottesmanbacteria bacterium RBG_16_37_8
AATATCCATAGAAACATTTTGCGGAGGGTGAATCGGGCTGGTGACTCCCCGAAAGGGAGTGTAACCCAAATTGATAAAAGTACGCATGATACTCGCCCCCGGTCCATAACGCTCGTCCTTGTTTCTGGCTGCCATAAAAAGCGTCGGATTGCCCAGAAGAATAAATTGGTCAAAATCGATATCCGGTTCCAAGAAGTTGGCAATTCCTGCTGCGGCATCGACCATGCACATGCCGGCGCCGGCAGGAATAATATAGCCCCTAACCGGTAATTTTACTTGCGGGGCAGGATTCAGGGGGAGTTTTCCATCCATCATTTCACGCAAATGCGCCTGGTCTTTTTTGTATTCGGTTTCATTAGGAAGAAATTGCGCACCAACGTTCCAAACAATAAATAAAAAAATAATCACCCCGGGGATGAAGAGAAATTTGGCAGGCAGGCCTTTTTCCATAGATTATTTAGTTTTTCTGAAAGCATCAAAAACTGAAAACAGATAGACGAAAATCAAGGCGGCTAAAACAAGATAATAACGGGGATTAGTGCTCATCATTAAATAATAACCTCTGAGGAAAAACGCATACCATAAAACTACCGTTCC
>MFJA01000014.1:1026-5083 GCA_001779055.1 Candidatus Gottesmanbacteria bacterium RBG_16_37_8
GCCAAGGCCGGGGAACAATAAAGAAAGAAGAGCTGCGACTTTTTTATTTTTCATTATTCCAACTAATTCAATGTAAGCAGGATTGAAATAGTTTTTCAAGAGGTATTACTTATTGACATATATCATATTAATTCTTAGAATTAACCCACATTTATTGATTATTTTGCTGGCCGTAAACGGAGGCAATCCGAAGTTGATAAAAAACGGATTGCTTTTTTTATGCCCTTTTCTTCTTTATGGATCAATTTTCAATTTTATCTAATAAGATTCACACAACAAAAGCTACAGTTGGGGTGATTGGAACAGGATATGTTGGAAGTTCAGTAGCAAAAGAAACTGCTTCTGCCGGGTATCAAACATTCGGCTTTGATTTGGATAAAAAGAAAGTTGCAGAAATCAATAATTTAAAAATAAAAAATCTTAGCGCCCATATAAAAAAAGATCTTCTTGTAGACTGTGACATTATTTGTATTTGTGTTCCAACTCCTATATACAAGGATCACAGTCCAAATCTTAAAATTCTAAAAAATACTATTCAACAAGTCAGTAATTATCTTAAAAAAGGAATGATGGTGGTTATTGAAAGTTCTGTTGCTCCCGGAACAACACGGGGTTTAATTTTACCTATTCTTCAGCAATCAAAACTTACTGCAGGAAAGGATTTTTTCTTAAGTTTTTCTCCTGAAAGAATTGATCCGGGTAATAAGAAATTTACTATGAAAAATATACCCAAAATTGTTTCAGGACTGGATGAAAATTCACTTAAGTTAGTAATTCAATTTTATTCAATTTTTATTGAGAAAGTTGTACAAATATCGTCATTGGAAGCAGCTGAGATGACAAAGGTTTTGGAAAATGTTTTTAGGTTTGTAAATATCAGCCTGATAAATGAGATTGCAGATTACACAAGGAAATTAGGGATTAACATTTGGGAAGTAATTGAGGCTGCTTCAACAAAGCCTTATGGATTTCTACCTCATTATCCAGGACCCGGAATAGGGGGTGACTGTATTCCTGTGCTTTCATATTATCTACTTGATAGCGCTAAAAGAAATAATACCTTACTCAGGATGGTAAATGCAGCAGCAAAGATTAATGAGATGCAACCAAAAAAGGTAATTGATCTTGCTTTAAAGATTTTAAACGGTAAAACCAGAAAGAATAATGTTAAATCTGAAGTTCTACTTATTGGTGTAGCTTACAAACCGGGAGTTGCTGATCTTAGAGAATCAGCCACGCTTAAAATCTGGGACATGTTAGAGAAACAAGGTATTTCGGTCTCTTACCATGATCCATATGTTTCTCATGTTAATGGTTTTTCTTCTAAAAGTCTTGACCCGAAAAATTTGGCCAGTAAAGACTTAATTATTATTACTACAGCTCATAGCAATATTCCATATCAAATGTTAGTGGATTCTAAAAAACCCCTTATTGACACCAGAAATACTCTTCAGGGGATTACCAGTACAAATATTTTTCAACTTTTGTGATTTATAGATGCATATATTAATAACTGGTGGAGCTGGTTTTATTGGTATCAATTTAACGATTAAATTATTAAAGCAGGGACATAAAGTCACTGTTTTGGATAATTTTATTACTGCGGATAAAAATAATATTAAAAATTTATTGAGGGAGGGAAACTTAAATTTTATTGAATCTGATATATGCAGAGAGTTACCAAAGGAAATAAGCAGGAAAAACTATAAGCAAATTTATCATCTCGCCTGTCCAACGGGAGTGCCAAATTTAGTTAAACGGGCCCGAGAAATGCTATTAACTTGCTCGGTTGGAACACTGAATATTCTTGAACTAGCCAGAAAAAACGGCTCCTCATTTCTTTTTACCAGCTCGTCAGAAGTCTACGGCGATCCTCAAATTTTTCCCCAAAATGAATCATATACCGGCAATGTTGACAGTTTGGGCATAAGAAGTCCATATGAAGAAGGCAAGAGATTTGCCGAAAGCTTGTCTATTATGTATCACAGAAAATATAAACTTGATACTAAAATCGTTAGGATATTTAATACCTATGGGCCTTATATGAACACCGCTGACCAAAGAGTAGTACCGCGATTTCTTTTTCAGGCAATAAAAGGAGAACCGTTAACTATTCAAGGGAACGGAAGCCAAAAAAGAACATTTTGTTATATTGATGATTTAACTGCCGGTTTAATAAAGGTTATGAGGAAAGGAAAAGCCGGTGAGGTTTATAACATCGGTTCGGACAAGGAAATCACAATTAAAAATCTTGCGTATCAAATATTGAAAATTACCAAGAGTAATAGTAAAATTCGTTATATAGAAAGACCAGGACATGACCATCAAAGACGATTGCCAGATTTAAATAAAATTAAAAAATTGGGCTATCAGAATAAAATAACACTAGCCGAGGGATTAAAACTGACTTTCTCTTCACTAAATTAATTGTTTTTCCTGTCTAATTAAAATATGAAACCCTTTGCTCCGGTTTTTGGATTGCCTTTGGGAATTTCCTCAACATTCTGGTTTTTTATCGGATTGATAAGATATATAGCTGAAAAAATTAATTTATTCCGCGGAAATGACATCTATAGTGCACCAAGTAAATTAAAAAGACGAAATGTTGCTTGCATTGTTGCAGCACATAATGAGGAGCTGGTTATAAGAAAATGCATCCGGTTTTTAAAGGCCTCAGTTTCGGCAAAACAAATATATGTAGTATCGGACGGATCAAATGATAAAACATATCGAAGAGCCAGAATGGAAAATTGTCATGTCAGCAAGCTTTCTCCCGGGCGTGGCAAAGCCAAAGCTATTATTTATGCCATAAAACGCAACCATCTTTTTGACAGATATAAACTGATTTTTATTGTGGATGCCGATACGCTAATTGATAAGGAATTTGTAACCAGAGCATTGCCTCTGTTTAATGATCCTTCTGTGAGTGTAGTTTACGGGAGCGCCAAAATCCAATGGCCGCCTCATATTATTCCCAGACTGAGATTCTATTATGTTGCCTACCGGGAAAGATTAAACAGAATGCTGCAATATTTTTTTGCTTATGGACAAACCTGGAAATACACCAATGTATCTTATGTCATACCCGGTTTTGCCACTATTTACAGGTCAAAAATACTTAGGAGGCTCCCAATTGACACTCCGGGACTTCTGATTGAAGACTTCAATACGGCATTCCAGCTGCATAAGAAAAAATTGGGAAAAATTTTTTACAATCCAAAGTGTATTGGCTGGGACCAGCATCCGGAAACTTTAACTGATTATTGGAAGCAGGTAAAAAGATGGAATATAGGTTTTTTCCAGACGGTCAGACATAACGGTTTCTGGCCGTCTCTTTTTTGGCTGGCTTTGCTTATATTTACAATTGAGATATTTATTAATTCTATATTTATTATTATGTTACCTTTATTAATATTATATTTACTTGCTCCATGGATCACCAACCAAATACCATTAATGTCTGTTTTTACAAATATTTACCAGCAAATTGGGCCATACCAATATGTAACTCTTATTGCCTTATTTATTTCTTTCTTTATCATTGATTATGGATTGACGGTTCTTATCGGTTTAATTAATAAAAAACCGCAATTTATTATTTACGGACTTTTTTTTGTTTTTATGCATTATGTGACATCCTTGATTTTGATGAGTTCCTTAATTCCAGGATTTTTCAGTAAAAGCGCCGGCAGGTGGATATCTCCTAAAAGAAGCAAGGAGCAAAGCAGCGTAAAATTATGAATTCTAAAAAAATATTGGCCATCTTTGCCCATCCTGACGATGCAGAACAATTCTGCGGCGGAACATTAATTCTGCTTAAACAAAAAGATTTTAAGATTTTAATTACCGCACTCACTTCCGGAGAATGCGGATCGAATAAATTAAAACCGTACGAAATAGTAAATATTAGGCAAAAAGAAGCAAAATTGGGAGCTTCGATAATTGGAGCTGATTATCAATGTATGAATATAGCGGATGGAACTGTAAGTTATGATCTCTCAACGACAAAAAGAATAGTCAAACTGATTCGGGAATATAAACCGGAAATAATTTTTAC
>MFJA01000014.1:5128-6038 GCA_001779055.1 Candidatus Gottesmanbacteria bacterium RBG_16_37_8
GTTACTACTGTGGGCAATACCGGAAACTACTCATAAGAATTTTCAGATTGACATTAAAGCTAAGCCTCTTAGCAAACAACCTTATTTATATCATGCTGATCCTCAGGGATTAATTGATGCCAGTGGTCAGATAGTAAAAGTAAACAGAATTGTCGATATTAATACTGTCATTGAGCAAAAATTAAAAGCATTATCAGCACACAAGAGCCAAATGGATTTTTTAACGGTGAAAAATGCCAGTCAGATTAATGTTGTAGAGAAAACCAGACGGTGGGCAATTACCCGTGGACAACAGGTACGAATCAAATACGGGGAAGGATTTAGCCAGCAATTATTGGAACAATATCCAAGAAATAATATTCTGGTCCAAATATTGAAAGAAAAAGTATTTACTCTGTAGAATTTTTATTATCAAACAATGACCAGACAGCGGGATCTTCACCGCCCAAGCGCCAGAAGGTGACGCCGGCAAAGCCGGCCTTAAATGCCAATTGTTTTTTGTGGAAGACGCTTTCTTTATTTTCAAACCAAACTTCATGTTTTGTACCGTCTTTTTCATAAATAAAATAAGGCGATTTTGAGTCTTCATCCCATAAACTTTCCAATTCAACTTTTTGAAGTAAATTTTCAACCTGTTGGTAAGTCAAGCCAACTGCTTTATCTTCACCTTCCTGCCAATCGTAACCGTATAAGGGAATTCCCAAATATAATTTATTGAAGGGAAGATTAAGTTTTAAGGCATAATCAATTATTTTTTCTATCCAAGGAAGTGAGGCTATCGGGCCCGGTTCACCTTCATCGTAATGCTCTCCGTAAGCCATAATATAAATCTGATCAGCTGACTTAGATATTTTTTGCCAATCCTGGAATTGATAGCGATCCTCTTGTGTGCCAGTTTTAGGATGTAAAG
>MFJA01000014.1:6068-8160 GCA_001779055.1 Candidatus Gottesmanbacteria bacterium RBG_16_37_8
GATGTTCACTTAACTTTCCAATAAAATCTGAAAAGTTATCACGTTCATCAGCGATTACCTCTTCAAAATCGATGGTGACACCATCAAAATTTAAGCGTTCCAGGAGCTGCCCGATTTCCCGGATAAATTCAGATTGAGCATCCCGGTCATCAAGTATATACTCTACCCTCTCGGAATCCCACCCTCCGTTTTCTGGCAAATTGGTTATAACGGCTGTAACTTGAACATTGTTATTATGGGCAAAATCAATAATACTTTTATCTTCAACAGCGTACTGATATTTTCTAATTGAACCGTCTGCTGACAAATAATACCAAAAAAGGCTGAGGTGATTAAAAACACCGACGTTTTGACTGAATGAATTAAAAGCTTCCCTTTGATCCCAATAGGGAATTGATGCCCGAACTTGCAAAAGATTTAATCTTGGGGTTGGAGAAGGCATTGGGGTTGGAGACGGAGACGGAAATGCAGGCAATTTCATTGGCCTATTAAACACAACTAATGTAAATATAGAAATAAAAAGAAAAATAGAGAGAATTTTCATTCTTGAAGAATACGGGCAGCCTCACGAGGTGAAACATTCATGAGAAGGTCGATAATTGACAGATTTTTGATAAAACTCACTTTAGGAAATAATTGAGGATACTCCCGGCAATGCCAATCCTGAACGGTAATTTTAATTCCGTTTTTTTGGAAATATTCCTTATCGACATAAGCGACGACGCCTGTTCCGCCACAATAATCTTCATTTACTTTTAATTCTTTGCAGACGGCTATTATTTTTTCACTGGCAGTGAAATTTTTATTCTTTTTTAAAGCTATACTTTGTGAAGCTCTTTTGATTTGTTTCAGACGGAATATTTTTTGTTTTTGGAGAATTGAATTAAGGTTATCTATATTTAATATCGATTCGGCAAACTTAGAAATATTTAAGACACTGACTATTCCCCAATAAATAGTTGCTAAATTCAGCTCAGCAATATTTAAATATTTCTTAGTCAAGAGATATTGAATCTGTTCAAAATATATTAAAAAGTTCGGCGCTTTGGAATAAGCCAATTGAATTGCCTTGAGATGATCGGCCGTCCAATTGTTATTATATGAAATCTGAGTTTGGCATATCGGTAAAAAACCGGCATGCACAGTGGGTATACTTAACAGTTGGATTCCTTGAGCCTGTTTTATGGGAGTATGAGCCTGATATGATTTATCCACCCTGTCACCCGGGTATTTATGCTTTCTCAAGAATTGGGCGTCATCCCGAACCATAAAAATATCAGAATTAAAAATTCGGGCAAAATAATGAAGCCTGGGTAAATATTGGGGCTGGATTCCGGTATATCTCATAGGTAAAAACGATAACAGTAGTATGCTTCGGCAGCAAAGCTACCGCATTGAGCGCCTCTTAATTTTGCCAAACTTTTAATTGTTGTTGATGATCTGGTATGAGAGCCCGCTCTTGTCTGAGACTTATATAAATCCATAGCTTTAATTTTGGCAGATAAATCTTTTTTTTGTAAAGAAATATAAAAATTGGGACTTTGAGGATTTATTATATTCCAGGAGTTGGCGGCAAATTCATAACCTAGGACTAAAGGAATAAATAGTTTTAGATCATGCGGTGCCGGACGCAAAGCGGCAATAGTAGACTTAGCGGCAGCACGGTGATCCTGATTATAGTCAGTTATCTGAGTGGTGGCAATTACGGTCGGACGGATTTTATTTATTGACACTTTTGATTTTTTTTCAATCATGTCAATAATTTCCAGAGAAGGAAGGCTATCCAGCTTCAAGTGATATTTATTACCGGGAAAAGCGATGTCATAATCATCAACATCAAGGAATTTCATTACTTTGATAATTTCTTTGCCCCGAGATAAGGATGTGGAGATTCCCCTTTTTGAATAATCAGCTGTCGTCCCCAAGGTTAAAAAAAGGACATAGACCTTACCTCCTGAAGATTTGATTCTGTGAATTAATCCACCGCAACCTAGAACTTCATCATCAGGATGGGGTGCAATAACAAGAAGATTCTGTTGATCCATGGTAAACATATGTGAGAAAAATATCATACTATAGTGTTATTATCAAG
>MFJA01000015.1:0-130 GCA_001779055.1 Candidatus Gottesmanbacteria bacterium RBG_16_37_8
CTCTTGCTATACCGGAAAGTGAAAAGAAATTCAATCAAGAATTGCTCGAGATTATGGAAAAAAGTGAGTTCGGAATTATTGCAGTAGTGATAGACAAAAAATCCCACAAAGAAAGGTTGGGTAATGTTGC
>MFJA01000015.1:147-1030 GCA_001779055.1 Candidatus Gottesmanbacteria bacterium RBG_16_37_8
ACAGCCTATTAGCGCTTGTTCAACGATATGTAGGTTTTCTTAATTTCAATAACGCAAAAGGTGATGTTTTAGCCGAAAGTCGCGGAGGTAAAGAGGATATGCAACTTAAAGCATCCTTTACTCATCTTTACGAAGCCGGAACTCCCTACGTTACAGCTTCTGTTTTTCAACAGAGTTTATCTTCTAAAGAAATAAAATTGAAAAAGAAAGAGCATAATATTGCCGGGTTACAGGTAGCTGATTTATTGGCCCATCCTTGCAAACAGGATGTATTACTTTGCAATAAAAAGATTAGTAAATATTATGGGCATTTCGGTAAAAAACTGCTAGAAATCGCTCAGAAAAAATATAACAGACGGATGATGTTTAACAAGATAGATGGTTACGGAAGGGTGTTTATAAAATGAAAGAGGCCAGCTCTCGCTGACCCTCTCACGACATTCCTTGCGGAACATCCACCTCCGATTAACGGATTAACTCTATTATATAACAGGTCTGTCAAGTCGTCAAAGTAGGTCAAAGTATATCAAATGAAGCTGAAAAATTGGAATTTATTGCTTTTTTATCCGCTCCTTTATCACACGTTCAAAGAATGAAACTAGGGCGCTTCCTTGTTCAAAGGCCTGTTCGTCTGTTAATTCAACTTCATAATCCTTGCGTGCAATTTCTTTGAACTTTTTAAGTTCTTTTTTGGTGATGAGCTCGTTGTCATCCATTGGTTCGACTCCCTTATGTAGTATAAAGCTTTCAAGGCCATCGTAAAACGGGTTAAAAGCCTTGCTCGAACTGGGAAAAAGGTTGATTTTGAGGCTACAACCAGGAGAAGTTCACAGGAAGTCCGATATGGAGCCGAAGATGGGATTTGAACCCATAACCTACGGGT